>NZ_JBFRFW010000015.1:0-165465 GCF_052115025.1 Bradyrhizobium sp. 2TAF24 | reverse complement strand
GGCCTGCGTCGCCTGCATGGCCTGGATCGCCTGGGTCGCCCGCATCAGCGCACTCGAGCCGTTGGCCGCCGCGGCCGCCGCCTGCTGAGCCGCCGCGCTCGCGGCATCCGACGCATAGCTCGGCGCCGCGATCGTCGGCGCGCTGCCGAGTTGCGCCGCGAATACACCCCCGCCCCCTGTCAGCACGGTCAGCAGGCTCGTCCCCGCCAGCAACATTGCCCGCGTCACGCGACCTGATCTCTGCACGCACCGAGGAACGGTCCGGCTGACAACAGGCGTGTACGAACGGCGGCGGCTCGGCTTTCGCATCGGTCGAAGCTCATCATTCATGAAGCGGCGGGGAGAAGCGACCCCGGAGGCACGCCGACACCGCCGCGAAAGGCGCGCGCGCCTCCCACGACGACGACGTCGATCCATCGTCACTCCGTCCTTTGCGGACCTTGCTGTGACGTTCCGCTCGCACCGGATGTGAATCCGGGCCGCAATCTTTTTCGACGAATGTTTTGTGACACGCCCCGCGGCGCGATCAGCCGATCAGGACCACCCCGCCCGGCAAGTTACGCACCCGCGCGCCAAAGACCTCGTGCACCTGGATCATGACGTCGTCGAGCCGGTCGAGCTTGAAGCGGGCCGTGACCAGACCACGCCCAAGTGTCGCATCCAGCAGCACGATGCGCCCCGGCCGATAACGGTTGACCTCCGCAATGACACGATCGAGCGGCTCCTTGCGGAACATCAGATAGCCGCTGCGCCACGCCGTGACGACGGTCGGATCGACGGCTGTCACCGCGCCGAGGCCGCCACGCCGGTAGACCACCTGCTGGCCCGCCCCGAGCATCACCTCCTGATCGGCGACGGCAACCCGCACGTTGCCGGCAACGCAGGTCACGGAGGTCGCCGGTCCATCACAGCGCACGGAGAAGTTCGCCGCCGTTGCCGTCGCCGAGCCATCGCCGGCAATGACCCGCACCGCCTTGCCCTTCAACATGGTCGCATCGATCGCCGCCTCGCCCGCGATCAACTCGAAACGATCGAGGCCCGGCATGGCCGGACGCAGCACAATGCTGGTCTGGGTGTTCATGGCGACCGGCACGGCGTCGGCAATGACAATGTCGCGGCGTTGACCGACGCCGGTGCGGTAATCAGCCGCGAGCTCGGACAGAGACGGCCACAGCTCCAGCGGCGGACGCACCACCAGATAGCAGGCCGCCGCCGCGGTCGCCGCAGCTGCCCCGCCGAGAAAGGCGCGGCGGCCGATGCGCGGTGCCGGCCGGTGCACGAACCCGTCAGGCTGGAGCGCCCCGCTGCGCAGCAGTCCATCGATCGCCGGCGGCAACGCCCCCCACAGCCCGCGCGCCCTCTCGAGCGCGGCGGCATGGGCCGGGCTCTGCGACTGCCAGGCGGCCAGCGCGGCCCGCTCGGCCGCGGTCGCGTCCTCATCGGTGATGCGCACCAGCCATGCCAGCGCCTCGCGCTCCAGCGCGGCGCTGTCCTGTGCACCCATGGCCCGATCCGTCGTCATGCCCGCTGTCTGTCCTTCAACGCGGCTAGCGCCGCCCCATCGGCAACGCAGCCCCTATCCCTCAAGACGATCCGATGACGGCAGATGTGCACGGCGTTCTTACGATTTGTCATCGCGATCGCCCCCCGTGGCATCGAGATGATCCCGGCACGCTTCCAACGCGCGTTGCAGCTCGAACTGGACAGTCCGGCGCGAAATGCCGAACCGCCGGGCGATCTCGGCACGCGGCAGTTGCTGATAGCGCGCGGCGATCAGAATTGCGCGCTGGCGTGGCGGCAACGCCATCAGCGCACGTGCGAGCTCCGCCAGCTCCACCCGCGCCTCGACAATGCCATCCGGCCCCGCGCCCCCATCGGGAATGTCCAGAATGACGTCGGCGTCCTCAACCGTACGACGCGCGCGGCGCCGCTCGCTGCGCCGACGATCGGTTGCGACATTATAGGCCGCCTTGAACAGGTAGGCGCCCGGACTGGCCACGGCCCCTGGTGCGTCGCTGCGATTAAGCCGCAGGTAGACCTCATGCAGCGCTTCGCTGGCCAACTCGGCCGACCCGAGCCGCCGCGTCAGGCGTTCACGCAGGTCGTGATAGCGCTCGACCAGCAACTGCCGCAGGGCCGCCCAGCTGGTGTCGGTCATGGCGTGGCCCCCCGGCATTCGTTCCGGCCAGTCGCCGCCGAGGGCGAGATCAGCATGGTCACGGGCTGGGGCATGTCGCGCGGCGCAGCCTGCCCGACCGGCAGCCCGCGCAGCGCGACGGTGATCGCCTCGTCACGCGCGTTGTCGCCGGACGGCCCGAGCAATGCAGCATCCCGGATCGTGCCGGCAATCCCGATCGAGAACTGCAGAGCGATACGATAACTGCCCGGCCGGGTCGTCGCCTGCCGGCACAATGCGGCAATGATCCGATCCTGCACGTGGCCGAGATAATTCTCGAAACCCACCACCTGGCGCGACGGCACCGCGCGCGGCCGCGCCACAACCACCAGGGTGAAGGCCCCGTCAGCCGTGGTGCGGGCCGCAAGGCCGGTCCCGACCAGCAGCTCATCGAGCGCGTCGTGAGGCCAGCGCCGTCCTTCCACCCGGGCCGATATCCGCGCCGCGGTCAACGCGCTGGCGTAGAGCACCTGCAGACCCGTCACCTGCATGTAACTCTCGAGCGCGCTGTCGAGGGGCTGCGATGGAATGTCGAACTGGAGCTCGGAGTTCACGGACGCGGGCTGCGCGTGGACAAACGACATGCATGCAACCGTTGCGATCATCGTCTTGCCCGCGGCGCGCAGGACCGCCGACCAATCGACCGACCGCGCGGAGACGGCGCACCACATCACGAGCATTGTCATCCCTCGGAAGCGTCGCTCCGATCGCAGCTCCCCGCATGTGGCCGGGATATATTGCATCAAGATGACAATTCGGTAACACCATCAAGCGCTTTGCTACGCAACTGGCTTGCTGCTCAACACCAGGAATACCTCGCCGCGGAGCGTAAAACACGCGACCTCAGCCATTCCCAGGCGCTGATGTGCGCGCAGCGAGGGGGCGTTGCTGGCCTTGATGAACAGGATGGCCTCGCGACCGGGCCAGCGCGCGACAAGATCGGCGTACATCGCCTCCAGCACGCCCTGCCCGCGCGCCGCCTGATCGACGCACACGGGACCATAGACATAGGCATCCGGTTGTCCGGGCCAGGCCTGCAGCATGGCAACCGCGGGCGGTGCCGTCACCCAGTCCCTGCCGCAGGTGAACAGCGCGCCGAGCAGCCGCGCGCCATCGACCGCCACAACCACGAGGCCGGCAACGTCGATCCAGCGTGCGACCACCTCGACCGGCCAATCGCCGAACAGCGCGCCGCCGCGCGCGGCGCCGTTGGCTTCAAGCAGGGTGGAGATGGCGGCCGCATCGGCCGCCGTCGCCGGACGCGTCACGATCATGATTTCAAGAACCTCCGAACGCCGTCTTCCCGCAACCAGCCGTCCGGCGCAAGCCCAGGCCGTGGGCACATTCCAATGGTCTGCGCCTTTACAGGCTGAGCGAACGGCTGCGCCCCTCGATCAGCCGCACCACGCTGAGTGCGGTCAGCTCCGACGTCTTCGGATTGGCGGCGAACGGCCGGTTCTCAACCGTAACGCTGAGCGAGCCGAAATCGCCTCGCGCGCTGAGGTGATGGCTGTTCAACGCCGCGGCGGGATCCGCTACCAGCATCACTTCCGTACGATCGAGGCCGACGCCGGCCAGCGCGGAAATGACAGCCACGTTGGCGTTCGCCGGAAAACGAGCGGCGGCCTCGCGCGCGGTGCCGGTGAAAAACGCCTGCGCCGACGTCAGCGTCGCGAGATCGATCAGCTCCTCGGCCGCCGTTCCCCGCCACGCGGCTGGCGGCTTGACGATGCGATGACTGACGCGGTCGAGCGGCAACCGTCCGGCGGCAGCCAGCGCATCAAGGCCGCCGAGCGCTCCCGGCGGCACCAGGATCTGGCTGCCGCAGCGCTCGGCCTCGTCGACAAGACGGCTCAGCAGTGCGTCATCGGTGAAAGCGCTTGTCGAACAGACGACAAATGCCGGGGCATGACGCAGGCTCGCAAGCCCCCACCCCTCGACCGCAGCGCGGCCCGCGGCCTCGATCACAAGATCGGGGGCAAGATCACGCAACGCGTCCGGCGACGGCAACCAGCATGCGCCGGCCGGCAGTTCGCGATCGCTGGCCGGCGCCTGTCGGGTCGCGATGCCGGCGATCGCGATATCGTCGTTGCGCGTGGTCAGCAGTTCCGCGACCCGCCGGGCGATCGCGCCCCAGCCGACGAACGCAATGCGCAACGGTTTCCTGCTTGCGGTGCTCATAGCCCGACATACCGCTCGATGGCCGCAGCGTCGCGTTCGAGGGCAGCGCTGTCGCCGCTCCACACCGTGCGCCCCTTCTCGAGGATGTAATGATGATCGGCGAGCCGCTTCAGCACAGCCATATTCTTGTCGATCAGCAGGATCGACTGCCCCTGCTCCTTCAGCGTCGCGATGCAACGCCAGATCTCGCCGCGCACGATCGGCGCTAGGCCTTCGGTCGCCTCGTCGAGGATCAGCAGCTTCGGATTGGTCATCAGCGCCCGGCCGATCGCCAGCATCTGCTGCTCGCCGCCGGACAGTGTGCCCGCATATTGCCGCGCGCGCTCCTGCAGCCGCGGAAACAGGCGATAGATGCGTTGCTCGGTCCACGGCTCGGCGCGGCCACCGCGGTTGGACGCGGTGGCGACGAGGTTCTCGCGCACGGTCAGCGTCGGAAACACCATCCGCCCCTCTGGCACGAGGCCGATGCCGCGCCGTGCGATCACCTCGGGCGTCGCTCCGCCGAGCGAAGCGCCATCGAACGCGATGCCATCGCTGGCAGCCACCAGGCCCATGATGGCGCGGACCGTCGTCGTCTTGCCCATGCCATTGCGGCCAAGCAGCGTGACGATGCGGCCGTCCGGCACCTCGAGGTTGACGTCGAACAGCACCTGGCTCGCACCGTAGGAGGCCCGCAGGTTGGTCAGCGTCAGCATGCTTCGTCGCCCTCGCCGAGATAGGCGGTGCGGACCGCCGGATCGGAACGGATCTCCTCGGCGGTGCCACTCGCGATCACGCGCCCATACACCAGCACCGAGATGCGATCGGCCAGCGCGAACACCGCATCCATGTCGTGCTCGACCAGCACGATGGTCACCCTGCCCTTGAGCTGGCGCAGCAGCGCGACCATGGCCTGGCTCTCGACCGGGCTGAGCCCCGCCATCGGCTCGTCGAGCAGCAGCAGCGATGGCCGCGTCGCCAGCGCGACCGCGAGTTCGAGCTGCTTGCGCTCCCCCTGGGCGAGATCGGAGACGCGCGTCGCCGCGCAACCAGCAAGTCCGACCTCCTGCAGCAGTTGAATCGCCTGCCTGTTGGCATCACCATGCCTCCGGGCATTGGCGAAGAAGCGGAAGCTGTGGCCCTCGCGCACCTGCACCGCCACAGCGACATTGTCGCGGGCGGTCTCGTCGGACAACAGCTGGGTGATCTGGAAGGTGCGCGCGAGCCCACGGTGAACCCGCTGCCAGGGCGACAGGGCGCCAACCTCGACGCCATCGAGCAGGATCGCCCCTGTGTCATGACGAAGTTCACCAGCCACCTGATTGATCAGCGTGGTCTTGCCGGCCCCGTTCGGCCCGATCAGGGCATGCAACGCGCCGGTCGGCACGGACAGGCTGACCTGATCGGTTGCCGTCAGGCCGCCGAAGCGCTTGCACACACCGCGCAGTTCGAGCGCCGGCGTCATGGCCGCCCTCCGATCCGCCGCACCAGCGCCGCGAGGCCGCCGCGGCTCAGCATCACGATCGCCAGCAGGATGATGCCGAGATAGAGCTGCCAGTTCTCGGTCCGGGCGGCGAGCGCCGTCTCCAGCACCACCATGGCGGCGGCACCGAGGATCGGCCCGACCAGCGTGCCGGCGCCGCCGAGAATGACCATCATCATCAGCTCGCCGGACTTGGTCCAGTGCATCATGTCGGGGCTGACGAAGCGCAGATGGTTCGCCATCAACGCGCCGGCAAGTGCCGCGCCACCGCCGGCGATGATGAATGCGACCAGGCGATAGCGGTACGGCGCGATGCCGATCGCGATCATGCGCCGCTCGTTCTGGCGCAGACCGGACAGCACCACGCCGAAGCGCGAGCGCACGAGGCATGCGGTCAGTACGAACCACGCGGCCGCGAGGCCAAGGCAGATGTAGTAATAGACGACGTCATCCCGCGCATCGACCAGCGGCAGCACGTCGCGCCGGCGCATCATCAAGCCATCGTCGCCGCCATAGGTCTTCAGCGACACGAACAGGAAGAACAGCATCTGGGCGAACGCCAGCGTGATCATGATGAAGGGCACGCCACTGGTGCGCAGCGACAGGCTGCCGATCAGCGCCGCCGCCGCCGCCCCGACCACCACGGCGGCGAGCAGCGCGAGCGGAAGGCTGTCCGTGCCCGGTACGAGGTCGAGAAAGGCGCTGCGCTGGGCAAAATGCTGGTAGAGAATGCCGACCACATAGCCGCCGACGCCGAAGAACGCCGCGTGGCCGAAGGTGACGAGACCGCCATAGCCGAGGACCAGATTCAGGCTCATCGCGGCAATGGTGTAGATGGCCACCTGTGTCATCAGGCCGGTTGCCGATGGCACGTTCAGCGCGTTCGCCGCCATCGGCAGCGCGAGCAGCGCCGCAATCGCCACCACGGCCACGGCGCTCCGCAGCGTCATAAGCGGTGGCACCGATCGTGCGCTGCCGTTGTCCAGTGAGTCCGACGTCATGGCTGCCCCGCCAGCAGCCCCTGCGGGCGGATCAACAGCACCAGCGCCATCAGCAGATAGATGCTGATCGCCGACAGGCCGCTCGCCAGCGCGTCGGCATTGGAACCGGCCATCACCTGACGCAGCAGCATCGGCAGGAACGCCCGCGCCAGCGTATCGACGAGGCCGGCCGCAAGTGCGCCGAAGAACGCCCCGCGTACCGAGCCGAGGCCACCGATCACGACCACGACGAAAGCGAGGATCAGGATCTGCTCGCCCATCCCGACCTGCACCGAGGTAATGGGCCCCGCGATGACACCCGCAAGTCCCGCCAGCAGCGCTCCGAGGCCAAACACCGCCGTGTACAGCAGCGCGACATTGACGCCGAGCGCCCGCACCATCTGGCGATGGGTGGCGCCGGCACGCACCAGCATGCCGACACGGGTATGGCTGATCAGTACAAACAGGCCTCCGGCGACCGCAAGACCGAGCGCGATCACCAGCAGCCGGTACAGCGGATAGTCGAGGCCCGGCAGCAGCCTGACCGAGCCCGACAGCGCCGGCGGAATCGCCACGAACAGCGGCTGGCGGCCGAACAGCATGTTGGCGCCCTGGTTGACGATCAGGATCAGGGCAAAGGTCGCCAGCACCTGGTCGAGATGATCGCGTGCATAGAGCCGGCGCACCACGGCATACTCGATGAGAACGCCGCTGGCGGCCGCCGCCACAAGGCCGCCGCCGAGCGCGAGCCACACCGACCCGGCTTGTGCCGCCACCAGCGCGGCCGCATAAGCCCCGATCATGTACAGCGAGCCATGTGCAAGATTAATGACGCCCATGATGCCGAAGATCAGGGTCAGGCCCGCCGACATGAGAAACAGCGTCAGGCCGAACTGGACACCATTGAGGATCTGCTCGACGAGGATCATGGCGTCCGTCCCGGAATGCTCACGGGCTCAACGGCCGGCGCATCAGACACCGGACCGGTCCAGATTGTCGCGGACGACTCTGCAAGCGCATCTCGCCGGCAGGCGGCATCGAACTTCGCCCGGTCGAGCGCCCCTTCCCAGCGGGCAATCACCAGCACCGCGACCGCGTTGCCGATCATGTTGGTGAGGCCGCCACACAGCGCCATGAAACGGTCGACGCCGAACAGCAAGCCAAGGCCGCTAAGCGGCAGGGCGCGGGTGCTCTGCAGCGTCGCCGCGAGCTTGATGAACGAGCCGCCAGCGACGGTCGCCCCACCCTTCGACGTCAGCAGCAGCACCGCCAGCAGCGTCAGTTGCGCGGTCCAGGGAAACGGCGTGTCGGTCGCCTGGGCGATGAAGCCGACGCCGATCGCCATGTACAGCGACGTGCCGTCGAGGTTGAAGCTGTAGCCAGCCGGCAGCACGAAACCGACCACCGCCTCATCACAGCCGGCGCGCGCGAGCTTCTGCATCAGCCGCGGAAACGCCACCTCGCTCGAGGAGGTGCTGAACACCAGCATGATCTCTTCGCGGATCAGCCCGAGGATCCGGATGATCGACAGCCCGGCGAGCGCCGCGACGGCGCCCAGAACGGCCAGCACGAACAGGGCCGCGCAGGCGAAGAACAGCACCACGACCGCAGCAAGATGCGCCAGTGCGCCGCTGCCGTAGCCGCCGACCGTCGCCGCCATCGCCCCGAACGCGCCGACCGGCGCGAACCGCATGATCCAGTCGAGCACGATGAACAGCAGGCGCTGCCCTTCCTCGATGCCGCGCACCAGCACGGAGGCGGGCTCGCGCAGCGCGCCAAGTGCAAGCCCGGCGATGACCGAGATGAACAGGATCTGCAGCACGTCACCGCGGGCGAATGCATCGACCGGATTGGCTGGAATGATGTGCAGCAGGAACGTCGCGAAAGAGAACGCCTCGCTGGCCGCCACGCTGTTGGGCAGCGGCGCCCCGAATGCTGTGGCATGCAGGCCCTGCCCCGGCTGCACGATGTTGACGGCCGCGAACCCCAGGAGCATCGCGATCGTGCTGACCACCTCGAAGTAGACCAGCGTCTTCAGCGCCAGCCGGCCGAGCCGGCGCATATCCTTGATGGCGGCGAGGCTGTGCACGACCGTGAAGAACACGATCGGGCCGATCAGCATGCGCAGCAGCGCCACGAAGGCGTCGCCGAACGGCTTCATGGCCACCGCCGTCACCGGCGCCGCCAGGCCAAGGGCCACGCCGGCAACGATGGCGATCAGCACCTGGACCTGCAACCTCATCAGCCAGCGCGTCATCATCCGTCCTAGAACTTGCAATCCCTGGCGTAGGCGTCGCCGTGATCGGACAGGATCTTGCCTTTGGTGGCGAGCACGAGCTTGCCATCCGCGGCCTTCTCGGCTTTCAGCGCCCACCAGTCCTGCACCGGGTGCTGGTTGGAACCGAACTTGAACGCACCACGGGTCGACAGAAAATCGGCCTTCAGCATCGCCTGACGAAAGGCGTTGACGTCATCGAGCTTGCCGCCGGTGCCCTTGAGCGCCGCGCCGATCGCCAGTGCCGTATCGTAGCCCTGGCTGGCGTAGTAGGTCGCCGGACGCTGGTAAGTCTTGTCCCAGGCCGCCATGAAGGCCTTGTTGGCGGGATTGTCGAAGTCCGAATTCCAGTGCGAGGTGACGTTGACGTCGAGGCCGGCCTCGCCGACCACGGCGAGCGTCACGGCGTCGAGCGAGGGCGCGGCCACCACCATCGGGATCTTGTCCTTCAGGCCCGCCTGCTGGTACTGGCGCAGGAAGGCGATGCCGAGGCCGCCTGGTTCGAACTGGAACACCGCCTCGGGATTGGCCGACCGGATCTGGGCGAATTCGGCGGCAAAGTCGGTCTGGTCCAGGCGCGTGAAGCTCTCGCCGGCGATATGGCCCTTGTAGAAGCGCTTGAAGCCCTCCAGCGCGTCCTTGCCGGCCTGGTAATTCGCAGCAACGAGATAGACGCTCTTGTAGCCGAGCTTGCTCGCAAGCTCACCCGCGCTCTCGTGCAGGGAATCGTTCTGCCACGACACGACGAAATAGTTGGGATGGCAGCCCTTGCCGGCGAAGGTCGACGGGCCGGCATTGGGGCTGACATAGATCGCCCCGGCATCGAGCACGTCGGGCACCGTGGCGCCGGCAACGTTCGAGAACACGATGCCGGTGAAAATCCTGATCTTGTCGTTCTTCAGGAAGCGGTCGGCGATCTGCTTGCCCTGCCCAGGCTTGGCGCCGTCGTCCTCGACGACCACCTGCACCGGCACGCCGCCGAGCTTACCGCCGCCCATGTTGATCGCGAGCTCGAAGCCGTCGCGAATGTCCTGACCGAGATAGCCACCCGGCCCCGACAACGAGGTGATCAGCCCGATCTTGACCGGCTCCTGCGCCGATGCAGGTGCGATCCACGCGATCTGAGCCGCGAGCATCGCCGCAGCTGCAATCTTGAAACCCCTCATGCTCTCCCCCTTTTTGTTGATTGTGGCCGCGCCTACAGCTTCACCCAGCCCGCCGGCGGCTCCTTGCCCGGATGCATGGTCTTGCAATGCGGACAGGTGCGCGCCGCCTCGTTGCCGTAGAACGCGCGGTACAGCGGCGGCAGGTCGTCGACGATGCTCTCGAGATCGACCTCGACCCGGTGCACAAGCCCCTGGCACTCGAAGCAGTACCACTCGAAGGCATCGAGAATGCCGTCGGGGCGCTTGGGCTCGACCACGAGGCCGACCGAGCCCTCCTGCGGACGCTGCGGCGAATGACGCACATGCGGTGGCAGCAGAAAGATTTCGCCTTCTCGGATCGGCACGTCGTAGTGCTTGCCGCCATCGACGACCTTCAGCACCATGTCGCCGCGCAGCTGGTAGAAGAACTCCTCCACGGGGTCATCATGAAAGTCGGTGCGCCGGTTGGGACCGCCGACCACGGTGACCATCAAATCGGCGTCCTTCCAGATCTGCTGGTTGCCGACCGGCGGCTTCAGCAGATGCTGGTGCTCGTCGATCCATTTCGCGAAATTGAAGGCCCGCAGCCGTCCCAGTTCGCTCATCGCCTCTCTCCCTTGTCCGTCGCAACGCCCGGCCGCGATCGTTGGTATTGTCTCGCCCGGGTATCATCGTTTTCAATGGCCACGCCAAGTCACGACCGCGGCCATGCGTCAACCCGCCGCCCGTTGCGCCTGTCCGGTCTGCAGACCGCAGGCCTCGAACGCCCTGCGCGTGGCAGCCTTCTCTTCCTCGGTCAGCTCCAGCAGTGGCGGACGCACCGCGCCGCCGGCCTGTCCCAGCAGGGACTGCCAGTATTTCTGATGCGCGTGCGGCTTTTCCGCCGGACGCGTGGTGCGCAGTGCCGCGCGCACTGGATCGAGGCTGTCGCGCACCGCGCGCGCCTCATCGATGCGGCCGGCGAAGGCGAGATCGGTGTAGGTTCGCATGCGGCGGTCGACCGCGCTCTGCAGCAGGTACGGCGGCGACGAACAGAGATACAGGCGCCAGCCGAGCTCGACGATGTTGTCGAACCATTCCTCCTCAGACGCTGTGCTGACCTGGATGCGGTCGGAGGCGAGCCGCGTCAATTCCTGGTACATCGGCCGTGGCACGCTGTACTTGATCGCCACCACGTTCTCGATGTCGGCGAGCTGGTTGCACAGCTGCGGCGACAGCAGGTAGCCGCTGTCGGGATGGCTCCACAGCGCAATCCCAATATCGACCTTGGACGCGATGGTGCGATAGTAGTTCAGCACGGTCTCGTCGTGCGCCTTGAAGAAATGCAGCACCGGGGCGTGCACCACGATGTAATCGGCGCCCACCCGCTGCGCATGGCGCGCGAGGTCGATCACCACATCCATGTTCTGGTCGGAGCACGACATGATGGTCGCGCCGCGCCCTTCGCTGGCCGCCACCGCCAGCTCGAACGAGCGCTTGCGCTCCTCGACCGACATCGAGAAGAACTCGCCCTGCTTGCCGGCGATGAACAGGCCGTCGATGCCGAGATCGCCGGTCCAGTGCGCGACGTTGCGACGGAAGCCGTCCTCGTCGATCGACAGGTCCGGCCTGAACGGCATCAGGGCCGCTGCCCAGATCCCTTTCATGTTGGCCTTCGCGTAAGCCTTGGCGTCTTTCTTGCTGTACTTCATTGTCCTGTCCAATCCCCTGAACGCCGGCAGCGAGCGCCGGCGCGACGCGCTCACGCCAGCCGGTGCGAGACGTTCTTCACCACGGTGTAATGCGACAGCCCCTCGGCGCCGCCCTCGCGACCAAAGCCGCTCTCCTTGACGCCGCCGAACGGCGTCTCCGCGACCGACGCCTCCAGCGTATTGATCGAAAAATTGCCGGCTTCGATGCCCTCGGCGAGACGGTCGGCGTTGCGCGCCGAATGGGTGAAGGCATAGGCGGCGAGGCCGAACGGCAGTGCGTTGGCCTTGGCCAGCGCTTCGTCGAGCGTCTTGACCGGATTGATCAGCGCCAGTGGACCGAACGGCTCCTCGGACATCGCGCGGGCCTCGTCGGGGACATCCGCCAGCACGGTCGGTGCGAAGAAGTAGCCGCGGTTGCCGAGCCGTTCACCACCGGCGAGCAACCGCGCGCCCTTGGCCCGGGCATCGGCGACCAGCGTCTCCATTGCCTCGATGCGGCGATGGTTGGCGAGCGGACCCATGTCGGTGCCGGCGTCGAGGCCGTTGCCGACCGTGATCGCCCGCGCCTTCTCGGCGAACGCCCTGACAAAACGGTCGTAGAGCGGCTCCTGCACGAAAAAGCGGGTCGGCGACGTGCAGACCTGGCCGGCGTTGCGCATCTTGCGGACCGCCGACATGACCGCGGTCTCGACGGGGTCGACGTCGTCACAGACGATCACCGGCGCATGGCCGCCGAGCTCCATCAACACCGGCTTGACATGGCGTCCCGCCATTTCGGTGAGGCGCTTGCCGACCGCGGTCGATCCCGTGAAGGCGACGAGACGCACCGGATCCTGCGGAATGAGATATTCGGAGATTTCCGCCGGCACGCCGAATACCAGGTTGAGCACGCCCGGCGGCAGCCCGGCATCATGGAAGGCGCGGACAATGTGCTGCGCGCCCGCCGGCGTCTCCTCTGCAGCCTTGATGATGATGGAGCAGCCTGCGGCAAGCGCGCCGCCGATCTTGCGCGCCGGCTGGCTCATCGGAAAATTCCATGGCGAGAACGCCGCCACCACGCCGATCGGCCGATGCAGCACGATGTACTTGATGCCGGGTTCGCTCGGGATGACGCGACCGTAAGTCCGCAGCCCCTCGGCCGCATCCCATTCGAAAAACTCGCAGCCGCGGATGACCTCGAGACGCGCCTGGGCGATCGGCTTGCCGTGCTCCAGCGTGATCGCGAACGCGATCTCCTCGATACGCTCGCGCATCAAGGCCGCGGCCTTGAGCATGATCTCGGCGCGCTTCGCCGGCGCGGTGCGGCTCCACACCTTCAGGCCTTCGGCCGCCGCGACCAGCGCGTCGTCGAGGTCGGCGCGGGTTGCGACCGGCACGGTGCCGATGACGGTCTCATCCGCGGGATTGATGACGGGCAGCCCCGACGCGGCCTTCCGCCAGGAGCCGCCGATATAGAGCTGGAGATCGGGATACTGCGCCATCGTCAAGAGCCTCGGGAGATCCGTGTTCGGACAGGATGAAAAAGCTGGCGGGCCGCAGCGAGCGCATCGGCGCTTCCGCCATCCGGTCGGAACAGTCCGTGGCCGCCCGTTCGGTTGGGGCGGAGCGTGCTGTTGCTCGAGGCCGTGATGTCCCGCGTCATGGCGTGATTAGGCGGCGCGAGCGTTTAAGTTGCAATGCTTATAATTCTTATTTATTCATAACGAGAACAATATGAATTGCCATGAACATCACGGTCCGCCAAATCCAGGCTTTCCTGCAGGTCGCAGCTTTCGGCAGCTTCACCCGCGCCGCCGAGAAGCTGCACACCCTGCAGCCCGCGCTGTCGCAGCAGGTGCGCGACCTCGAGGCCGAGCTCGGCATCCGCCTGTTCGACCGCACGACGCGCCGGGTCGAGCTGACCGAGGGCGGCGCCGAGTTTCGCAACATCGCGGCCAAGATCATCGAGGATCTCGAGCTCGCCGCGCGTAACGCCCATGAACTTGCCGAGCGCAAGCGCGGCCGCGTCGTGATCGCCGCCCCCCCTCTCCTCGCCGCCGCCATCGTGCCGCGCGCCATCGCCGAATTCCGCCAGCAGTATCCGGGCCTCACGGTCCGCCTGATCGATGCCCGCACCGACCAGATCGTCGAGCTGGTGCGCTCAGGCCAGGTCGACTGCGGGATCGGCACCTTCCACGCCGGCGAGGACGGCATCGTGTCGACGCGGCTCGCCCGTGACAGCCTGATGGTGTTCTGCGCGGCGCAGCACCCGCTGGCCCGCCGCACTGCGGTGCAATGGCGCGAACTCGACGGCCTCTCGCTGGTGACGTTGACCCGTGACAGCGGCATCCGTCTGCTGGTCGAGGTCGGCTTCGAGACCGCTGAGATCAAGCTGGTGCCGGCCTATGAGGTGGCGCAGATCACCACCGCCCTGGCGATGGTGGAAGCCGGCCTCGGCGTCGCGGTGCTGCCGACTTATGCCCTTGCGGCGGCCCGCGCGCTCGACATTTCCGCGGCCATGCTGGAGCCAGGCCTGACGCGCGACATCGCCCTGATCACCCGGACAGGCCGTTCGATCGCTCCGGCGGTCGCGGCATTCGCTCGCGTGCTCGGCAAATACGCCAGCGGCGCGGTGCCCGACACCAGCCGCACGCCGACACGCAAGGCCCGTAAACGCTGACGGCCGGCCGACGGTCGCCGCGATCGGGCCATCGTCATTTCAGATCACGCGCCACACGAAAACCGTTGGCGTAGTAGCGCACATCGATGTCATAGCGAAACCGCGCACTTGATGTGGCGAGGTTCGGCTTGTTGGCGAACGAGCCGCCGCGCAGCACGCGCTGCCGACATTGTCCGGTGGTCCAGGCTGAACCGTCCTTGGGCGCCTTGGAATAGTTGTCGTTCCAGCAGTCCTCGACCCATTCATAGGCATTGCCGGCCGTGTCGTAGAGGCCGAAGCCGTTCGGCCGGAACGAACCGCCGGGCATGGTCTTGTGCAGGGAAGTGTCGGCGCAGCCGTCGCAGTTGGCATAGCCCTTGCCGACATCCTTGCCCCACCAGTATTTCGAGGTGGTGCCCGCGCGGGCGGCATATTCCCATTCCGCCTCGCTCGGCAGGCGATAGGCGCGGCCGGTCTTGCGCGTGAGCCAGGCCACGAACACTTTGGCATCCTCCCAGCTCACGTCGATCACCGGCTGCGGGCCGCGCCCCCAGCCATGGTCGTCCGGGCGATATTTGCAGTCGCCGTCGGCAACACAGGCGTCCCATTCGGCGAACGTGGTTTCGCGGCGTGCGATCGCGAACGGCGTTGCGATCGTCACCTTGTGCGGCGGCGCCTCGAACGGCGTGTCACGGCCGCCCATGTCGAAGTCCCCGGACGGAACCACCACCAGTTCCGGGCACTCCGGACAGTCCCGGACAATTTCGCCGGGCTCAGGCACGGCCTGTGGCGCGGCAATCACCAGGACATCATGGCGCGGCGTGGTGGCGCCCGCATCCGGGGCGGGACGGCCGAGCGGTGCAGCCAGCAGGCTCGTCGCCCACAGGCCAGCCAAAAGGACAAGCAATCTGACCATCATAGCCCCATCGACGTGGCGTTCCCGCCATTGCGCGCCGCTCGTGCGCTGGATCTGACATTCGCTTCGACATCGCCGCGAGCCCGTCACGCGAAGGTCAAATCCAAAACCACAGTAGCATGATCCATGGCGCCCCATGGGATGGGTAGGACAAAAAGCCGGGCGGTTCAAAGCCAGGGATCTTCGACGCGCCGCAGCATCACTGCCATCAAACGATCGCAGCAGTTGAAGAAAATTGTACCGCCGCGCCAACGCCGCGGTGATGCCGCGCCTGACCGCCAACTTCCCTTTCGGCAATTCCAGTGTATCATTTCACCACCTGCGAGGGACCAGGTCCTTGACGTGTTCGGGCGGCTGGCAGTGTTGCGCCAGCGGCCGCAATGTTGATGGAGGAACTCGTGCTCTCACGCGCAGCGACCGCGTTTGCGGTCTCGTGTCTGGTTGTTGCAGGCCTTTTCACCACCGTCGCCCAAGCCCAGAAGTCCGGTGGCCCGACGCCGTCCCCGGCAGGTTCGGCGGTCTATTTCATCGATCTCAAGGACGGCCAGACCGTTCCTGGCAAGTTCACCGTACATTTCGGCCTGAGGGGCATGGGCGTCGCGCCTGCCGGATCCGACAAGGAAAACTCAGGTCATCATCACCTGCTGATCGACACCGATCCGCCGCCGATGGACCAACCAATCCCCAATGACTTCAACCACCTGCACTATGGCGCGGGACAAACCGAAGCGGAGGTGACGCTGGCGCCGGGCGACCACACCCTGCAGTTGCTGCTCGGCGACAAGAACCACATCCCCAATTCGCCACCGCTGATGTCCGAGCGTATCCGCGTGCATGTGGTGGAGGGCACGGCTGCGCCCGCCGCGGCCGCATCCGCCGGGCATGGCGGACACGATGGACATGCCGGCCGCCATCCCTCGCCGCCGGGCGCCAAGGTCTATTTCGTCTACCCGACCGACGGTGCTTATGTGACGCTCAATCCGGTGATCCGTTTCGGCCTGAACGGCATGGGGGTCGCCCCAGCCGGCTTCGAGAAGGTCAATACGGGACATCACCACCTGTTGATCGACACGGATCTGCCGCCGTTCGACCAACCTATACCGAATGACTTCAATCACCTGCACTTCGGCGCGGGCCAGACGGAAGCCAAGGTCACGTTGACGCCGGGACGCCACAAGCTGCAGTTGCTGCTCGCAGACGAGAACCACGTGCCGCACGACCCGCCGATCTATTCGGCCCCGATCGAAGTCACGGCGACCGTCACGGGGAAGAAACCGCCGGCCAAGAAGAAGCGCAAGTATCGCTGGAGGTACCGCTACGAATGAACGACCGGCCATCCGGCACGCCCGGAGTGTGACATGAGAAGGCCGCTCTCCATCTGGATCGGCGCGGCATGCGTCGCAGCGCTGCTGCTCGGCTCGGTCGGCCGCGCTGAGGCGGACCGGCGCATTGCGCTCATCGTCGGCAACGCCCATTACGGCAACCCGGCGCTGACGCTGAGCAACCCGAAAAACGATGCCGAAGATGTCGCGGACGCGCTGCGCGCCGTCGGCTTCGAGGTGCTGAAGGCGACCGACGCCAGCAAGCGCGACATGGACCTGGCGATGGCGCGGTTCGCCCGCGCCGCCACCGATTCCGACGCGGCGCTGTTCTTCTATGCCGGCCACGCGCTGCAGTATCAGGGGCGCAACTATCTCA
Organism: Bradyrhizobium sp. 2TAF24; assembly: GCF_052115025.1. Lineage (NCBI taxonomy): Bacteria > Pseudomonadati > Pseudomonadota > Alphaproteobacteria > Hyphomicrobiales > Nitrobacteraceae > Bradyrhizobium > Bradyrhizobium sp. 2TAF24. The sequence goes on along the minus strand of NZ_JBFRFW010000015.1, from coordinate 148,303 downwards.
TTCCGACCGACGCCGAGGTCGAGGACGAGGTCAGCCTGCGCTACCAGCTGATGCCGATCGATGACGTGCGCGCCGCCCTCGACCGCGCCACCGGCGTCAAGGTGATGATCCTCGACGCCTGCCGCAACAACCCCATCGTGGAGTCGATCCGTCGCCGCACCACAGGCGAGAGCCGCGCGCTCGGGGGCCAGCGCGGCCTCGCCCGCATCGACAAGACGCAAGGCATGGTAATCGCCTATTCCACCGCCGCCGACGAGGTGGCCGCCGACGGCAGCGGCCGCAACAGCCCGTTCACCCGCGCCTTCCTCAAGCGGCTGAAGGAGCCCGGGCTGGAGATCGAGCAGCTGTTCCGCCGCGTCGCTGCCGACGTCAACACCGAGACCGGCGGGCGGCAGCGGCCGGAAACCTATGTCTCGCTGCTCAGCGATTACTACCTGAACCAGACCGACCGCACCGCGTACGACGTCGTGAAGGAATCGTCGGACCCCGCGGTGCTGCGGGACTTCGTCAGCAAATATCCGTCGTCGAGCTACGTTCCGGACGCCCGCTACCGCATCCAGCACCTCGAACTGCAGGCCCAGGAGAAGCAGCTGCAGCAGATCCGCCAGGAAGAAGCAGCGCGGCGGCAGGAAGACCAGCGCCGCGCCGATCAGGAGGCCGCGCTGCGCAAGGCCGACGAGCAGCGCCGTCTCGACGACCAACGGCGGGCCGAAGAGCAACGCAAGCAGGATGAGCAGCAGCGCGCAAGGCAAGCCGAGGCCGAACGCACCCGCGCCGAACGCGAAGCCACGCTGCGCCAGCAGGACGAGCAACGCCAGAAGGCCGCCGCCGAAGCCCAGCGCCCACCGCAAAAGGTCGCCGGGATCGAACGGCTCGACCAGAAGGACACCAAAGCCGAGACGCCGCCCCCACCGACCGCCACCACGGCTTCCTGCGACCAGGACGCCGCGCGGCTGGCCCGGCTGCGCGCCAATCCGGCGCTCGCCGACATCGTCCAGTTCGAGCGCGAGCTGACCTGTGATCGCTTGCGGCCGCAGGTCGCGCGCCTGCGCGAGAGCCTTGCGCCGCCGGGCTCCGGTATCCTGACACCGGTCGCGCCGCCTCAGCCCATGGCGCTCGACAATCCCCCGCCCCTCGCGTCGCCCCCGCCTCCCGCGCCGGCAAAACCTCCGGAGCGCCTCGCAGATCTCAAAAGCCAGCCGTCCGCGCCTGCGGCCGAGCAGACCGAGGCGTGCAAGCAGGCCGAGGCGCGCCTTGCCCGGCTGCGCGCCAATCCGTCCTATCCTGACGTGGTCGCATTCGAGCGCGAGCTCGGCTGCGACCGGCTGCGCTTGCAGGTGGCGCGGCTGCGCGAGAGTCTGGCGCTCGCTGGCAGCGTGCCGGACGCGCCGCTGGCCAATGCCGCCACCGATGTCACACAGGATCGCCAGGCCACGGTGACGCCACCGACAGTGTCGTCCTCACCCGAAGCGCAGAAGCAGGCCTGCGAGCAGGATCGCGCCGCGCTGGCGCGGCTGCGCAGCGCTCCGTCGCGGGACGGCGTGCTGCGCTTCGAACGCGAGCTGCGCTGCGAAGCACTGCGTCCGCAAGTGGCGCGGCTGCGCGAAAGCCTTGCGGAGCACTGAAGGTCCGCCGACGGCATTGTCACCAGGCCGCGCACCCCGCTAAGATTGCAATCACAAGACGTTTTTCATCTGACAGTTGGCGGTCAACATGATCGGTCTCTATCCTTTGAACATCATGCTTTTCAACGGCAAGATCCTCTACAACGGGCTGGATTCATCCAACCGGCGCAGCCTTTGGGTGAGCGACGGGACCACCGCCGGCACAGTGGAAATCGGAGGGCTGGGCGGCCTGGGCGTAACCGGCGCATATCGCTACGGTCTGGCACCGTTGAACGTGAGCGTCGTCGGGGCGTCGGCTTATTTTCTTGGTCAAGACTCCAGCAGCTCATATGGCCTTTGGGTCACCGACGGAACAACCGCCGGCACGGTTGAAATCGGCGGCCTCGCCAATCAGGGCGTCACCGGCGCTCCGTCGAGTGGTGGTCTAGCCCCCTTCGACATTACCGGTTTCAACGGCAAAGTTGTCTTCAACGGCTACGACAGCAGCATCGTTCGCGGCTTGTGGATATCGGACGGCACCGCGGCTGGCACAACCGAGATCGGCGGAGTTGGCAACGCAGGCGTGACCAATGCCGCCAACGGGTTGAATCCCAGTGACATGACGGTCTTCAACGGGAAGCTCCTGTTCAACGGCTACGACACTGTTCCCGCACAGCCCGGTATCGGGATTCGCGGCAACCCCATCTTCAGCCGCGGTCTCTGGATCACCGACGGCACTGCCGCCGGCACGACCGAGATTGGCGGCCGCGGCAATGCCGGCATCAGCGGCGTGACTTGGGCGCTCGACCCCAACGACATGATCGTCTTCAACGGCAAGGTCCTGTTTTCGTCGGGACTTGACAGTGCGGGCGGTCGCGCGCCCGACAATGTGACATTGTGGATGACCGACGGTACGGCAGCTGGCACGATCGAGATCGGCGGCGCGAACAATGCCGGTATCAGCGGCGCTTATTCCGGTGGCCTCAATCCGTCAAACATGACCGTGCTCAACACCACGGTGGTGTTGAATGGCTATGATTCCAACGGCCACGCCGGCCTCTGGACGACCGACGGTACCGCCGCAGGCACGATTGAGGTCGGCGGCCTCAACAACACCGGTGTCGCCGGCGCCTCCTCGTCAGGTCTCAATCCCACCAACATGGTCGCGTTCAACGGCAAGGTATTGTTCAACGGCACCGATGCCGCCGGCAACCACGGCCTCTGGGTGAGCGATGGTACGGCCGCCGGCACTTATGAGATCGGAGGTCTTTCAGATCAGGGCGTGCTCAACGCCTCTCAGTATGGCCTCAATCCATCGGGATTGACCGTGTTCAACGGCAAGGTCGTCTTCAGCGGCGCCGAAACCAACGGTGTCTCCAGCCTCTGGGTGACCGATGGCACGGCAGCCGGCACCCACAAGTGGGGCAAAGGGGTCGGCAATGACTTTCTTGGCAACGGTATCGGAGGCCTGTTCTGGCAGAACACCGCGTCAGGCGCCATCGGCGAATGGCTGCTGGATTCCGGTGGCAGCGGCCAGATTACCGCTGCGCCAAGCCTCGGTAATGCGCTGGGCACTACCATACTTGGCACCGGCGATTTCAACGGCGACGGTGTCGCCGACGTACTGACCGAACAGAGCGATGGCACGCTCGGCGCCTGGCTTATCCAGAACGGGCAGATCTCGGCGGCGCCGACACTGGGCACCGTGCCCGCCGACGTCAAGGTGGCGGCGATCGGCAATTTCAACGGCAACGGCATCGACGACATCTTCTGGCAGAACACGTCGAGCGGCCAGATCGGCGAATGGTTGATGGACCCCCATGGCAGCGGACAGATCACCTCTGCTCCGGCGCTCGGCATCCAGCCGGCCGACCTGCAGATCCTCGGTGCCGGCGATTTCAACGGCGACGGCACCGACGACATCTTCTGGCGCGAGAGCGACGGCACCGTCGGCGAATGGTTGATGAGCGGCGGGCAGATCAGCAGAGGCATCACCCTCGGCAGCACGCCCGCTGGCCTGCAAATTCTCGGCTTCGGCGACTTCACAGGCAACGGCACCGACGACGTGGTCTGGCGCAGCGGCAACACGGTCGGCGAATGGCTGATGCAGAACGGCCAGATCAGGCAGTCCATCACCCTTGGCAACGTGGCCTCGACCTGGCAATTCATCGGTACCGGCAAGTTTTCTGCAAGCGCCGCCGATGGAATGTTGTGGCGCGACAGTGTATCCGGCGGCCTGAGCGAATGGCAGATGTCAAACGGTCAGATTTCGCTGGCACCGGGCCTCGGCACCGTCCCCGCCGGCGTCAACATCTTCACGCACAAATAGGTGCCTGCACTCCGCACCGATCAGATGTGCGGCTCGAACAGCACCGTCACACGTCCTCGGACGCGCTCGGCACCGCCGGGCCACGCCGCTGCTAGGCGTGGACGGTCATCTTCACGTCAGCTCCAACCTGGCCAAGAACCGGCGCCTGATTGATCTGGCCGTTTGACATCTGCCACTCGATCAGGTTGCCGGAGATGCCGTCACGCCAGACGACATCATCGGTGCCATTGCCGGTGAAATCGCCAGTCCCGACGAACTGCCATGTGGCAGCGACACTGCCGAGCGTGACCGACTGGTGGATTTGGCCGTTCTGCATCAGCCATTCGCCCACGGTGTTGCCGCTGCGCCAAAAAACATCATCGGTGCCATCACCGTTGAAATCACCGAATCCCAGAATCTGCAGTCCGGCGGGGGTGGCACCGAGCGTAATGCCGCCGCTGATCTGCCCGTTCGCCATCAGCCATTCGCCGACAGTGCCATCGCTCTGCTGCCAGAAGACATCGTCGGTGCCGTTACCGGTGAAATCGCCGGCACCGAGGATCTGCAAACCCGCCGGCTGCGCGCCGAGCGCCGGCGCCGACACGATCTGTCCGCTGCCATGGGGATCCATCAGCCATTCGCCGATCTCGCCGGTCGACGTGTTCTGCCAGAAGATGTCGTCGATGCCGTTACCGGTAAACTTGCCGATCGCCGCCACCTTGACGTCGGCAGCCACGGTGCCGAGCCCGGGCGCCGCCGCGATCTGCCCGTTCGACATCAGCCATTCGCCGAGCGTGCCGTCGCTTTGTTCGATGAGCACGTCCGCGGCGCCGTCACCATTGAAATCGCCGGTGCCAAGAATGGCAATGCCCGACGCGTCGCCAAGATTGGGGGCGGACGCAATCTGTCCGCTGCCACTTGAATCCATCAGCCACTCACCGACAGCGCCCGAACTGGTGTTTTGCCAGAAGATGTCGCTGACACCGTTGCCGACAAAGTCGTTTGGAGTCGCCGTCCCCATACGATGGGTGCCCGCCGCGGTACCGTCAGTCTGCCAAAGGGTCGATACGCCATTGGTCCCGGCACCGCTGAAAACAAGCCTGCCATCGAACACGGTCATCAACGATGGATTGAGACCGGCGGAAGACGCGCCGACGACGCCGCGGTTGCCAGGCCCACCGATCTCATATGTGCCGGCGGCCGTGCCGTCGCTCACCCACAGGCCGAGGTCGCCGAGTGAATCCGTCCCCTCGAAGTAGACCTTGCCGTTGAACACGGTGAGATCGTGCGGTTTGAGGCCGGCCGCGCCCGCGCCTGTCACGCCCGCGTCGTTGAGGCCGCCGATCTCGACCGTGCCGGCCACAGTGCCGTCCGTCACCCACAGGCCATTGGTCTGGCCCGTCAGGCTCAGCTCGGTGTTGGCGCTGTCCGATCCCCGAAACAACGCCACACCGTTCAATACGGTCAAGTCCGAAGGATGCAGCCCTGCCGGATTGGCGCCGGTAACGGCTTGATTGAGCCGCCCGCCAATCTCGATCGTCCCAGCGGCAGTGCCATCGGTGACCCAGAGACCGACATAGCTGGGATTGGGATAGCGGGAGATCCCGTCAAGGCCGGCGAACAACACCTTGCCGCTGAACACCGTCATATCGGTAGGCTGAAGGCCTTCCGACGAAGCACCACTGATCCCCGCGTTCTGCAGACCGCCAAGCTCCACAGTGCCTGCCGCCGTGCCATCGCTCACCCAGAGGCCATAGCTCCAGAATGCGACCGACCCGAGCGAGCCGGGGAACGAATTGTCCCTGCCCGAGAACAACAGCATACCGTTGTAGGTTGTCAGATCCGTGGGCGTGATCCCCGCCGACGAGGCACCGCTGATACCGGCATCACCGAGGCCTCCGATCTCGGTGGTCCCGGCCGCGGTGCCATCGGTCACCCAAAGTCCCCTCGAGCCTCCGCTGTCAGTCCCATGGAAGAAGACCTTGCCATTGAACACGACCATACTGCTCGGCTGAAGAGCTGCCACTGACGCGTTGGCGATGCCCTGATTGCCGAGACCTCCGATCTCAGTCGTCCCGGCCGCGGTGCCGTCAGTCATCCACAGCCCCTCGAGGCCGGAGGAATCCATGCCCTGAAACAGCACCTTGCCGTTGAAAACGGTCATGTCCTGCGGGAGGAGACCTTGCGCGTAGGCACCGCCGATGCCCTGGTTCTGCGGGCCGCCGATTTCTTGCGTACCGGCCGCGGTCCCATCGGTGCGCCACAAGGATCGCGCCCCCGCGGCGTCAATGCTATCGAACAGCATCTCATTGCCGAGGACGATCAGATTCAACGGATAGAGGCCGATGGTCGTCCGGTTCATTTGCCGATGCTCGCGACTTGAGGTTTCCCGCGCTCAACTGGAAGTTACATCAGTGTCGCCGCTCGCACAATTCTGACCGAGAGCAGCAGGCCGCGCGGCTGGGTCGCATGGCTGCGAAGCTGGCCTCCGGCCGCGACGCCCCTACTGGATGGAATAAGCCTTGATGTCGAACGACCAGCTGCTCGGCAGCAGCTTGCCGCTGCTGCCGTCAGGCACGCGCAACTCGCTGGTCCAGGTGGCGAGATAGCTCAATGCGTCGGACGGTCCCTGCAGCCTGCGCGGCATGTCCGGCAGATCGAGAAGCTGGACACGGCGCTCACTCCAGATCACCACCATCGCCGCCGCGCCGGTCGGCGGCGTAATGACATACTCGAAGCCGTGCTGCCGGGCAGCCGCGGGCGGAATCTGCAGCTCTTCACCCGGGCGAACGAAATTGATGTCCTTCTCGCCGGACTGCGCCAGCAGTTCAGGGCTCGGGAAGATCTGGGTCATGCGCCCTGTGGCATCGACATCCACCAGCACCACGTAGCCGGCCTTGCGGGCGGTGACGCGGAACGACACCTTGCCGCCGACGCCGACGGTCTTGTCCGGCGTCATCTGCAGTGACACGCTGGCGGTGTTGACCGGCGTCGACGCCTGCGCACGCCAGAGCCATTGCGAGACCGCCATTTCAGGGCCCCGCCGCAGCGGCATCGCGGGCGCCGGTACGATGGAGATTCCGACGATGACCAACGCCACCCACACTGGCCGCCATTCGCGTCCGTGCGGCGTCTTCACCGGCAACATGGCGAGCCCTCCTCGCATCATCAGGGCACACTGAAGAAGCCGACCGACCCGATCCGCGCGTCCCCCGGCAGATAACGTTCGAGGCTCTTGATCACCTGTCCCGGCGCGCGGCGCCGGTTGAGCTGCATCAACACCTTTTCCAGATCCGCCATGCGCTGCTGCGAGGTCACCGCAACGATCTGCTCAGCGCCGAACGGCTCACGCACCCGCAACTGCAGCTTCAGACTCGCTGATGTCGCCGGCGATGCGTCGGAGCCGATCGGGTACAGCATCTGGATGGTGCCGTCGCCGGAGACGTTGAACAGCACCACGGCCCGCGACGCCACATCCGCAAGGTTGACCTCGACGGTCTGCTCGTTGCGATGCTGGCGATCATCGGGCGAGATGCGCATCACCTGCGGGGATTGCGTCGCCATGCGCTTGAGCTCGCGGATCGCGGCGGTGCGATCAACCACCGTCGGCAGATCGGCAACGTCGACGCCGTAGGCGATCACATCGCCCCAGGCGATGACGTCGTGCGACACCGGGTCCCAGATCAGGTCGGGATTGTCGGTCGGCTGAACCGTCTGCACCGCGACGTCCCGCGGCTTGACGTTGGGGAAATAGGTCAGCTTGCCGTCGAGCGCGGCAAGACGGATCGGCGCCGAAATCCGTGGAGACGGCGCGCCGCTCGTTGCGGTCGATGGCGCGGCGGCGGTGCTCGGCGGCGACGGCTGGCGCAACTCGGCCGGCGGCGCCCCCGCAGCCGGCCCAGGCGGCTGCGCCGGGCTTCCCCCCTGCATCAGTACCACGCCGCGCGTCAGTTCGAAGGCGATGTCGGTCTCCGGCGTCTGACTCGGCGACGACATGGTGACGACGTTCTGACGCTGGTCGGACAGCTGATAGACCACTTGGCGAACGTTGTTGAACAACTCCTTCAACGTCACCTTGCCATCATGGTTGGCGTCGGCATTCCCCTCCACGGCGCGGGCGATCGCATAGCTCAGGGCACCGCGCAGGCCGTCGATGCCGGGAACACGCACCTCCGGCGCCTTGGTGCTGCGGTCGACGGCGGCAAGAAAGGCCGTGCGGTCGAAATCGAGCTCGGATTTCGGATCGCTCTTGTCCGACACCGGCTTCAGCTCGTCGACCAGCAAGGTATAGCGCGGCACCTGGCGAAAGCTCATCTCGGCGGCGCGCGGATCGATGTCGCGCGCCATGCCGCCGCCATGGCAGGTGTCGGCGATGAAGATCACCTTGGCGCCGCGCAGCTCGAACTGGCGGATGAAATGGTTGAACTCGCTGCCGAGGATGCGCTGCAGCGATCCGGCCGGCGTGGTCTCGAAGCCCGGCAGCAGGAACACGTTCTCCATGCCGTCCGGTTCGGAGCCCTTGATGCGTTCCGGCTCCTGCGTGCCGTGACCGGCGATCGACAGGAAGACCAGATCGTTGATCCTGGTGCGCTCGACCATCGCGCTGATCTCGCGCAGGATGCTGGCGCGGTCGGCCTGGGCGTCGGTCAACTCGATCACGTCGCGCACGCCCATGCCCTTCAGGCTCGCGGCAATGTCATTGGCGTCAGCCACCGCCCCCTTCAGCTTGCGCACATGCTGATAGTCGTCGATGCCGATCACGAGGCCGCGCACCATCCCGCCGTCGGGGCTGTTGATGGCCAGCCCATCGGCGGCCTGTGCCATTGGTGACGCCAGACCGACCGCGGCGATGCACACAACGGCGAGGCAGAGCTGTCCGACCATCCGGACAGGTCTTCTGAACCAACGTCTCCCGAGCCTCAGCTTCATCGCGATCCACCTCGATCTCGTGAGTCCTTGCGCCTGAGCCTACGGGGCGCGTGCCGGAGCGACCGATCCCTGCGCTGTCTGTAGCATCCGCCGCGGCCGCGGTTCATCGCCGGATATTCGCCGGTTTCCTGTCCCGCCCTGTTTGCGTGTCGTCCTGGTAGGCATTGGCCGATACCGTCATCTGATCATCGGCGAAGGCGCGGAAGCGGACCGGGGCATACCCCCGCGCCAGCAGGCTGGCCAGCGGATAGACGTTACGGCAGACCCGCCCGTTGCAGCCGCCGGTCGAGGCTTCCATCACCTCGGCCTTGCGGTCCGGCGTGAAACGCAGGAACAGCATCACGTGCGAGCCCGGCTTGTTCAGCGCATCGCCCGGCTTGAGATCCCAGGGGTTCTCCACGGGCTTGGCAATCGCCGGAATGGCGGCGGTGGTGTAGTGCACCGACAGCCCCCAGGTGGCGCTGACGAAAGCGGAGCAATCGACGCCGGCGGCGTCGGAGCGCGGCTCGTTGCGGGTGCAGACATTGCCGGCCAGCGTGCCGCTCTCGATCCGCTGGCGGAAATTCGCCAGCGAGCCGTGACAACCCCAGCAATAGGGCACGCCGCGCACCTCCTGGTTGACCTTGCCCTGCAGGTACCAGGGGCGCCGGATACGGTTGAAGCCGCTGCAGGCGGTGTCGGGATCGCTGCCATAGTTCGCAGGCGTCAGTTTCCATTGCACGCCCTCGAAGGCGAATGCGGTTTCGATGGTCTGCTGACGGTTGGAGGGCCGCACCGCAGCGATACCGCTGAACCTGCTGGCCGGCTGCGCGGCCGGCTTGGCCGCGACCTTGGACTGACGCAGGTCGATCACGGTGGCGTCCTTGAGCGGCCGAAAGCCGACGCCGACCACGTCGACGCCGTCAGGCCTCGTGCGAAGGAAGTAGACCTCGCCATCGCCGGAAATCGTGACGAAACGCCGCGTCAACGGCGTGTTCTCGAGCGGCAGCTCGTAGACGCCTTCAAGCCGGCCGTTCGCGGCATACCTCGCCACGAAGGTGGAGGCGTCCTTGCCCGATGGCGGAATATCCTCGCCCAGCACGTAGAAGCGATCGCTGTTGTCGACCTCCAGGAACTCGACCGTGCCGAGCTGGTTGCGCACGCGCAAGGAGAGCTGGCCGATGGTCTCGTTGGTGGTCATGGTCTGGATCTCGACCCGGACGCTGGTCGCGCCCTTGTCAGGAATGATGTCGGCGATCACTGACCCCTTGCCACGGGTGGCGATGTACTGGCGGTCGGGTTGGCGGGTCTTCTTGACGATGGCCGCACGGGTGTTCTGGTCGAGCAGGTCGGCGGCACTGCTCGGCGACTGCGAGCCCATCTGTGCAAACGCGGAGGTGGCGACCCGGTCGTCGGCATCACGGGTGCTGACCTCCTCGAGCCGGATCACGTCACCGCCGAGCCCACGGGTCGACTGATCGGGGGCCGCCTTCAGCGTGCGTACCGTGCCATCCCAGACCATGATGTCGTTGTTGCGCACGACAAGATCCGTCGGCTGCACATTCTCGGGCATCTGCAGGACGTTAGGCTCGGTTCCCGGCTGCCTGGGATCGAACTGGAGGATGCGTCCGTTGACCTGGTCGAGCATGAACAAATTGCCCTGCCCGTCGGCGGTCAGCGCCTGCGGCCCGTTCAGCTCTACGTCCTGGCTGGCCTGGACGATCCCCACCGCGGTCGGGGTCGCCCCAGACGCAAAGGCCCGGACCACCGCGTCGTCGGCCCGCGCGCCGCCCTCGGCAAGGCCGACCGCGCCAGCCACGAACATCCAGATCCAGTGGGCCTGACGAAACATGATCGCCTCGATGTCTCCGAACCGTTGGTGGCTCCGGATCGACTAATCCATGACCGCTGCGGCGGTGCATTGATAAGTGGCGAGCAATCCCGATTACGTTCAATCCTATCACCGGGTGGTGATATTCCGAGCACTTTCAGCTTTGCGGCGCAAAACCATGACCAGGAACCGATTTGAGCAGGTCAGCGAAGTCCAGACCGATGCCATTACGCTGGTGCTGAAACAGGGCCATGACGGTGCCACCGGATCTGTCGTGTTTCCGGCATCCGCCAGCGGCGGCCGCCTGAGCAGCGATCAGGTCAGCGGCCAGTTGCCGGCCCAGGATGCCTATCGGGGGGCCATCCGCCTCGCCAATGACATGAAGGTCGCCATCGTGGTGTGTGATCCTGATGGYGTCTGGAAGTCGGAATGGGGCGATCTCTATCACCCGATCGACTGACATGGTGCGACGCAGCACGGAGGCACGGCTATGACCAGCGCGTTTGCCCGGTTCGGGATTGCCATCGCAGCGTTACAGCTTGCTGTCAGCACAATCGCACAAGCCAATGACTCTGCCGCTGAACTGTCGATTGGCGGACTTCAGTTCGTGCGCTCAAACGATATTGCGATGGAGAGCGAGGAACTGCGTATCGCACTCGATCGGGTCAGCGTGCGCTACCAGTTCGCCAACACCACCGGCAAGCCGGTGACCCTGACCGTCGCGTTTCCGCTTCCGGACATCGACCTGTCGGAGGCCGACAACATCGCCCTGCCGTCGTCGGATCCCATCAATTTCGTCGACTTCGAGACCAGAATCGACGGCACCCCCACCCCGCTGACCATCGACCAGCGCGCTGTCATCGGCGACAAGGACGTCAGCGCGCTGCTGCACCAGTTCAAGCTGCCGCTGCTGCCGATCGGAACCCGCGAAATCCGCGTCGCCGACCTGCCCGCCGCCACCCGCACCAGACTGATCGACGAAGGGTTGCTGATGCCCGCCGGCACCAGCGACAACGGCCGCCAGCAATACGCCCCGGGATGGGTGACAAAGACCTCGGCGGTGCGCCAGCAGGCGTTTCCGCCCGGCCGCAAGGTGCTGGTCGAGCACGAATACCGTCCGAGCGTCGGCGCCAGCTCCGATACCATCCTGCGCTGGATCCTGCGCCACAGCACAGCGCTGAGCTCCGAGGTCGAGCGCTATCGCAGGGACTACTGCATCACCGATGCCTTTCTCGCCGAGCTCGACAAGCGCGCCGGCACCGGCCAGGCCAACACCGCGATGCTCAGGGAGCGCCGCGTATCCTATGTGCTGAAGACCGGGGCCAACTGGGCTGGCCCGATCAAGGCGTTCCGGCTGACCATCGATCCCGGCGGCAGCGACCGTCTGGTCAGCTTCTGCCCGGGCAAGCTCAAGGCCGCGACCACGAATCCGCTGGAATATACGGCCAGCGACTTCAAGCCGGAAACCGACCTCAGGATCCTCATCATCGGAAAATTCTGAGCGATCGCGACTCAGTTCTTCAGCATCACATAACGCGCCGCAGCGGTAATGGTGAGGTTGGCGCGCTGAGCCTCGCTCCCTGCCTGCAGGAAGAAGGTGTCGGCAGCCATCGGCCGCGGCTGCCGCAGCGAATCCAGCACCCGGGGCGTTGCCACCGCCAGCACCAACTGCGGCCCGGCGGCACGGGGCATCGGCAGCGCAAAGGACAGCGAGTCCGTGCCCGGCTTGAGCAGGTAGGACATGCTCTGCACCTCGCCACGATCGGTGACCAGCAGCAGCTCGACCACGCGGTTGGCGAAGTTCTCGATGGTTCCGGTCAGGGTCTCGCCGGGCTTGACCTCGGTGGTTGCCAGGATGATCCGCGGCGCGCGCGCCTGGTTGGTCCCGGCCTGGGTGAGAAACCGGATCGCCGGACACTGCGCAGGGGTCACCTGGCGAACCCCGACCGACGCGCCAAACCCCTGGTCACGCCGGAACGCCTTATCGAAACCATCGAACGGCGTTGCGGAGGCGCCGAAGCCCTCGACCACCGCCGCGCTCTGGCTGACCGCCACCGGCAGCACGAAGAAGCAATCGCCTCCATCATACTGCTCGATGTATTTGCGGATGCGATCGACACGGCCGGGCGCGTCCGCTGACGGCGGCGGCGCGACTGGCGGCGGCTGCGCCGGCAACTTCACCGGCTCGGGACGTACAGGCTCCGGCTTGGACACGGGTTTGGTGACATCGGGCCTGGCGAGATCGGACTGACCGGATGACATCTCCGTCGACTTGTCAGCGGCGGATTTGGGAGAACCAAGCACGGGTGGCGGCGGCAGCGCCGCGACGCTCGGGGCCGACCAGACCAAGTTGTAGAACGCATAGCCTCCACCGCCCAGCACCAGCAGCGCCGCGGCCACAGCCCCGCCAAGCCACAGTGCTCGGCGGCCACCAGGCGGGGATGTCCGCACGTCGGTGGCAGACGCGAGCGCCGGGCTGTCAGGCCGCGCCAGCGGATTGAAGCCGCGCTGCAAGGTGGAGGCAACCGCCGCCCCCTTCCAGGCCGCGATGTCCGCCATGGTCGGCCGCTGCGCCGGATCGGGCTGCAGCATCTGTTCGAGCAGCGGACGGATGCGCAGGTCGACCGCGCCGAGATCCGGCACGCGCCGCCGCTTCTCGATCAGCTCAAAATTGCTGCCGCCCATGTTCAACTTCTGTCCGGTGAGCGCGTAGAACAGCACGAGACCGAGGCTGTAGACGTCGGATTTGCCGGTGACGTCATTGCCGAACAGGCCGGCCTGCTCGGGCGAGGCGTAATTCTCTTTTCCGGCGAAGTTGCTCCCGATGATCGTCTTGTCGCCCATCTGGGTCGAGCGGGCGATGCCGAAATCGATGATCTTGGCCCGCGTCACGTCGCCGAGCGGCGCGATGATGTTGTCAGGCGACACGTCACGGTGAATGATGCCGCGCTCGTGAGCGGCCTGCAGGCCGGAGGCGACGCGTTGCATCAGCTTGACCAGTGCCTCGAAGGTCAGCGGCCCATCCTTGAGCATTTCGGACAGCGAACGGCCGTCGACGAACTCCATGGCGAGATACGGCCGTTGCAGCACCGGCTCGATCGTGAACAGGAAATAGCGCACGATCGCATCATGCGGAAGATTGTGGAGTGCGGACGCCTCGCGGCGAAACAGGGCGAGCGCCGCCTCGTTGTCCACCATATCGGGCAGCAGCATCTTGACCGCGACCGGCGCACCGGTCTGGATCTCGCGGCACTTGTAGACCTCCCCCATGCCACCGGCGCCGATCATGGCTTCGATTTCATAGATGCCGTTCAGCCGCGTGCCGGGTGGCACCCCGCGATAGGACGACCGGAAGGGCTCGTTCGGGGGCATCACTGCGTCTCCCCGTCGAGCGGCGATCGCGTTGGCTCCGACGACCGCTGCACCTGCGGCTGCAAGCGGACGACGATGATGGTAATGTTGTCGAGCCCGCCACGATCGAGCGCCAACGCCAGCATGGCCTCGCAGGCGACCTGTGCCGCATGCCCGCCGACCTGCTGCAGGATCTCCTCGTCCTGCACATGCCTGGTCAGGCCATCGCTGCAGACCACGAACACATCGCCGGATTCGGCGGGGCCCGTCACCACCTCGAACTCCGCATCCGTCCGCACCCCGACCGCCCGGGTGATGACACTGCTCGGCCAGTTCTTGACCTCCTCCCTCGACAGCGTGCCGTCCGCCACCATTTCCTCGATCTCGGTGTGATCGCGCGATACCTGGCGGATGGTGCCTGCCTTGACCAGATAGACCCGGCTGTCACCGGCCCACAGGCAGGCATAGTAGCCGTCACGCACCAGCAGCACGGCCGCAGTGGTGCCGATGGTGGCGCCGTGCCGCGCCCTGCTCAGCGACAGGATCTCCTGATTGGCACTGAACAGCCGTTCCTCACACTGCGCCAGCAGATCGGCCGCGGAGGCCGGCACGCCGATGCTGTCGAGCGAGCGCACCACGGTCTGGCTCGCGAGGTCGCCGGCTTCATGGCCGCCCATGCCGTCGGCGACGGCCCACAGGCCGACATCGCTGCGCACGAGGCAGGCATCCTCGTTCCGCGATCGCACCCGCCCGACATGAGTCGCGCTGCCGACGTCGAACATGGACGAGATGTGCTCCATCACCTCTCACCCTGCCCCGGCTGCCGCCCGGCCAGATCGCCGGTCAGCAGCGTGGAATAGCGGAACGGATCCGGCAAGCCGCGGCAACACAGCGCCAACGGTGGAAAATCGCCGCCGCCGCCCGTCCACCAGAAGCTCGCCGCAGCGTAGACATCCGGGCTAACGGCCGTCAGCGCCGCAAATGACGCAGCGAAGGAGCCCTGCACGGCAAGCGTTCCGTTCATGGCCTCGCCGAGCGCCACAATCGCACCGCCCACGGCATCCGCCGCGAGCGTCCGCGGCGGCGCCAGTCCGTCAAGCGCGGCGATGATCCGCTCGAAACCGGCGTCGCGATCGAGCGTGCCGAGCAGCAGTGCCTCGGCCTGTGCGAACCAGTCATCCTGCGCATCGATCTGCGGCGGCGGCAGCGCAGTACCCGCGTCCGCCATCGCATGCAAGGTCAGTGGATAATAGCGGCCGATCCCATCGAGCGAGGGCATGATGACGCCGACGACGGTCGTCCCGCAGATCGCCCCGCCAAGCCAGAAGCGCCAGATCGGAGTTGTCAGAAAGGCCTGCTGCCAGCGCGTGCCGAGCTCATGCCGACTCGCCGACAGCGATGCCTGCAGCCAGGGTTCCCAGACCTCGAGAAACGCGCGCGGCGTCGCCAGCGCGATGAAATCGCGCTTGGCACCGAGTTTGCCGAACAGCCCGCAACGCATGGTCATATTCCGGTGGGGCAACGAAACTCGCGCAGCACCGTCAGGTTCAACGGGTTGCGCACCGAGCCGGTCGAGATCTGATAATTGAGTTCGCGACCGGCAACGATGAAGGTCGCGCTCGCGGTCTCCGCCTTGACGGTCAGCGAGCCCGCCTCCAGCATGCGGAACAACGACCACGGCCCGATCCGCTCCAGCACCGACGGTTGCCCGGTGTCATTGCTGACCGAGATCGCCATCCGCGGCGACGGCCCCGGCCATTGCACCGCGACCGGCGCGTTGCTCTGTGGCGGTGGAGGTGGCGGTGGCGGCGGTGCGCCGAACATCGAGGACGCCTGAGGCGCGGGCGTCACCGGGCTGTTGATCGTGGTGCCGCCGACCTCGGTCTTGACGCTCACCCCCGGGCCCGCCGCCCCCGGCGGTCGGATCGCGAGTTGCACCATCGGCGCGCCCCCGCCGCCCTGGAAGAAGGCGTCGCGGATATAGGCCGCATTCTGGAACTGCTTCAGCGTATCAGGCGAGAAGGTCCGGCTGACCGGGCTCTCCTTGCGCCACACCCAGTCGGAGCGCGAGGTGTCGGCATAGGGCGCGAGATACTGGGTGAAGAACTTGTCCATGATGCCGTTCGGGCTGAACAGCTTGGCGAAGTCCGCAAGCGGCACCTCCTGGGTACCGCCGCGCACGAATGGATAGCGGTTGGCTACGGTCTGCTGACACACCGGCGTGACCTGGTCACGCAGCGATTGCAGGATTTGCCCTGCGGTCGAGGCCGCGATATTGCCCTCGAACTCCGCCGCGGCCGTCCGCATCATGTCGGAGAACGGCGGCGGCAAGCGGGCGGCGGTGTTGCGCAGCGCCGCAACATCGTTCTGCAGCGTCGACGTGGCCTGCGCCGCGAGTTGCGGGCTCTCCAGCATCAAGGTCAGGTTCTGCGCGACGTCGTTCAGGATGGCGATGGTGGCGTCGATGGGACGGCGCGTGGCGTCCCCCTCCAGCACCGCGTGATAGGGCTTGAACTGCTCCTCGATCTTCGCCCCCGGCGAACCATCCTGGGCGTTGGTGAACAACACTGGCGCCGGCGCCGCCGCGGAGGTCGTCGCATTCGCCGGCTTGGCGCGTTCCTTGGTGAGCTGGGTCTCGTCGCGGATCGATTCCAGCAATTGCCGCATCGGCGACGTCGGCGCTGACAGCGCCCGCAGCGCCTCGTATTTCGGCTTGTCGGCGAGCAGCTTCTTGAGCCTGAGGTCGCCGAGCACGGCACGCCAGGCCGCGACGAAATCGCTGCTGTAAGCGGCGAGCAGATCGTTGGCGAGATTGTCGTACTGCTGATCGATGGCTGTCTGCTGGCCGGCGTCGCCGAGCACCCAGCGCTCTTTCTTCATGCGCTCGGCAAGGCCGGGCAAGCGGGCGATGAACTTCTGCTGGAAGCCGTTGTAGGTGAAGAATTCCGGCACCCGCAGCGCATCGAGCGGCTTGCCCGACGCCGTCTCGAACACTGCGGCGACATCCGGCCCGCCACGCCGCGCAGCGATCCAATCGCCGGCGGTGGAACTGCGCGCTTCCGACTTGAGGAATTCATAAGCCCGCTGCGCCACACTGAGGCGCGCCAGCGAATTCTGCGCCTCCTTGATCAGCCGGCCGTCGAGCTCGACCAGCGGCGGCTGCTCGGTTTCCAGATCGAACATCGCCGTCAAATTCTCGTCGAGCAGCCGCCGTCCCTCTGCATTGGTGGCGCCCGGGTAGAGGTTGTCGGACCAGTCGCGCTGCATCCAGGACCGGATCAGCTCACGGTCCGGCGGCTGCAGACCGCCCACCATCAGGTAGACCTTAAGCGCCTCATAGACGAAAGCCGGCTCTGCCAGCCGCGCATTGAGCTGCTCCTCGAGGCGGTACAGCAGCCGTGGCCGGAACAGGCGTTCCAGCGCCGTGTGGTAGGCTGCCTTCGACGCCGACAGCAGGCGGTCGTGCTGGCTGAGGCCATATGTCGCCGCCAGCGGCACCGGCATGGCGCGCGAGCCGTAGCCGGCGGGCGCGTTGCGCAGCCGGTAGAGCAGCGGTAGCACCTTGTCGAGGTCGCGATCGGCGATCAGCGTTTGCTTGATCAGTGCCCCGCCAGCGGAAGCGTACTCATTGTCGGTCTGCAGGCTCTGCTCGATCAGGTCGGAGTTGCGCTTGTAGCTGGTCAGCCAGGCGGCGATCAGCCCGATCGAGACGAGGCCGATCAGTGAGAACACCGCGGTCTTGAGGATCAGCGCCCGCCGCACCGCGGCACGGTCGGTCGACACCCAGTCCGCCTCGCCGATGATGACCTTGGAGATCAGGTCGGTGAGGAAGTAGCTCTTGCCCGTGCCGGAATAGGCGCCGGCACCGACCTCCTCGGCCCCGAAGGTCCGCGCCAGCGAGCCGATCAATTGGTCGATCGGTGTGCCCTGCTGGGTGCCGGAGGTGAAGTAGAAGCCCCGCAGGTTGGCGTTGACGTGGTAGCGCGTGGGCTCGAAGATCTGGTTGAGGAAGTCGTGGATCTGCGGCTTGAGCCGCGCCATCTGCGCTGGGAAGCCGAACAGCTGCACGCGGTATTGCGGGGTCGGCTCGTCCTGCAGGCGGTCGAGCGTGTCTTCGCTGAGCCGTTCCAGCAACTGGTCGAACTCGATCGGAACCTGCCCGACCAGATTCTGCGTCTTGTCGGCGGTCTGGAAGGTCGCCCCCCACACCTGGCGGCGCCCGGCTTCGTTGAGATAGCTGAAATACTCCGAAAACCCCGCAACCAGATCCGCCTTGGTGAACAGCGCATAGACCGGGAAGCTGACCTTGAGGCGCTGGTGCAGCTCCAACAGGCGCATCCGGATGGCATCCGCGTGCGCCGCAAGCTCGACCTTCGGCAGGGTGATGACGTCTTCAAGGCTGATGGCGACGATCACGCCGTTGATCGGCTGGCGGGAACGGTTCTTCTTCAGCAGGTCAAGGAACGAGAACCAGCTCTGCTTGTCGGTCTTGGCGTCGGAATCCTGGGTCGTGTAACGCCCGGCGGTATCGATCAGCACCGCCTCCTCGGTGAACCACCAGTCGCAGTAGCGCGTACCGCCGATGCCGGCGACCTTCGCCGGTGTCGCGCCCCGCGCCAGCGGGAACTTGAGCCCGGAGTTGACCAGCGCCGTGGTCTTGCCGGCGCCGGGCGGGCCGATGATGACGTACCACGGCAGGTCGTAGAGATAGCCCGCCTTGTTGCCGCTTGCCGACTTCAGCGTCGCCAGCGCATCCTTCATGCGCTCCTTGAGCTCCGGCTCGTCGCTCGCTGGCTGGTCGGCGGCGCTAATGCCTTCCGCGATCTGCTGCGCGCTCTTGCGGCGCCTGAAGAAGCTGAAGCCGGTAAAGCTCGCCGCGCCGGCCACCAGCAGCACGATCGCGATCTCACGGACGATGTGGTTTTCCAGCGGCCGCCAGTCGCCGAAGGCGATGAAGGGGCCGGCGAAGTACACCACCGAGGCGAGCGAGCCGAGGCCGACGCCGTAGAGAATGATGCGGAGTATGTCCTTGCGAAGCATTTGCACGTACCTGTCGCAAACTGTTGACGTCGGCCCGGCCGCCCTACTCGCTGCGTTCGATGAAGATCTCGACGCGCCGGTTCTTCGCGCGCCCGTCCGGCGTCGTGTTGCTGGCGATCGGCGCGTCCGGCCCCTTGCCCTCGATGTCGACCCGGGACGGATCGGTCAGTCCGGGCTTCAGCGCCGCGGCGACCGCCTTGGCGCGCTCGACCGACAGTTCGAAATTGGACGGGAAGCGGACATTGCGGATCGGCGAACTGTCGGTATGACCGACGACCCGGATCCGCCCCGGCTCCTTGTCGAGTGTCGCAGCGACGCGTGCCGCGATCGGCTTGAAGCCGTCGAGGATAGTCGCCTGCCCCGGCGCGAACAGCGCGAGATCGCAGACCCGGATCACGATGAAGCTCGCAGTCTGGTCGGCGGTCATGGCGCAGGCGGTCTTCTCCAGCGCCAGCGCGTTGCGGATGCGCTGCAACTGGGTGATCCGATCCGGCGGCGGTGGCGGAGGTGGTGGCGGCGGCGGCGCGACGACGCGGCGCTTGAGCTCGATCGGATCGGCCGGATGCAGTCCGAGCGCCACTTCGGCGGCAGTCTCGGCACGGCCGGCGAGCAGCGTCCGCAGCGTGAAATAGCCCCCCGTCAACAGTGCTGCGGCGATGGCGGCAACCATCCACACCGGCACGCGGATGCGCTGTCTTCGGTTGGCCAGCGCCTGCCCGCGCCAGTGCGGCGACAGGTCGCTCGCCACCTTGGGGCGGACGCGGCGCAGTGTCTCATAGAGGTTGCGCTGGATCAGCGGCAGGCTGGCAAGACCGTTCGGGGAAGAGCGATGCATGCCCTGGAAGCCGAGTGCGAGGCAGGCATGCTGCAGCTCCAGCACCGGATAGTTGGTCAGCGGATCGGCCTTGAGGTGGTCGAGGATCTCGAAAAACCGCACGCCGCCGATGCGTTCGCCGAAGAACCGGCTGAGCATCGAATACTGCGCCCAGACATGGCGGTCCTCAGTCGGGATGTGCTGGACGATGTCGTCGGCGGTGGCGCAGAGGATGTATTTGGCGGTATTGGCCTGGTGCTCGGAGATGCCGGCGGAGCGGATATCGGTCTCGAAAAACTTGATGGCGTCGGCGACCTGCTCCATCAGGCTGGCGAACGAGGCGCGCATCAGCGCCACCCGCAGCCGTCCCAGCAGCTGCAGCAGCGGCCCGGCGGCGCGCATCACCGGGTTGGCGTTGGGCGCGACGAGGTCATCCACCCGCAATGGTGGGCCCGGCGGCAGCGCCGGCTGCTGTGGCTTCATCTGTGCCGGCGTCGAAATCCAGTCCTCGGGCGTCGGGCTCGTCGGCGCGGCGGCATATCCCCCTGACGGGGGTGGCGGCGAATAGGATGGTGCCGCTGCGGGTGTCTCCGGGTTCGGCACCGGCGCATAGCCCGGCCGGCCGGCCGGCTGAGATGGCGGCTCGCCGGCAGGCGGATATGGCGATGGCGACGGACCTTGCGGCAGCCTTCCGCCCGGGTTCGGGCGGATGATGGTCCGCTCGCCCCGCCCGAAAGGATTGACCGGCTTGTCCTTGTCGCTCATGGCCGATCTTCCAGAATGGCCCACAAGTGCAGCTCCAGCTCCGGCCAGTCACCGGAGAAATGCATCCCGATCGAGGCGGCACTGCTGAACTCCGGCCACAGCGGCGACTTGCGGTCGAGATAGAAATAGACGTGATCGGTGATGGCGCGGATATGCGGCGGTGGCGTCGGCATGTGCACCAGCGTCAGTCCCGGCAGATTGGCGTGCACGATCTCGTTCATCTTGGTGTTGGGGCCGACCTTGAACAGGTGCGGGAAATCGTTCTGGATCTCGACCAGCGGCCGCCGCGCCGCGACCTCCAGCACCAGCGTCGCGTTGCGAAACAGCGAGCGGTCGCGGATCGGCGAGACGAAGGCATTCTGCGCCCGCTCGATGATCTCCAGGCGAATGGCGCGCCGGCCAAGCCGGGCGCTGAGGAAATCCTGGATGTCGCGCACCAGCGGCGTGAACACGTTTTCCAGGTCGTCGTGATCGTACGCCGGATAGGTGCGCGCGCGGCGCTCGGCGGTCGCGAAGGTCGCGAGCTCTCCGGCGAGCCGCGACAGCTCCTCATACAACCGCTCCGGGTGGACGCAGCCCGAGCGCTGGAAATGGGTCAGCACCGGAATCTCGCGGTTGAGCAGCTGCAGCACCAGATAGTCGACGCTCTGCAGACCACCGCCCGACGAGGGGTCGACCGCATAGCGCGACAGCTCGTCGAGCTTGGTCTCGATCCAGCCGATGATGCGGTTGAGCCAGCCGTCGATCACCGGATGCGCCGCACATGCCAACATCGGCGGCACGAACTTGTCGTCGAACAGCACGTTCTTGTCGCGCACTTCGAGGACGCGGGCGATGCCGAGGCCCATATAGCCGGGCTTCGCCGTCTTGCGCAGCTCGAACGAGAACCGCGGATAGGCGATATCGATCTCCTCCTCGATCCGCAGCGCCGCGGTGGAATCGATGAAGGTCTCGGCGGCGCGGACATAGCGGCTGGCGCTGTCGGCACCGCTTTCGTCGACCTCGCGGGTGTTCGGCGCCGCCACCGGCATCATCAGCCAGACGATCTGGCCGGCCGCGGTATCCGGGATGTCGATCGCCTCAGGAATCGGACTGTCGGCAGGCATGTCGAATGGCGTGCCGTCGGGCATGACGCCGGCGGCGCGGCGCACCGCGAACTTGCTCTGCTGGGTCAGGTCCTGGTCGATCTCGAGCTCGGCGAACCCCCAGGGATAGGGCGTGACATGGCGCACGCGCTTTTCGAGCAGGTGCTCGACATAGCGGTCGTTCTGCTGCAGGTGATGCGGCCGCAGGAACAGACCTTCCGACCAGAAGACCTTGCTGTACCAGGACATTCGACATCCACTTCGACAACGGCATGGTGGCGGCCGCGTGCGCGGCGCCGGAAAACGGCTATTTCGCGCCGCCCTTGTCCGGGCGGTCGTAGTAGTCGGCAAAATGCAGCATGAAGGCGTCGATCGGCGCGTTGCTGTCGCGCCCGAGGTGAGATTTCCAGCGCAGCAGGAACGCGTCCCACAACTTGCCCTTGTTGGCGCCGAACCAGGATGTGCTCCCTGCCCCGTCCGCAAGCTCGCGCGCCATCACAGCTGGATCTATCCCCTCGATCAGCTTGGCCACCGCATGCTGCATGGCCATATAGGTCTTGAGCTGATGCGACTTGAGATCGCCGAACCCCTGCTGAAAGGCGCTGCGCGCATCGAGATAGCTGCGCGTCGGCGGCCCGAACAGGATGCGCATGGCATCTTCGGGCGTCGGCGAGAATTTCAGCGGATTGTTCTCGATCGCCTGGATCGTGGTCTGGCTGGTGCTCCGCGTCATCTGCTTGGCCTGATGCCGGGCCTGCAGCAGCGCCATCAGGCTCTCCACCGTGATCCGCAGGATCATGCCGAGCTGCTCGGCGAGCTCGGCCTCGCTCTTGCCGCTGAACAGGCTCTCCGGCACGCCCGCAGCCTGTGCCAGCAGACGGGCGAACGACACCATCTCCCCGCCGTGCCCGGCTACGGCGGCCGGCGGCGATGCAACAGGCGGCTGCGGCGCGTCCATCTGCGGAGGGAGAATTGGCGGCGCGGCGGCCCGAGGTTCGACAGCCGGCGGCGCGGATGGCTGCGATGCTGCGACCGGGCGCCCGCTCTCCCAGGACGGCGCCTCGTCCGTCCATGTCGGCCGGCGCGGCGCCGGCATCACCGGCGGTGGTTCGGTGGGCGGCGGCGGTCGCGCCCCATGGGCCCAGCTCATGTCCTCGTCGCGATAGCGGTCATATGCCACGGAGCGCTGCGCCTGTCGGTTCACCTCCGGCTCCGGCACGCTGGCCGCCCAGTCCAGGAATTCCGGATTGACCGGGCGCGGCGCCTCCCTCGGGGTCCGCAGTTGCTGGCGATCGATCGGCGGTGGCCCGGCGCGGTCGCTGCCCCAGAGGTCGCCATGGTCCACCGGCGGGGGCACCGCGTTTTGCGCCTCCCCGGCCACGTCGCCGTCGACCTCGACACCGATGATATAATGACCGATCACCAGGCGGTCGCCGCTGCGCAGCCGGTGCGGCCCGCGCATGCGCTGGTCCGCACCATTCAGGAAGGTACCATTGGTGGAAACATCGTGCAGCCAGTAGCCGCCGTCACGATAGTGCACTTCGCAATGCTTGCCCGAAATCAGCCGTGCCGGATCCGGCAGTGTCCAGTCGAGGTGGCGGTCGCGGCCAATATCCACCGAGCGCTTGCCGGTGACCGCAAAGGACACCGGCCCGCCATCGGGCAAGGTCGGCTCGTTTTCGATGTGAAAGCGGAGCACCATCCGACCGTCTCGCTAGCGCAGAGCGCGCAGCTCTCCGCGCCCAAGTTGAATACCATCCTCCAGGCACGCCGTCATTATCCGGTCCCTGACATCCCTCCCGAGCCGGCACAGCCCGATTAGCAGCGCGACGCGTACCGCCCGTGCCGTCTGCTCCGGTCGCGCCTCGACCGGATCGAACTCAGCCGGCACCACGCTGCCGCCGGACCAGCCGGCGGCCAGCGCCAGCCAGGTGGTCGGCGCCTCATGGTCGTTGACGTTGCCGATCGCCAGCGCCTTGCTGCGCGTGCGTTCTTCCGGTTCGGCCACCCAGGCCTCGGCATAGGCGATCGCCCGGTCCTCGCCCGGATCAAAGCGGCCGATCATGCGCCGCATCGAGCGACAGCCCCAGGCCACCGCGACCCGCCGCGGCAGCAGGTAGGCGCAGAACGAGATCGCCGCGCGCCAATCGCACGCATCGATCCGCTGCCGCAGGAAGTCGAGCGACGACAGCCCCGGATCGGCCTTGCCGACATCGGCCTTCGCCGTCGGATAGGCCTCGAACAGATCTTGCACCGTGCTGAAGCGAACCTGGCTCATGGCGGGCCTCACGCAATGGCGACCGGTGTGCCGACAATGCCCAGCGGACCGAGCGAGGTGATGCTGATGGTCGGCGCATCGATGACGATGCCGGCCGGCGTGATCGAGATCGTGCTCGCGCCAACCTGCAGGTTGATCATGACATTCGCGGTCAGGGTGATGGTCAGGCCGGCATCGACCGACTGGTCCATCGCCAGGGTAATGTGCTGGCCGCCGAGTTCGATGTCGAGCTTGTCGTTGCCGCTCTTCAGCGTGGTCTGCCGCGAGTCGCCACCGACGAAGGCTTCGCCAATGGTCCGCGTCTCGGTGTTGCGGACGACGACGTCGAGGTCGCGCTCGGCATGGATGCCGATCTGTTCGGAGCCCTTCTTGTCCTCGAAATTCCACTCATTATAGCCGCCGCCTCCCTTGGTGGAGTCGGACTTCAGCCCGGCGATGGTTTTCTTGGCAGGCAGGTCATACGGCAGCTTGTACTCATCGTTATAGACCGTGCCGATCACCAGGGGACGATCCGGATCGCCCTCCAGGAATTCGACCACGGCCTCCTGGCCGACCCGCGGAATGATCTGCCCGCCCCAGCGCTTGCCGGACCACACCTGCGCCACCCGCAGCTTGCAGGAGCGCTTCTTCTTGCGGTCCCAGAAGAAGCGCACATAGATCTCGCCGAGCTGTTCGACGTCGATCTCCTCGCTCGAACCGTCGTCCTTGGTCACGACCTTCGCCGTCTGGATGCCGTAGATCTTCGGCTTCGGCGTGATGATCGCGGCACGGAACGGACGGTCGCTGGGCAGAAACTCGTAGGCACCGAAATAGACATGCCGGCCCGCCTCGTGGCGGCCGCCCGAGCGATAGGCTTCGATCTCGAACGTATGGGTGGAGCGGACCACCAGGTATTCGACGTTCTGGGCATCCCTGAAGTGCTTGTCGAGCTTCGTCAGCCCGCCCGGAAACAGGTTGACCGCGTCGCCGTTGCCATGGCGGCGATGGTCCATCGCCTGCTCCGACTGCAGCTGGATCTTGGCATAGCGCTCGCCGTCGGATTTTTCCTTGTACTTGCCCGGGTAATCGTAGAATTCCATGTCCGCGCGGGTATAGCGCTCCGAGCCCTTGGCATCGCTGGTCAATTGCGCGTTGGGCTTCTGATAGTTGTAGTCGTTGAGCTCGACCTTGCCGGTGCGGAAGCGCCGCTCCGAGACCCACTCGTAGATGTGCTGCTCGCCGCGCCGGTCGGCGCCACCGAGCGCGATATAGGGAATCGTGGCGAGGCCTTCGATCGGCACATGCGACGATTTTGAATCCGCCAGTACCAGCGTATGCTTGCCGCCCTCATGCTTGAAGAAATAATAGATGCCATGCTGCTCCATCAGGCGGCACACGAAATTCATGTCGGTTTCGCGATACTGCACGCAGTATTCCAGTTTCGGGCATGAACCTTCTTCGGTCAGCTTGGACTCGTAGTCCGTGAAGCCGCGGTCGTTGAACACCTCCTTGATGATGTCCGGCGCCTTCTTGTCCTGAAAGATGCGGCAATCGGTGGTACGCGACAGCAGCCAGAGCCAGGGCCTGAGCACGATGCGGTAGCTGAAGTAATCGTCCTTCACGCCGAGCCACTGGGCATCGGTCAGGATGCCGCTGAACTCCCGGACCTTGCCGTGCAGCTTGATCTTGAGCGTGCACGACTGGCCGATCGCGCGGTCGAAGTCGAGGTCTGCTTCCTCGCTGAGGCATTCGATGCGGTATTCGAACAGCTCGCTCAGCCCCTCCGAGCCGTCGAGACGGACGAAGACCAGCACGTCCTTGCCGAGGGGCGTGGTCAGTTCGCAGAGACGGGTATCCTGGGTAAGCGCCTGGCCCATGTGAGCGTCGAACTCCCCTGTCCGCATGGCCATCCGCAGCAGCTGACCATGCCGTCATGCAAATTTCGCAGAGTTCAAAGACAATTTGTCGACTGTTCGAGTGACTGCCCCCAGCCGACAGATTGCAACCCGGCCAGCCTTCCGTGCACCTGCCGCGCCCCAAAAAACCGTCCCGGTCTCTGCGTAAGTCGGCCGCAAGGGCTTGCCGGTTCACAGGGAAATGTCATGATGACCAAATTGTCGGTGAACCGGAATTGCCCCGCGCCTGACCTAAGAATTGTTCGGACGATCAGAATTATTCGGACCAATCGTTTGCTGAATGCATCGCTGGCACGCTGGCGGTGAGCTGGGCGTGAGATGCTGTCCTTTGGCGGGACGAACTTGACATGCTCGACCTCGCATCCCTGACGCAGCCTCTTTCCGCCGACGATCCGTGCGGATCCGATCTCGATTCCAGCGGCGACCCTCAATACCTGAACTTCTTCGCAGGCGCGGAATCGCTGCTGCCGATGTCCTACTTCGACGTCGTCAACGCCAGCGGCGAACGCGGCCGGTTCGACCCCAAGGCGGTGGATTTTGCGGCGCAGTTCGCGGCCGCACAGCCGCTGCTGGCGCGCACGAGAGACCTGCGGTTGCTGGTGCTGCTCGCCAAGTTTTCCATCCTCAATCGCGAATTCGACGATTTCCTCAACTGTTTGAAGGCGATCGAGGCGTTGCTCCGGACTCAGTGGGAGGCGGTGCATCCGCGCGGCGAGGGCGACGACTACGCCTTTCGCGCCGTGACCATCGAGGCGCTCGACGTCTTCCCGACTGTCATCAATCCCCTCCAGTTCCTGCCGCTGATCGAAAACCGCCGTCTTGGCACACTGAACTACCGCGCCTACCAGATCGCCAAGGGCGAAATTCAGCCAGGCTCGGACAGCGAGACCCCGGATCTCACGACCATCGACCGCATCGTTGCCGAGGCCGACCTCGACGCACTGAGAGCAGTCACCGCACGCTTCTCCGCCCTGACGGCGACCCTCGCCGACATCAAGGCCGGCTGGCATGACAAGCTGAATTCGGGAAAACCGCTCAGCCTCAAAAGGCTGGCGGGCGAGGTCGAGGGCATCACGACCTGGCTGACGTCCCTGCTGGCCCAACGCGATCCCAGCACAGCTGCTCCAGCCGCTGTGGACGACGACTCTGCTCCCGACGAAGCCCCTGCCATGGTCTCGGGCGCCATCGCCTCGCCGGCGACGGCTGGTGCGGCGCTCGCCGCGGTCGCCGGCTATCTGGCCCATGCCGAGCCCTCCAGCCCGGCGTTGCTGCTGGTCCGGCAGGCCCATGAGATGGTCGGAAAGTCGTTTATCGAAGTCATGAGAATGCTGGTCCCCTCCTTCGTGGAGACGGCCGCGATCAATATCGGGCGGGACAAGGTGTTCGATCTGCCGATCGAGCGGATGGCAGCGCTGCTGCCCGAGACGAATGGCGCCGCGCCTCCCGAGGAGGAAGCTCAAGAGCTTGTTTTCAAAATTGAAAATCGGGCTCAGGCGCTCTTGCTGCTGGGCCAGGTGGCGACCTTTTTCAGGGCCGCCGAGCCGTCCAGCCCGATCCCGTTCCTGCTCGACCGCGCGCGCGACCTGGCGCAGCGCGATTTTCTCAGCGTGCTCCATGATGTGTTGCCCGAAGGCGCCCTCAAAACGATCGAGAGGTCGAATTGAACCCGCCTTCGGGTCGAACTGACTAACGAGGACAAACGAAAGCAGCTTTGCCGAGGCGGCCCAAGTACCTTCACGAACGTTCGCACACCTTCCAGCTGGCGGTCACTCCCTATCGGGGCGGCGGCCGCTGCGGCAGAACTGGCTTCGACAGCCGTTTCATGACGAGGGCGAATTATGGCAACGGACAGCGGTCAAAAATTCATCCGACGCAACCGCGCACCGCGCGTGCACATCACCTACGAGGATCCCTATGACGCCGAGCGGCTGGTCGAGCTGCCGTTCGTCATGGGTGTGCTGTCGGATCTCTCCGGCAACAATGCCGGCGTCGAGAAAGCCAAGGTCGAGGAGCGCAAGTTCCTCGAGTTCGACATGGACAATTTCGACAACCGCCTGGCGGCGATCCAGCCGGGCGTGACCATGCGTGTCGCCAACCGCCTTGGCGACGGCACCGGCGACAGCGAGAAGATGTCGGTCAATCTGCGCTTCAACAAGATGGCCGATTTCTCCCCGGTCGCGGTCGCCCGCCAGATCCCGGTGACCGCCAAGTTGCTGGAAGCCCGTGAACAGCTGGCCAACCTGCTGCGCTACATGGACGGCAAGGTTGCCGCCGAGGATCAGCTCAAGAAACTGCTCAGCGATCCGCAACTGATGGCCGCGCTGCAGGAGCGCGCCGCTGCCAGCAGCACCGAGCCGGAAGCCGAGAAATAAGGCGAGGAATGGGGACCATGGCAAAAGACGCAGGCCAGAAACAGACCACCACTGAAGTCGGCGCTGAGGTCAGGACCGTCGAGGCCGACGAATTCTCCGCGCTGTTGAAACAGAGCTTCAAACCACGCACCGAACGCGCGGCGACCGAAGTCGAGAACGCGGTGTCCACCCTCGTCCGCGAGGCGCTGAAAGACACGACCGTCATCAAATCGGATGTGCTTGACACCATCGAGGAGATGATCGCCCGGATCGATCAGAAGCTTTCGGCCCAGATGAACGAGGTTCTGCACGCCCCCGAATTCCAGGCGATCGAAAGCGCCTGGCGCGGCCTGCACTATCTGGTGTTCAACTCCGAAACCGACGCCACCCTCAAGATCCGGGTGATGAACGTCTCCAAGAACGAGCTGTACCGCAACCTGCGGCTCTATCCGGACGCGCGCTGGGACCAGAGCCCGCTGTTCAAGCAGGTCTATGAGTACGAATTCGGCCAGCTCGGCGGCGAGCCGTTCGGCTGCCTGATCGGCGACTACTATTTCAGCCATGTGCCGACCGACGTTCAGCTGCTGCGCGACCTCAGCAAGATCGCCGGTGCCGCCCACGCTCCGTTCTTCGCCGGCGCCGAGCCGACCCTGATGGGGATGGACTCCTGGACCGAGCTGTCCAATCCCCGCGACATCGGCAAGGTGTTCGACACGCCGGAATACGCCGCCTGGAAGGGACTGCGCGACCAGGACGACTCCCGCTATGTCGGCCTGTGCATGCCGCGGGTGCTCGGTCGCCTGCCCTATGGCGCCAAGTCCGAGCCGGTCGAGGAATTCGCCTTCGAGGAGGAGACCGACGGCCACACCGGCGACAAGTATGGCTGGATCAACGCCGCCTATGCCATGGCGGCCAACATCAACCGCGCCTTCAAGGAGTTCGGCTGGTGCACCCGCATTCGCGGCGTGCAGTCGGGCGGCGAGGTCATCAACCTGCCGACCCATACCTTCCCGACCGACGATGGCGGCGTCGATCTCAAATGCCCGACCGAAATCGCCATCAGCGATCGCCGCGAGCATGAGCTCGCCAAGGCCGGCCTGATCCCGCTGATCCACCGCAAGAACACCGACAAGGCGGCGTTCATCGGCGCGCAGTCGCTCTACAAGCCGAAAAAGTATTTCGGCGAGAAAGGCGTCGACGCCACCGCCTCCGACAACCTGTCGTCGCGCCTGCCCTACATGTTCGCGGTGTCGCGTTTCGCGCACTATCTCAAATGCATGGTGCGCGACAAGATCGGCTCGATGAAGGAGAAGGACGAGCTCACGGTCTGGCTGCAGACCTGGATCAACGAATATGTCGATGCCAATCCGGCCATGTCGTCGGAAGCCCAGAAGGCCCGCAAGCCGCTGGCCGCCGCCAAGGTCGAGGTCATCGCGAATGAGGAGAACCCGGGCTACTACAACGCCCGTTTCTTCCTCCGCCCCCACTTTCAGCTGGAGGCAATGGACGTGGGCTTAAGTCTTGTTTCCCGTCTGCCGGGGCCAAGCTCTTAAGGGGCGTTGAGTACGAGCACCGAACCCATCACGCGCATTGAAAGGTAACTTGTTATGGCCGTCGATATCTTCTTGAAGCTCGACAAGATCAAGGGCGAGTCCGAGGATTCCAAGCACAAGGAAGAGATAGACATCCTGAGCTGGTCCTTCGGAGAGAGCCAGACCGGCTCGTTCCACAGCGGCTCCGGCGGTGGCGCCGGCAAGGTCAACGTCCAGGACCTGCATTTCACCCACTGGGTCGACAAGGCCACCAGCGACCTGTTCCAGGCCTGCGCCAAGGGCACCCACATTGACAACGGGCTCCTGACCATCCGCAAGGCCGGCGAAAATCCGCTCGAATACTTGAAGATCTACTTGAACGAGATCATCGTCAGCAGCATCTCTACCGGTGGATCCCACGGCGACGAACGGCTGGTGGAGAACGTCAGCCTGAACTTCCGCAAGTTCAAGGTGCACTACACCTCGCAGACCGGCAAGGGCGCCGCCGGCGCTTCGCCGACCTTCGGCTGGGATATCCCGGCCAACAAGGAATGGGGCTGATCGCGCCCCGCCATGCTGGAGCCGCTCCCCGACGGGACGCGGCTCCAGATTTTTGGAATGGCGCGCCGCTTTGACGCTTCGTGCAAGTGAGCACGGCTCGACGACTGCCCGGATGGACATGGCTTCGGACGCGAAATCTCGGACACGAACCGACGCCGCTCCCTGCCGCCGTCGCTCCGGCATCGGTTAGGGGACCGGACGTGTCGATCACGCCGAAGAAAGACCGCTTAAGTCCGCCGCTGATGCTGGCGTTTCGTGCCGCCCACGCCGCCCATGACGCGCGCAAGAAGCTTGACCTGCGCGACGAGTTCGGCGAGCGGGTGATTGCCGGCCGGCGCAGCGCCGGTCGCTTTCCGATCTCGGAGGCGCTGCTGCGCCGCGAGGTCGCCCACGATCTCGAGGCCCTCCTCAACACCATCGCCCTGGAATCGACCGAGGACCTGACCGGGTGCGACTGTGTTCGGACCTCGATCCTGAACTATGGCTTCCCCGACATCGCCCATCGCTCGATCGACGAGATCACCGACAACGAGCTCAGCGACGAACTGCGCCGGATCCTGGCGACCTACGAGCCGCGGCTCGACCGCCGCTCGATCCGGGTGCATCGCGACAGCGCGATCGGCAGCGAGCAGCTCAAGCTGCGCTTCCTGGTCCATGCCGACCTGCAGTGCGAGCCGCTCAACGTACCCGTCGAATTCATCGCCGACGTCGATCTCGACAGCGGAGACATCCAGATCAACCGACTCTAGAACGTTCGCAAGCGAAGCCAACACCGGTGAAGAAACGCGGCAAAACCAGACAATAGAGCGCGCTCGCGTTTCCACCACAAGCGAACGTGCTCGAGTGCGCTCTTGCATCCGAAGTTCAGGCAAGAGCGTGCGGCGGTGCATCACGAACTTCGGATCTAGGCATGAGCCATGGACCGTGAATTCCGCGACTTCTACAACCGCGAGCTCTCCCTGCTCTACGAGCAGGCCGGCGATTTCGCCGAACAGTTTCCCGGCATCGCCGAGCGGCTGGGTGGCCTGACCAAGGAGCGCTCCGACCCGATGATCAGCGGCCTCCTGGAAGGCGCAGCCTTCCTTGCCGCCCGTGTCCAGCTCAAGCTCAAGCACGAGTTTCCCGAGTTCACGGCAAACCTGATGGAGCAGCTGGTTCCCAATTACCTGGCGCCGACGCCGTCGGCGATGCTGGTCAAGGCGCTGCCGCCGTTCGCGGATCCCGCACTGCGCGATGGCCGCCGGATCGCCCGCGGCGCCTATTTCGACGCCTCATATCGCGAGCGCGAGCGCAGTCTCGCCTGCCGTTTCCGGTTGTGCCGCGACATCGTGCTGTGGCCGTTCGACGTCACCGGCGCCGAGTATTTCTCCACGGCCGGTGCGCTGCAGGCGCTGGGCGTGCCGGTCGGCGGCGATGTCATCGCGGGGCTGCGGCTGTCATTGACCCATCGCACTGCGGCGCGGCCAGACGAGGACATGTCCGAGGCCGAGGCCCGGACAAAACCCGAGGCATGGTTCGCAGGCTGCAAGGTGTCCGAGCTTCCGATCTACCTGTCGGGCGCGGAGGCGGATGCGATTGCGCTCTACGAGCAGTTGATCGCCAATGGCGCCGGCGTCTACTTCCGTTTTCTCGACGACTACGGCGATCCGGTGGTTATTCGTGCACCCGACGACTGCATCAGCCAGATCGGCTTCGACGACAACGAGGCGCTGTTTCCGGGCGACAACCGGATCTTTCGCGGCTCCGAGCTGCTGCGGGAGTATTTCATGTTCCCGCGCAAGTTTCTCGGCTTCAGCCTGACTGGGCTGCGCGGCATCATGCCGAAGCTGCGCAGCAAGTCGATCGATATCGTGTTCGCTTTCGACGAGCACAATTCGCGCCTCGCCGCAGCCGTCCGGCCCGACACCTTCAGCCTCTACACGGCGCCCGCCATCAACCTGTTCGAGAAGACCAGCGACCGCATCCCGATCAAGTCGAACACCCACGAATACCACGTGGTGCCTGACCGCAGCCGCTACCTTGAATATGAGCCGCACCGCGTGCTCGAGGTCTACGCTCATTTCCCGGCCCAGAAGGACAAGCAACCGGTCCGGCCGCTCTACTCCGCCGCCGTCGATCCCACGGCGACATCGGTCGACAGCCTCTACTACACCGTGCGCCGGCTGCCGCGCCGCCGCACCGTGGAGGAGAAGACCTATGGTGCGGCATCCGACTACACCGGCACCGACATGTTCCTGTCGTTGCTCGAGCCAGGCGAGCTGAACGGCCGAACCTCGGCCGCCGAGCTCAGCGTCCGCGCGCTGTGTTCCAACCGCCATCTCACCGAGCACCTGCCGGTCGGCCAGGGCGGCGCCGACTTCCGCCTGCTCGACGACACATCCCTCGATCTCGTCTGCATTGCCGGTCCCACCCGGCCGCGCGAGCCGGTGATCACGCAAATGCGCACGCGCGGCGAGATTGCCAGCGTCGGTGTCATCGCCTGGCGTCTCATCAACATGCTTAGCCTCAACTATCTCGGCCTCGTCGAGCGCGGCGCGGGAAAGAATGCCGCCGCGCTGCGCGAGATGCTGGCCCTGTTTGCCGACCAGACCGACGACGCCACCGACCGCAAAATTCGCGGCACACGCAGTGTCGAGAGCCGTCCCGTGGTGCGGCGGGTGCGCGAGCGCACCGGCAGCGGCGCGGCGCGCGGGCAGGAAATCACCGTCACGCTCGACGAAAAGGCATTCGAGGGCAGCGGCGTGTTCCTGCTCGGGGCCGTGCTGGAACGTTTCCTGGCCGACTATGCCGGCTTCAATTTCTTCACCCAGACCGTGATCACGACCCCCGAACGCGGCGAGATCATGCGCTGGCCCGCCCGCATGGGCACGCGGAGACCGCTGTGACGCTGATCGAGCAGATGAAGGCCGAACCCTGGCGCTTCGACTTTTACCACGTGCTGCGCCAGCTCGAACGCGCCCACCCGGATCGCCCGCGGATCGGCGACAGTGCAGCGCGACGAGAGGAATATGTCGACCTCGGCCAGGACCCCTATCTCGAATTCCCGGCTTCAAACCTCAGCGCGGTTGACGGCGCCAATGGCCGGTTGCGCATCCTCGTCAAGTTCCTTGGCCTGCTGGGCCCACAGGGCGCACTGCCGCTCGCCACCACCGACGAAAGCGTCGGCTGGCTGCTGATGCGGGACGACGCCTTCCCGCGCTTCCTGGATCTCATCAACGGCCGTTTCCTGCAGTTGTTCTTCCGGGCATGGGCCGACGCAAGGCCGATCGCTCAGCACGATCGCCCGGGGGAAGACCGCTTCATCGCCTATGTCGGCTCGTTTGTCGGCCTCGGCAGCGACGTCTTCGCCGGCCGCGACACGGTTCCGGACATGGCCAAGCTCAGCTTCGCCGGCCTGATCGCGCCGAAGGCCAAATGCGCCTCGCGGCTGTCCCGCTTCCTCCAGGGCTTGTTCGACGTTCGGGTCGAGGTCGACGAATTCGTCGGCTCCTGGCTCGCCTTCGCTCCGGAAGACTGCAGCAGCCTCGGCCGCCGCCATGCCGGCCTTGGCAAGGATCTGCTGCTCGGCTCGCGCGTGTTCAGTGTCGAGGATAAAATCAGGATCCGGATCTTCGTCCGGGACTTCGCGCAGTACGAGGACTTCCTGCCGACGGACGCGAAGAATTTATCGGAACCGCTGGCCGACGCGGTGTTTTTCTACATCGGGGACGAACTCGACTGGGACGTCGAGCTCGCCATCCCCTCGGGCGCAGTGGCACCGGTTCGGCTCGGGCAAAGCGGAAGGCTGGGATGGACCACCTGGGTCTCACCGAACTGGACGTCGACCGACGACTATCGCTGCGATGCCCGTTTCAACCTGAGCGAACGGCTGCGGGCGCGGCGTGCCACAGCGGCCGCCGATTGAACCGAACCGGTCCGCCGGCCGTCTCAACATCAGGGAAATCCGTCGGATTTCCACGACGTGCCGGATGATCTCCGCAACAACGCTGAAGCCATCCCTGGGAGGGCGCCGTGACTGACATCAGCATCGAGACCGTCACCGGCAAACTGAACCGCGCCGGCTATGATGCCTTCATCCAGGCGCTGCGCCACGCCAAGAGCGGCGGCAACCGCAATGTCGAGCTGGCGCATTGGCTGTTCCACATCCTGCAGCAGGAACACACCGACCTCAGCCTCACCGCCGACCACTACAAGCTCGACCGTGCCCGGTTGTTGTCCGATCTCGCGACCGCCATCAGCGGCTTCCGCATGAACGAGACGGACATGCCGGGGATCGCCAACGGCGTCATCGAAATCCTCGACCGCGGCTGGCACTACGCCACGCTGTTCTTCGGCGAGCCCCAGATCCGCACCGGTCACCTGCTGGTCGCCGGGTTGAAATCGACAGACCTTCGCCGGACGCTCACCAGCCTGTCCAAGGAATTCACCAAGGTGAATGTGGATGGCCTCGCCGCGGAACACCGGGCGATCTGGGCGGGGTCCGAGGAAGACAACCTGCGGCCGATGGACAACTCGGGCCTTGCCGGCGCCGGGACTCCGGGCGCGGAGCAGGCCGCCGGTGCCAAAGGCACCACGCCGCTCGACCGTTTCTCCCAGGACCTG
Organism: Bradyrhizobium sp. 2TAF24; assembly: GCF_052115025.1. NCBI lineage: Bacteria > Pseudomonadati > Pseudomonadota > Alphaproteobacteria > Hyphomicrobiales > Nitrobacteraceae > Bradyrhizobium > Bradyrhizobium sp. 2TAF24. The sequence continues at coordinate 113,378 of NZ_JBFRFW010000015.1, read as the reverse complement.
ACCGCGCGGGCGAAATCGGGCCAGATGGACCCGATCCTCGGCCGCGACAACGAGATCCGCCAGCTCATCGACGTGCTGATGCGGCGTCGGCAGAACAACCCGATCCTCACCGGCGAAGCCGGCGTCGGCAAGACCGCGGTGGTCGAGGGCTTCGCCCAGCGTATCGCATCCGGCGACGTGCCGCCGCCGCTGCGCAATGTCCGGCTGTGTGCGCTCGACATCGGCCTGATGCAGGCTGGCGCCTCGATGAAGGGCGAGTTCGAGCAGCGGCTGCGCTCGGTCATCGACGAGGTCCAGAGTTCACCGACCCCGGTCATCCTGTTCATCGACGAGGCTCACACCCTGATCGGCGCCGGCGGCGCGGCCGGCACTGGGGACGCTGCCAACCTGCTCAAGCCTCCGCTCGCCCGCGGCACCCTGCGCACCATCGCCGCGACCACCTGGGCGGAGTACCGCCAGTATATCGAGAAAGACCCGGCGCTGACCCGGCGCTTTCAACCGATCAATGTCGACGAGCCCGATGTCGCGACCTGCTGCGTGATGCTGCGCGGGCTGATCGGCCCGATGGAGAAGCATCACGGCGTGCGCATCTCGGATGCAGCCATCATCGCCGCGGTCAACCTGTCTCACCGTTACATTCCGGCCCGGCAACTGCCCGACAAGGCCGTCAGCCTGCTCGACACCGCCTCCGCGCGGGTCGCCATCAGCCAGAGTGCCACCCCGGCCCTGATCGAAGACTCCCGTGTCGCCATCGCCGCGCGCGAGGCCGAGAAGGCCGCGCTCGTCAGCGACAGCGATCTCGGCGTCGACGATGCCGAGCGCATCACGGCGATCGAAGCTGATATCGCAACACTCAGGGAAAAGCTCGCTGGCCTCGAGGCCGACTGGGCGACGGAACAGGCGCTGGTCACGGACATCCGCAGCCTGCGCGACATCCTCGCCGGGCCCAAGGATGGCGACGACCCGGCAGCCAGGCGCGCCGAGCTGCGCAGCAAGTTCGAAGCCCTCGAAGGCATCAATCCCGACCGGCGCATGATCTACCCCCATGTCGACGAGCAGTCGGTGGCCTCCGTGGTGTCCGACTGGACCGGCATTCCGGTCGGTCGCATGGTGCGCGACGAGATCGAGACAGTGCTGAAATTGCCGGAGATCCTCAACCGCCGGGTACTCGGCCAGTCGCACGGGCTGGCAATGATCGCAAGGCGCATCGAAACCAGCCGCGCCAAGCTCGACAATCCCTCGAAACCGATCGGCGTGTTCATGCTCGCCGGCCCCTCCGGTGTCGGCAAGACCGAGACGGCGCTGGCGCTGGCGGAGGCGCTCTATGGCGGCGAGCAGAACATGATCGCCATCAACATGTCCGAGTTTCAGGAGGCCCACACCGTCTCGACCCTGAAGGGGGCGCCTCCCGGCTATGTCGGCTATGGCGAGGGCGGCCGGCTGACCGAGGCGGTGCGGCGCAAGCCTTACAGCGTCATCCTGCTCGACGAGGTCGAGAAGGCTCATCCCGACGTGCACGAGATCTTCTTCCAGGTGTTCGACAAGGGCATCATGGAAGACGGCACCGGCCGCAAGATCGACTTCAAGAACACCCTGATCATCCTGACCACCAATGTCGGCACCGACATGATCATGGCGCTGTCGCGCGACCCGAAATACCGCAACGATCCGGAAGAGCTGGCGCGGATGCTGCGGCCGGAACTGCTGAAGGTATTCCCGCCGGCCCTGCTCGGGCGCATTGTCTCGATTCCGTATTTCCCGCTGTCCGACGACATGCTGGCCGGCATCGTACGGCTGCAGCTCGACCGCATCGGGCGGCGCATCCGCGATGGCCATAATGCGGCGTTCAGCTACGACGACGCCGTCGTCGCGCACATCGTCTCGCGCTGCAACGATCCGGATTCCGGCGGCCGCATGATCGACAACATCATCACCAACACCCTGCTGCCCGAACTGTCGCGCGAATTCCTCAACCGCTCGCTGGCGAAGGAGGAGATCACGCAGGCACGGGTGACGATCGACAACGACCGCTTCGCCTACAGCTGGCAGTAGTCAGCTTTCGTTTCACAACAATGATCCGACCAATGAACATCGCCACACCGAAGCCGACGCTCTACGACGAGGTCTACTATCCCGGTCACGTCTACGAGCATACCCATCCCAACCTGCTGGGCAGCCTCGGCACGCTGTATGGCATGACGCCGGCCCCGGTCGACCGTTGTCGTGTCCTGGAACTCGGCTGCGGCGTCGGCGGCAACCTGCTGCCGATGGCGTTTCAGTACCCGAACAGCACATTCATCGGAATCGATCTCAGCGGCGTCACCATCGCCCGCGGCCAGAGCAACATCGCCGCGCTCGGGCTGCGCAACATCCAGCTGATGCATCACGACATCATGGACGTCGACGACAGCTTCGGTCAGTTCGACTACATCATCGCCCACGGCGTCTATTCCTGGGTCCCGCCCGCGGTCCGCGCCAGGATGATGACGATCTTCAAGCAGAACCTCGCGCCCCATGGCATCTGCTATGTCAGCTACAACGCGCACCCTTACTCGCACCTGCGCGACATGGTGCGCGACATGATGCTGTATCACACCCGCGGCATCACCGACATGAAGAAGAAGACCGAGCAGGCCCGCGCGATCGTGCGCTTCCTGAGCGAGGGCTCGAAAGCCGACACGGTCCACGGCGCGGTCATGCGCGACCATGCCAATCGCGTGCTGAAGATGCCGGAGGAAGTCCTGTTCCACGACGATCTCAACGAGATCGCGACCGCCTTCCTGCTCCTCCAGGTGGTCGAGGACGCCGGCCGCCATGGCCTGCAATATCTCAGCGACGCCGACTTTTCGCGCCGCCATCTCGCCGCCTACTCCGAGGAGGTGCGCACCACGCTACAGCGTTTTCCCGAGAGCGAGTTCATGGCGCGCGACCAGTATCAGGATTTCATCGACGGCAACGGCTTTCGGCGCACCCTGCTGTGCCACGACGACGTCGTGCTGCGCCGCCGGATCGAGCTGGACTTCGTCACTGGCTTTCATCTGCTCAGCACGATGAGCCCGGTCGATCCGCACGCCCGTCTCGCCGACAGATCGCCGATGGAATTCAGGACCCACGAAGGTTCCACGCTGACCGTGACGCAACCGCTGCTGAAGGCCGCGCATCTGTACCTTGGCCGCACCTGGCCTCGCGCGCTGTCGTTCGACGCGCTGCTCGACGGCGCACGGGCCCTGCTCGGCGGCCGCGCCGAGGCCGACGACCGGCAGACGCTGACGGACGCCATCTATGTGCTGGCCTGCAGCGGCGAAGTCACGTTCCTCGTGGCGCCGCCCTTTATCGTCAAGGAGGTCAGCGAACATCCGCAGGCGAGCCTGCTGGCACGCTGGCAGGCCGGCACCGGGCCCCTAGTCACCAACCTGCTACACCAGACCGTGCGCCTGGAGGATGACCGGACGCGGTATTTCCTCCAGCTCCTCGATGGCGCACGCACCATCGCCGAGATCGTCGCCGACATGACCAAAACCTTCGGCCCGACAACCGAGATCACGCGAGCGGACGACGGCGAGCCGATGGAGCCGCTGGTGCTGTCGACCGGCGACGGCGTCGCGCGCTCCCTCGCCATGGTCGGCAAGCTCGGCCTGCTCGTCGGCTAAATCTCCGGCGCGAGATCGAGCACGAGTCCTTCATTGCTGCTCAGATGCAGCGTGTCGCTGATCACCTCAGCCGAACGCTCCGTGGATGTCGAGAGCACGATGACCGCCCGCACAGCGAGCGGCGGCAGCGTGACTGTCACAGGCCGGTCGGAGAAATTCAGCGCCACCAGCATCCGGCGACCGCCATCGGCGCGCGTGTACGCCAATACGTCGGCGCAATCGGTCGGCAACTCCGCGTAGCTGCCGAGGCTCAGTTCCGCCCTTGCCCGGCGTAGCGCGATCAATGCGCGGTAAAGGCCGAGCATGGAGCGGGGGTCGTCGCGCTCGACCGCGACATTGCGACGGGCGAAATCGTCCGTCAGCGGCAACCAGGGAATGCCGGTGGTGAAGCCGGCATTCGCTGAGACGTCCCACTGCATCGGCGTCCGGCAGCCGTCGCGCCCCACCCCATAGCCCGGCACGTTGGTCTCGAAGGGATCGCGCACCTGCTCCGGCGCGATCGGCACCTGCGGCAGGCCGATCTCGTCGCCGTAATACATCGTCGGCGTGCCGCGCAGCGTCAGCAGCAGCATGGCGGCGACCCGTGCCTGCCCCGGACCGACCCGTCCTGCGATCCGCATGCGGTCGTGGTTGCCGAGCACCCAGTTCGGCCACGCCCCTGCCGGCAACGCCGCCTCGTAACGCGCGATCAGTGCTGCGACCGCCTGCGCCTGCCATGGCGTCGAGATCAGCGCGAAGTTGAACGGCAGATGAGCACCTGCAAGGTCGTCGCCGTAATAAGCGACCAGCTTGTCCGGCGGCAGATAGATCTCGCCGATCAGGACGCGGTCGTCGAACTCGTCCATGACGCGCCTGAGCTCGGCCACCACCACATGCACGTCGGGCCTGTCGGTCGAATGGACCGGCAGCAGCCGTTCGTAGGGCTGACGCTCCGGCGTGTAATCCGGATTGGGCGGGTTGTCGCGAAACTCGGCGTCCTTGATCAGGTGCCACATCACGTCGACGCGAAAGCCATCGACGCCGCGCCGCAGCCAGAACCGCATGACCTCGGCGATCGCCCGCCGCACCTGCGGATTGCGCCAGTTGAGGTCGGGCTGGGCGCTGAGAAAGGCATGATAATAGAACTGGCCGGTCGCCTCGTCGAATGCCCAGGCGCTGCCGCCGAACTCCGACAGCCAGTTGTTCGGCGGCCCGCCGCCAGACCGGCCGTCCCGCCAGATGTACCAGTCGCGCCTGGGGTGGTCGCGCGAGGTACGGCTTTCCAGGAACCAGGGATGCTGATCGGAGGTGTGGTTGGGCACGAGATCGAGCACGACTTTCAGCCCATGACCATGGGCCGCGGCGACCAGCTCATCGAAGTCGGCGAGCGTCCCGAACAGCGGATCGATGCCGGTATAGTCGGAGATGTCGTAACCGAAATCGACCATCGGCGAAGTGAAGATCGGCGACAGCCATAGTGCATCGGCACCGAGCTCGACGAGATATGGCAACCGCGCGGTCAGCCCCCGCAAGTCACCAACACCATCGCCGTCGCCGTCCTGAAACGAGCGCGGATAGACCTGGTACAGGATCCCGGACTGCCACCACGGGGCACGAGGAAACTCAGGTGAGGCCATCAGCGACAGATCCCGACGTCAAGTGATCGCGGATCCTTATAGCCTCTTCGCCCGCCGGGAACACAAGCCCGTGGTTTGCCGGCCCGCGCCGGGGATGTTGGAATGCGGGGACGGTGCGACCAGCTGACACAAGACGGTCATGTCGCACCGCCGTAAATGTCACGCCAACAGCAAGGTGACCACCATGACGACCAGAGCCGTGGTCTTCGACGCCTATGGCACGCTTTATGACACCCAGTCGGTGGCCGCCATCACCGAGCAGGCTTTTCCGGGCTATGGCGACATCATCACCCAGGTCTGGCGGCTGAAGCAGCTCGAATACACCTGGCTGCGCTCGCTGATGCGGCGCTACGAGGATTTTTCGGTCATCACCCGCCAGTCGCTCGCCTTCACGCTGCGGGTGCTCGGCCTCCCGGATACCGGAGACGCATTCGAGCGGATCATGGGCAAATACCTGCACCTCGATCCCTATCCCGACGCCCGGCCGGCCCTCGCCGCGCTGAAGGGGCACCAGTTGGCGATCCTGTCGAACGGCAGCCACGACATGCTCGATCCGCTGGTCCGCAACAGCGGCCTCGACGGCATGCTCGACGCCACCTTGAGCGTCGCATCCAAGAGAATGTTCAAGCCCAGCCCCGACGCCTACGCGCTGGTCGAGGAAAAACTCGGCGCCGCACCGGCCGAGGTGCTGTTCGTCTCGTCCAACCCGTTCGACGTCTGCGGCGCCAAGGCGTTCGGCTTCAAGGTCGCCTGGATCGAGCGGGTCCGGCCGGACGTCCTCGCCGGCGCACTCGGCGACCGCCTCCGCCTCGCCCCGCTGACGCTGTTCAGGATTCTGCGCACCCAGATGGACGAGCTGGATGCCGCGCCGGATCACCGCATCCAGTCTCTCTCCGAGCTGCCGGCTCTGGTGGGCGCTGCACCGGCTTGACGCAGCCCCCCGGCGATGCGCACTATCCCCTTTAGTTCCCTTTTAGAACCATAGTAGTCTCATAACACCGACGGGCCGGCAGCCAGGCACCGATCAGGAAGCACCAAGGAGAACGGCATGAAGACACGCATCACGGAACTGTTCGGCATCGCGCACCCCATCATCCAGGGCGGAATGCACTATGTCGGCTTCGCGGAGCTCGCCTCCGCCGTGTCCAATGCCGGTGGCCTCGGCATCATCACCGGACTGACGCAGAAGACCCCCGAGCTGCTCGCCAGGGAGATCGCGCGCTGCCGCGACATGACCGACAAGCCGTTCGGCGTCAACCTCACCTTCCTGCCGACCTTCGCCAAGCCGCCCTATCCGGAATACATCGCAGCCATCAAGGAAGGCGGCGTCAAGATCGTCGAGACCGCGGGCCGCAGCCCTGAGCAGTACATGCCGGCGTTGAAGGCGGCCGGCATCAAGGTGATTCACAAATGCACCTCGGTCCGGCACTCGCTGAAGGCCGAGAGCATCGGCTGCGACGCTGTCAGCGTCGACGGCTTCGAGTGCGGCGGCCATCCCGGCGAGGACGACATCCCCAACATGATCCTGCTGCCGCGTGCCGCGGAGGAGCTAAAGATTCCATTTGTTGCCTCCGGCGGCATGGCCGATGCGCGTAGCCTGGTGGCGTCACTGGCGATGGGCGCAGAGGGCATGAACATGGGCACCCGCTTCATCGCCACCAAGGAGGCGCCAGTCCATGACAACGTCAAGAAGGCGCTGGTGGCGGCCACCGAGCTCGACACCCGCCTGATCATGCGGGCGCTACGCAACACCGAGCGGGTGCTGCGCAACGCTAATGTCGATCGTCTGCTCGAGATCGAGCGCGAGAAAGGCGCAGGGCTCAAGATCGACGACATCATCGACCAGGTTGCGGGCGTCTATCCCAAGGTCATGATCGAGGGTGACATGGACGCGGGTGCCTGGAGCTGCGGCATGGTCGCCGGCCTGATCCACGACGTCCCGACGGTGAAGGAGCTGATCGACCGCATCATGACTGAAGCGGAGGAACTTATCCTGGGCCGGCTCGCCGGCTTCCTCGGGCAGCCGGCTCGCGCGGCCGCAAAGGTCGCCTGAGCCACGGCGGGCGGCGCGGGCCACCTGCGCCGGATACAGACAACCGATACGCACCCCGGACGGCCAGGCCATCCGGGGTGTTGCGTTCAGCGGTTTCGCGATGCGATCAGGCAGCGCGCACCTTGCTGAGAAAATCGTCGACGGCGGAGCGCAGCATGCCCGCCTGCTGATCGAGTTCCCGCGCTCCGCGCAACACCTCGGTGGCCGCGGTGCCGGTGGCGGAGGCCGCCTTGCTGACGTCGCCGATATGACCGGTGATGTCGCTCGATCCCTGCGCCGCCGCCTGGATGTTACGTGCGATCTCGCGGGTCGCCGCGCCCTGCTCCTCGACCGCCGAGGAAATCGTCACCGCGATCTCGCTCATCTTGCCAATGGTGCCGGCAATGCCGTTGATGGCAGCGACGGCCTCACCCGTGGTCGCCTGCATGTTGGTGACCTGCGCCGAAATCTCTTCGGTCGCCTTCGCGGTCTGGGTCGCCAGCGCCTTCACCTCCGACGCCACCACGGCGAATCCGCGACCGGCTTCGCCGGCGCGCGCCGCCTCGATGGTGGCGTTGAGTGCCAGCAGGTTGGTCTGCTCGGCGATGGTCTGGATCAGCTGAACCACCGCTCCGATCTTTTCGGCACCGCCCGAAAGCTGCTGCACCGTCGAGTTGGTCTGCTCGGCTTCCACCACCGCGCGGCGAGCGATCTCATTCGACTGCGCCACCTGCCGCGAAATCTCGGCAACAGAAGCCGACAATTCCTCCGCCGCGGCAGCGACCGTCTGCACGTTGCCGAGCGCCTTCTCCGACACGTCGCTGACGGTACCGGCACGCTGGCTGGCATCGCCCGCCGTCGTCGTCATCGTCTCGGCGGCGGCCTGCATCTCGACCGCCGAGGTCGCGACTGAACGCACGACGCCATTGACGCTGCGCTCGAAGCCATCGGCGAGCGCGACCATGGCGGCGCGGCGCTCTGCGGCGGCCTGCTGCTGCACCTCCGCCTCCTTCTGCTCGAGCCCGCGGATCCGCAGCGCGTTGTCCTTGAACACCTGGACGGTCTTGGCCATGGCGCCGACCTCGTCGCGCCGTGTGGTGCCGGGGATCTCCGTCTCCAGGTTGCCGTCGGCGAGCTGCCGCATGGCGTTGCCGAGCCGGCCGAGCGGCCCGGCGATGCTGCGCGCGGTGAACACGGCGACGAGGCCCGTGATGCAGGCGATCGCCAGCATCGCAAGACCGAGCGACCAGGCGATCGGCTTCAGTTTGGTGTCGAGATCATCGAGATAGGCTCCGGTGCCGACCACGATGTCCCAGCCGGGAATCGCCACCGCGTAGGACAGCTTGCGCACCGGCTCGGTCTCGCCCGGCTTGATGTATTCGTAGCGCAGTGTCACCTCGCCCTTGGCCACCGCACCATCACGCAGCTCACGGGTCAGCGCGCGACCGTTGGTCTTTTCATCAAGGCGATTGACGCCGATCTGCTTGGGGTTGGGCGAGGCCAGCGTCACACCCTCATTGGTGAAAATGAACAGGTAACCGTTGCCCTTGTCGTAGGTCATGGCCTGTGCACGACGCGCGAACTCCTGGATCGCAGCCTCCTTGCTCAACTGTCCCGCCTCGACCTGCTTCTGCAATCCAGCCGCTACATTCTTCGCGACATCAACGATGGCGTGTGTCTGCTCCATCCTGTCGTTGAGAATGACGTCACTCATCAGCCGCGTGGCTTCGACACCTGCTGCTCCCAGACCAAGCAGCGCGATCACCACCAGCCCTCCCAGCTTTGCGGCAATGGGAAGGTTTTCGAACAGCTTCATGGACGTCTCCGGTTGAATGAAACGATGAAATCAGGCTTCGACCCGGATCATCCTACCGTCGACTGATTAGAGGTATCTTAATCACGTCAATGTCGGGCACGCGACACTTCGTCCACCTGCGCCGGCATACACAGACTGCATCTCTGCCTTGCCGCAATTGCAATCAGAGGTCGTGCGGCATAATATGATCAATATCATTCAAATTGGACCGCGCGGTTCGCACGGTCTCTCCTCGGGAGCGCATCCATGTCGTCAGATCCGATTGTCATCGTCGCCGCCGCGCGCACGCCGCTCGGCCGCTTTCAGGGCGAGCTGTCGCCGCTCAGCGCCCATCAACTCGGCTCGCATGTGATCAGCGCGGCGATCGAGCGCGCCGGGATTTCCGCGGAACGGATCGATGAGGTGTTCATGGGCTGCGTGCTGCCGGCAGGCCAGGGTCAGGCGCCCGCGCGCCAGGCCGCACGCGGCGCCAAGCTCCCGGACGCGACCGGTGCGACCACCGTCAACAAGGTGTGCGGCTCGGGCATGAAGGCGACCATGCTCGCCCATGACATCATCCTCGCCGGCTCGGCGGAGATCGTCGTCTCCGGCGGCATGGAGAGCATGTCGAACGCGCCTTATCTGCTGGCCAAGGCGCGCTCCGGCTACCGCGTCGGTCACGACCGCATCATCGACCACATGCTGATGGACGGCCTCGAGGACGCCTATGAGAGCGGCCGCTCGATGGGTGACTTCGGCGAGGCGACGGCGGAATCCTACCAGTTCAGCCGCAAGGATCAGGACGACTACGCGGTGGAGACGCTGACGCGCGCCCGCAAAGCGGTGGAAAGCGGCGCGTTCAAGGCGGAGATCGCGCCGATCGTGCTCACCGAGAAAGCCGGCCAGCGCACCATCGCCAACGACGAACATCCGCTGAAGGTCGATCCTGCCAAGATCCCGAACCTCAAGCCGGCATTCCGCCCCAACGGCACCATCACGCCGGCCACCTCCTCGGCCAATGCCGACGGCGCAGCCGCACTCGTGCTCACCCGCCGCTCGCTCGCCGAGCGCGACGGCTTGCCGATCCTCGCCGAAATCAAGGGCCATGCCACTCACAGCCAGCAGCCGCAGTGGTTCACCACCGCGCCGATCCCGGCGATCCGCAAGCTGCTGGACAAGGTCGGCTGGAGTGTCGGCGATGTCGACCTGTTCGAGATCAACGAAGCTTTCGCAGTGGTGCCGATGGCCGCGGCGCGCGATCTCGGCATCCCCCGCGACAAGCTCAACATCAACGGCGGCGCCTGCGCGCTCGGCCATCCGATCGGCGCCACCGGCGCGCGGCTGATCGTGACGCTGCTGCATGCGATGGCCAACAACGACCTGCGCCGCGGCGTCGCATCGCTGTGTATCGGCGGCGGCGAAGCCACCGCCATCGCGATCGAGCGCGCCGCGCACTGACGCACATCGGCCGCCTTAACGCGCCCCCGCCTCACGCACGGCGGGGGCTTTTTTCATGGCGGAAACCATGCACGGCTCACGCCGCGGCGGGACGGCCACTCCAGAAGATCACCAATGCCGCGAATGCGGCAGATGTCATGACAACACCGAGCGCCGCCATCACCGGCAGCGCCAGCGCGGCAGTCACACTGACCCCGGCCGCCGCGCCCGCCATCTGCAGAAACCCCACCAGTGCGGACGCGAGCCCCGCCCGATCCCCGAATGGCGACAGCGTCAGCGCGGTGCCGAGCGGATTGACGATGCCCATGCCGAACAGAAAGACGATCACCGGCAACAGGTATGCCGGCAACGACCGGTCGATCGCCTGCGCGACCAGCAGCGCAACGCCGCCGCAGGCCGCAACCCCGAGCCCGGTCAGGATGGCGCCGCGCAAACCGAGACGTGCGGCAAGCCGCGGCGCCAGCATCCCGGCGGCGAACACCACGAACACGGTCGCGGCGAAGAACATTCCGAGTGTCAGCGGCGCATAGCCCAGCCCCTCGATCAGGATCGCTGGCGATGCCGCGAACATCGCGAACAAGCCGCCCATGATCAATCCCACGGTCAGCCCCGGCGCGATGAACCGGCGATCCCGCAAGAGCGCGAGATAGGCGCCTCCGATATGGAGCGGATCGAGCGGTAGCCGCGCGCCGTCATGGGTTTCGCCGAATACGCGGCCGTAGAGCACCGCGATCACCGCGGCGACCAGCGCCACCACCGCGAATGCCGATGGCCAGCCGAACACCTGCTCCAGCGTCCCGCCGAGCAGCGGCGAAAAGCCTGGCGCAGCCGCGGTCGCCACCATGATGAAGGCGAGCGCCCGTCCCAGCGCCGCCCCCTCCAGCAGGTCCCGCGCGATCGCCCGTGCCAGCACTGAAGCCGCGCAGGCGCCAAGCGCCTGCACCACCCGCCCCGCCAGCAGCATCGGCAGGTCACTCGCAACGCCGCAGATCGCGCTGCCGCCGATGAACACCACGAGACCGCCCAGCACCAGGCCGCGACGGCCGAATCGGTCCGACAGCGGCCCAACCACGAGCTGGCCCGTCGCGAAGACCGCAAGGTACAGGCTGATCGTGCTGGCAACCGCCGTGGTCGGCACCGCGAAGCTGCGGGCCAGGCTCGGTAGCGACGGCAGCAGGATACTGGTCGCCAGTGTCCCGAGAGCCGCCAGCCCGGCAAGGATCAGGATCTGCGCCGTCCCGGCCGTTACGCCCGCGCGCGCACCGGCTCCCTCCTCCAGCCCGATCTCCCGCCGCATCGCCATGGTCGCACCCCGCAACTGCAAATAATATGACGAATATCATATTTATGGTGAGATCGACCATGTCCAGGCCGCATGCGTGCCCCGCGGAGATTCAAGCAATTGCTTGCTTCGCGCGCCAGCAGCTTCGCGCTAGGCTCGCCCGCCAGCAGCAGGCAATCCAGGAGAACCATAATGGCCAAGCCAACCGCGATCGTCGTCGGCGTCGGGGCCGAGCTCGGCGTGGGTGCCGCCGTCTGCCGCCGCTTCGCCGCCGAGGGCTACCATGTGGTCGCCACCGGACGCACCACTGACAAGCTGGCGCGGGTCGTGGACACGATCGCCAAAGCCGGCGGCAGCGCGCAAGCCGTGGTCGCCGACGCCACGCAGGAAGGCGATGTCGTCCGTCTGTTCGATCAGGTGATGGCGCTCGGTGCCGGTTTCGACGCGCCCGACGCGGTCATCTTCAATGCCGGCATCAATCGGCCCATCGAATTCCGCGACGTGACGGCCCAGCAGTTCGAAGAGTTCTGGCGGGTCTGCTGCTTCGGCGGCTTCCTGGTCGGGCGCGAGGCCGCGCGCCGGCTGGTGCCGCTTGGACGCGGCACGGTGATCTTCACCGGCGCGTCCGCCAGCCTGCGGGGCAAGCCCGGCTTTGCCCAGTTCGCCGCCGCCAAGGCGGGCCTGCGCATGATCTCGCAGAGCATGGCGCGCGACTACGGCAGGCTTGGCCTTCATGTCGCCCATGTCGTGGTGGACGGCGGCGTCAACGGCGAACGGTTGCGCTCGCGCAATCCGAACATCCTTGCAGAGCGCGGCGAGGATGGCCTGCTCGGTGTCGACGCCATCGCCGAGACCTACTGGCAGCTCCACCGCCAGCCGCGCTCCGCCTGGACCCAGGAGATCGATCTGCGGCCGTTCAAGGAAACCTTCTGACGGACAGCACCGCGAGGCGGTTCAAGCCGCCCGCGCCTGCTGGGTGAGGATTTCCTCCTCGACGTCACGCAGCTGGTCCTTGCCGAAAAACATCTCGTCGCCGACGAAGAAGGTCGGCGAGCCGAACGCGCCGCGGTCGACCGCGTCCTGGGTCAGCGCGATCAGCTTCGCCTTGACGTCGGCCTGCTGCGAGCGCGCGATCAGGCGGTCGGCGTCCAGCCCCGAGGCGATCAGCGCCTCGCGCAGCACCTGCGGATCGTCCATCTTCTTGGGCGCCTCCCACATGTGATGGTAGGCGGCCCGGAAGTAGGGCTCGAACACGCCCTCGAACTCGGCCGCGACCGCGCCGCGCATCAGCATCAAGGTGATCACGGGAAAGAACGGATTCGGCGTGAACCGTGTCAGATGGTGCCGATGGATGAAGCGCTCGGTCTCGCGCTGCATGTGCTCGGGCTTGTTCTTGACGCCGCGCAGGTAATCCGCTGGCGAGCTGTTGTTGGTCAGCTTGTAGATGCCGCCGAGCAGCACCGGCACGTAAGCGAACTTGACCCCGGTGCGCGCCTCGATCGCCGGGATGACCTGCGCGGCGAGATAGGCATTGGGGCTGCCGAAGTCGAACTGAAACTCCACCTTCGGTGCCATCGCTGTCCTCCCGTTGCGCGGCCCGCGTGCCCGGGCAGGTCGTCTTGCGCGCGATGCGAAAATTCATACAGTTCTAAAATAGAACTGTCAAACTGACGTGAGGCTGGTGATGGCGCGTCCCGCCGCGGTGCATTGCCGGCATGGCCCCATTTGGCCACGTCAATGCATCGATGCCGTTTTGGAATGGCGAGGCCGGAAATCTTTGCTATGTGTAGGCCAGATGACATCTGGGCCGTGAATGGCCGGGAGGATTGGCGATGAAGTGGGACGCGCTCGAGGACGAGTCGTGCTCGATGGCACGGACACTCGCGGTGATCGGTGATCGCTGGAGCGTACTCGTTCTGAGGGAATGTTTTCTCCGCGTGCGGCGCTTCGAGGAGTTTCAGTCCCATCTCGGCATCACGCGCCATCTGCTGGCGGATCGCCTCAAGAAGCTGGTCCGCTTCGGCGTGCTGCGCCGCGTGCCCTACCAGACCAGCCCCAAGCGCCACGAATACATCCTGACCCAGAAGGGCCTCGACCTGTACCCGATCCTGATGGCGATCGTGCGCTGGGGCGACATCCACATGGTGGACGAGCGCGGCCGTCCGCTGCTCTATCAGCACAAGACCTGCGGCAAGTTCTTCGAGCCGGTGATGATCTGCTCCGAGTGCGGCGAGCCGCTCCACGCCAAGGAAGTGCACACCCATCCCGGTCCCGGCGCGCCGGTCGCGGACCCCAAGTCGGTGGCCGCGCGCGCGACGCGCCGCAAGGTGTCGTCCGACGCGGCCTGACGGCCGCTCCCTCGCCTCACCATTTCTCGCCGAATGGCCGGATCTCGTGCTCGAAGGTCCAGGCATCGCGCGGTTGCTGGTAGAGCAGCCAGTATGCCTCGGCCACCGCCTCCGGTCGCATCAGGCGATTGGGATCGATGTTCTTGGCAGCCTCGGCACCTTCGCGCGTGCTGATCAGTTGCCGCACCCATTCGGTATCGACGCTGGCATCGATGATCAGGTGGGCGACATGGATGTTCTTCGGCCCGAGCTCGCGCGCCATCGACTGCGCCACGGCACGCAGGCCGAACTTGGCGCTGGCGAAGGCCGCAAAGCCGACGCCGCCACGCAGGCTCGCGGTCGCGCCGGTGAAGAAGATCGCGCCCCTGCCACGCGGCAGCATCGCCCGCGCCGCCTCGCGCCCGGTCAGAAAGCCCGAATAGCACGCCATCTCCCAGACCTTGCGGAACACCCGCTCGGTGGTGTCGAGGATCGGGAAATTGACGTTGGCGCCGATATTGAAGATGCAGGCCTCGAGCGGCGCATGGGCATCCGCGTCGGCGATGAAGCTGACAACCTCTTCTTCCTTGCGGGCATCGAGCGAGCGCCCGAACACGGTGCCGCCCGCCGCTTCGATCTCCTTGATCAGCGGAGCCAGCTTGTCGCCGTTGCGCCGGCCGACGAACACGGAAAACCCTTCCGCCGCAAATTTCTTGGCGATCTCGCCGCCGATGAAGTCTCCGGCGCCCACCACCGCCACCGTTGCCTGTCGCTTGGCCACATCGCCCTCCTGCGTGCATTGTTTCGCGCCCACACGCCCACGCCTGCCGCATGGCCAGTCCGAGCACCCTGACGCCAAGCATAAAGTTCTATTTTAGAACTTGTCAATCGATGCCGGCGCAGACCGTTCCGCAAGCCTCAAAATCGCTCGGCGTCTTGCGCCCGAGGCCCCGTTGGCCCCCGGCGGATCAGCCGAACAACGCGACTGCCCGTCAGAGGGATCCCTCCTGCTCGCGCCGCCGCCGCGCCTCGTAGGCCTTGAGGTGAACGTCCACGACACGCAGCAACGAGAGCGCGATGCCGCGCGCGACACCGCGCCGCAACAAATCGCCGATGATCTGATCCGCCTCGATCCGGGCACCGCGCTCGATGTCGCGCAGCATCGAGGCGGTGATCGGCGAGCCCGCCGCGGTGAACATGGCGCGCGAACGCTCCAGCGCCGCGGGCCGCGGGGCAAAGCCATGCGCCGCCGCTACACGTGCGCACTCCTCCAGCAACGTCACTGCCAATTCCGCGCCTCTGGCGGCAACGATATCGCCGATCGTCGCCCGCATCAGGCAGGTCATGCCGGCGCCGGTGGCGATGAACATCCACTTCTCCCACATGTCCTGCAGGATGGCCTCGCTCGCCGCCGCATTGAATTTCGCGCCGGACAGCAGCGCCGCCACCGCTCGCGCCCGCTCTGACAGGCCGCCGCCCTGCTCGCCGAAAGTCAGGCTGTGCATCTCGTTGAGATGCAGGATGTGGCCCTGATCGTTCAGTGTCGCCGAGATCACGCACTGGCCACCGAACACCCGCGCCGCGCCGAAGCGGGCGTTGAGCGCATCGAGATGCGCCATGCCGTTGAGCAGCGGCAGGATGATCGTGGACGGGCCGACCGCCGGCGCAAACCCCGCCATTGCGTCCGTGAGGTCGTAAGCCTTGCAGCTCAGCAGCACCACGTCGTACGGCCCGTCGAGGCGGTCGGCGATGACCAGCGGCGGCTTCGCCAGCGTGATGTCGCCAGCCGGACTCTTCACGACCAGCCCGTGCTGCAGTTGCTCGGCGCGGCGTGGCCGCACCAGGAACGTGACGTCGCGCCCGGCCTCGATCAGGCGGGCTCCAAAATAGCCGCCAAGGGCGCCGGCCCCGATCACCAGAACACGCATCAGACATCTCCCAAGGAATGACAAGGACCTGGCACGGCGCAGGCACACGCCGCCCGTCGTCAGGCCGCCGATGATCGAGGCGGCAATGGCGAACGGCAAGTTTCAAAACCGCATGGCTGCCAGATCGACCGCCGGAAAGGCCTGTTGCGCAGCCCACAGTTCCGCGCCTTGGGGCGCGCACGCGCGTCACGGGGTGGATTGAGCGAGAATCAGGCTATCACCGCTCCACACGACGTCAGCACGCGGGAGCGCCCGATGACACCTCTTGGTTCAATGCCATCTGCCGCGGGCCCGCGCGACACCTCGACATTGCTGCGGCTTGTCCTTGGCGCGGCCAGCGCCATGCTCTTCGTCACCTCCGCGGCGATCGGCGCAGGCGCCCTGTCCCAGGAGCCGCCGGATAGCGATTTCCGCCTCGGCCAGCGCGTGCGGATCGACGACGGCACCTGCCCCGCCGGCCAGATCAAGGAAGTCACGGCATCGAAGCTGACGCCCACGGGCATCGTGCGGACGCGGGCCTGCGTCAAGCGCTGAGCCAGCCGGCCGCTATTGGCCGTAGAGGCACGCCATGGTCGGTTTCGCCATCCGCGTCATCGCGGCATCGATCTGCCGCTCCTTGGTGGCGGGCAGCCAGGCCTTGTCGATGGTCGGCACCCCGGTCTCGCTGATCCCATAGAGCAGCGCGTCGCGCACATCGACGTCGTCGATCACGGCCACCGCCTGCCGGTGCAGACAGTCGCACACCGCCTCCGGACGCGACGAGCGCTTGATCATGTAGGGCGCGCACAGCCGGATGAACTCCCCGCGCGGATCCGGCATGTGCGAGAACGAACGGGATTCCGCATGAAGCGCTCCGCCGAGCAACATCAGGACGCCCGTCACGATGGCAACGATTCTCGATGTCATGGGGTATTCGGCAGGAGATGAGGTGGTTCGGCTGCTCAGCGCATGGCCATGCGGGGGATCGCGGGAGTGGAGACGCCGGCCGGGGGGCCGCCGTAGGCGAATGTCCCGACACCCGGAAGTGCATCCCCAGCGGCGGAGACATCCAGCGCCGGCGCCGCCAGCACGAACGCGAAGGCAAGAAGGAAGCTCAGGGCGCGCATGGCGTGTCTCCGGCGATGGTTTCGCGGATTGGTCGCGGAGACCGACGGCGAGGTTCAAGCCGCGGCGGCTGCTGGCCGGGCGCTCAGCGTTGGTTAACCCCGCGAGGTAAAACCTCGAAAATTATTGGCCCGACAACCCAAAACGGTGCCTGTCCCGCAACTTCTGTAACAGTCGGGCGTTACTCCATGCCTCGCCTGCGAGGACGAGATTCCACGTGTATCGAACCTCTCCCACCCAATATCGGCAGTTGCCGATACCGGGTGCGAGCGATCGGCCTCAGGGGAACCAGTCGGGAGGAACCGCCGTGGCAGATGAGACTTCGTTCGACCGCCGCCCCATTGAGCCGCTGGCGGCATCTGACATGACCGCATCGGAAACAACGGCCTGCACGCCGGACCTGGCGCCCGTTCACCGACGCGCGGCGCAGCGGCCTGACCTCGCGATGGCGTCGCAGCCATCCCCATTCATGCACAACAGCAACGTATCCATGCCGCAGAAGCTGCTGCGTTTAACCGGCAGCTACAATCCGGCACCGCCGCCGGCGTCGTGGCGCCGGGCCCAGCGCCACCCTGATGCAGCTTGATTTAAATTGATCAATATCAAAGTCTTATTGTAAAATCCGAATGTAGCGCGCAAGGCATCTCATCTAGTTGCCGATGAAGTCGCCGCACTTCTGGATCACGTCACTCGCGCCCCATGGCATGATCGGCACCGACGACGTCGAGTTCTTCGGCGAGCCTTCGATCAGCCGATCCGAATAGACCATGTAGACCAGCACGTTGCGCTTGGCGTCGCAGCCACGCACGATCTGCATTTTCTTGAAGAACAACGAACGGCGCTGACGGAACATGTCGTCGCCCTGCTGCGCCTTGGACTTGAAGCGGATTGGCCCGATCTGCCGGCAAGCTAATGAAATATCGGAGACTTCCTCAGCCACACCGAGCCATCCCTTGATGCCGCCCTTTTCCGGCACGGTGAAATGGCAGGCCACTCCCTCAACCTCCGGATCGTCGATGCCGTAGGTCGCGAGCTTGTCGTTCGGCGTCAGCCATTTGAACACCGTGGAGCGGCGGAAAATCAGGTCGGGCTCGTCCGCGGCATAAGCCGCCGAGCCCAGCAACACCGCGCCGACAGCGGCCATCAGCCCCGCCCGCAACCAGCGACGCCCCGCAACCTTCCTGACAAACGACATCGGTGTTCACTCCTAGAACAGTGCACTTGGCGTCCCGAATGTAGGATCGCGGAACCGTGATGAGAAGACGACCCGAGGGCGCAAATTTTCAGCCCTGCTGACCGGCGGCGGAAGATTTTGGTTAATTTTTACCTGACAATCTTTCGCGCAGCGGCGGGACGCACTCTGGTGAACCATGGCGCGGCCTGCGACACTCATAGCGGAACCATCCGGGAATCATTGTGAGCAGTCATAGGATTCAGTTCTTGTCCGTTGCGCGTGGGCATTCAGTCATGACATCCCTTTTCAGCCGAACCGGCGCAACCGTGATGGCCGTGTGCCTGACCGGCGCACTGGCCCTGCCGGGCCCGGCCGCCGCCTATCAGATCATCTGGCCGAACCAGACCTTCGAGCAGCCTGATCCGCTGCCCGCGCCGCCCGCCCCCCGCAGGCGCGCGGCGAAGCCGAGCTATCCGAAAATGGCCGACGCGCCCAAGGATATCGCCAAGCCCCGCGGACCGGTGATCATCGCGATCTCGATCGAGAAGCAGCATCTCAAGATCTACGACGCCAACGGCCTGTTCGCCGAATCGCCGGTGTCGACAGGGATGCGTGGCCACTCCACCCCGATGGGCGTGTTCAGCGTCATCCAGAAGAACAAGTGGCACCGCTCCAACCTCTACAGCAACGCGCCGATGCCCTACATGCAGCGCATCACCTGGTCCGGGGTCGCGCTCCACGCCGGCGTCGTACCGGGCTATCCGGCCTCGCATGGCTGCATCCGGCTGCCGATGGCGTTTGCCACCAAACTGTGGGCCTGGACCCGGCTCGGCGCCCGGGTGATCGTTTCTCCTGGCGAGGTGGCGCCGCAGGACATCAGCCATCCCATTCTGTTCACCCATGCGCCCGATGCCTCCGCATCGGCCGCGCCTGCCGGCGGCAAGCCGGCCGAGACGGCGCCAGCCAAACCCGAGAGGGCTGCGGCCGCCGAGCGCGAGGCCGATGTCGCGGACTTGCGCCTGGCGTCCAAGCACGATGACACCCCAGCCGAGACGACGCTTCCGCGCAGCGAGCCCGCCGAGCGCATTCGCGTCGCCAATGCCGATGGAGCGTTGACGCTGCCCCCCGCCGCTTCGGCGGAGGCCCAGCCCCGCGGCGATCTGCATCCCGCTGAAGGCCTCGCCGTTCCCGCCACCGCCCCGGGCGACAACGCGATCCAGAACGCCCCCTCGGGCGACCGCAAGGATGCCGCCCAGGCCCCGTCGAAGGATCTGTCCAGAGAAGAGACGAAGACAGACACCAAGAGCGATGCAAAGGCTGACGCCCAAGCCGACGCCAAGGACCAGCCTCGCCCTGCCGAAGCCGCCAAGGACCAGCCCGCCAAGCCCGAGGCTGCCGTGGCGACCGCGCCCAGGCGCAGCGGCCATATCGCCGTGCTGATCAGCCGCAAGGAGAACCGGCTCTATGTGCGTCAGAACTTCGAGCCGCTGTTCGATATTCCCCTGACCATCGCGGAGAGCGATCGCCCGCTGGGCACGCATGTCTTCACCGCCCGGGCCGATGGCGACATCCCCGGCGCCTTCCGCTGGTCGGTCACATCGCTGCCGCCGCGCAAGGCCGTCGAGGAGCCGGCGCCACGGCGCCGGCATGCCGCCGCCGCAGCAGCGCCGGCCGAGGCTCCCGCTCCGCCGCCCGCCGCCACCCCGGCGGAAGTCCTGAGCCGCCTTGCCGTTCCCGACGATGCCATGATGCGGATCGCCTCGGCGATCGCCCCCGGCGGCTCGATCATCGTGTCGGACCAGGGCCTCGGCGGCGAGACCGGGCTTGGAACCGACTTCATCATTCCGCTGCGCTGACCGCTCAGGCCGAGCGAGCCCTGGACGGCCGATCGGCCGTCCGGCATCGCTAAAATCCTGCCCCCAGGGTCGCCTCGCCCCTGCCGCTGGGGTAGAAGACGCCCGTCATGGATGATCAGCCCCTTCAACCCGTGTCGCCCGCCATCGGCGATCCCGTCCTTCCGCGCCGCGATGCGCTCGCGCGGCTGACCGGGCTCGGCCCGCGTGGCGGCCTCGCCGCGATCCTGCTCGGGCTCGCGGTCTCGTTCTTCGCGCTGGGCTACACTGCGGTCTACTGGCGCAACGCCGACATGGACTTCATGGTCATCTACAATGCCCTGGCGCTCAACGATGGCCGGCCGCAGCTGTATTTCGACCACCCGGCCTATCTCACCATCCTCACCGTGAAGCTCTGGTTCCAGCTGCTGCATGCGCTGGGCTGGCTCGATGGCTGGACGCTGTCGGCGATGCCCCCTGCCAGCGACCGCGCGGCCTTCGACGCTGCGATGCTCGCGGCGGTGCGGGCCGGACGGGTGCTGGCGTTCATGATTGCGATTGGCTGCGTGCTGGTGTTCGGCGCCTTGGTCCGCCGCATCGTCCGCGACTGGCGGCTCGTTCTGCTCGCCACCTTCGCATTTGCCTTTTCCGGCGGCGTCGCCGTACATATGCGCATCCTGCGCAGCGAGCTGCTCGCCGCCTGCGGCGTGGTGTTCGCGCTGCTGCTGCTGATCGTGGTCGGCCGGCGCGGCAGCACCTGGCGCCCGCTGTGGGTCGCCCTCGCCGCAGCCTGCTGTGTCCTTGGCCTGGAGAACAAGGTCCACGCCATCCTGCTGATCGCGGCCCTGCCGGTCGTACTGCTGCCGTTCGGCTCCACGGGAAGTGCGAGCGTCGGCGTGTGGACGCGCCCCACCGGCTGGGCGCTCGCACTGGTCGCGGTGCTGGCCGCAGTGCTCGCCATCGCGACGGCCTGGCCGCTGATCGCAGCGGGCCTCGCGCCGTCGGCGCTGGCGGCGGCGGGGCTGCGGCCGATCGGAACGCCCGGCACATACCAGACCGTCCTCCTCGCCTGGCTCCTTGCCGGCATGGTCGGCTATGCGGTGTTGTGGCGGATCAGCGCGGCTGAAACGCTGGCGGCCATCGCGGCGGCCGTGGGCGGCGCCGCGCTGGCACTGCTCGCGCTTCGCCTCTCCTACAACATTGGTGACCTCGTCGCGGTGATGAACCCGCTCGAGCGGATGCTGAGCTTCGCCGACCCTGCGACCGCTTCCGCCACCGAGGGCGGTGCGCTCGGCATCGCCCGGCTGCTGCTCGACGGGGTGCGGCTGGTGCTGATGCGGCTGACCTTCGTTCTCTACACCTCGCCGCGCCCGGCGGTGTTTCTCACCTGGCTCATCATTCCCGGCATCGTCTACGCTTGGCGGCGCGGCGAGCGGCAGGTCGCGGTCCAGGCTCTGCTGCTGCTGCTCGCAGCGATCGGCATCGATGCGCTCGGCGTCCGGCGCGGCCTCAAGGCCGAGTATTTCATCTTCACCGATCCGCTGATCATCGTTGCCGGCGCCGTGCTGCTCGACCACCTCAGCGAGGTACGCACCTGGCGGTTCGCCTATCCGATCGGCGCAGCACTGTTCACCATCCATATCGTGCTCGGTCAGGCCGAGCCGGTGCACTACATGCTCAAGCGCAGCGGGCCGGAAGAAGTCTGCGCCTGGAATGGCCACTACATGCCGCTGCTGCCGCTGCCCTGGTGCAAGGAGCCGCCGCCACGCACGTAACGGGCTGTTGATCCGGCCTGGCCGGCAAATCGGCTAGCCTCGGCACAGTTGCAGATCACGACGAGCGGCTCATGATCGATCGCAGACGAATCTTGACATTGACGCTGGCAGCCGGTCTCGGCCGCGCGACGTTTTCCCCGACCTCGGCCGAGACATCGTCGGCGCCCGGCATCAGCCGCATCACCGCCTACGGTTTCTCGTTCGCCGCGCTCGACGGCAAGGACATCCGCCTGTCGGACTTCGCCGGCCGGCCGATGCTGATCGTCAACACCGCCTCGCTGTGCGGCTACACGCCGCAATATGCCGGGCTGCAACAGCTCTGGACCGAGTTTCAACCCCAGGGGTTGATGATGATCGCCGTGCCGTCGAACGATTTCGGCGGCCAGGAGCCCGGCGGCGCCAGCGACATCGATCAGACCGCACACGCGCAATATGGTGTGACATTTCCAATCACCGCCAAGGCCGTGGTGCGTGGTCCGAACGCCCATCCGTTCTATCGCTGGGCCGCCGCAGAGCGCCCCAAGGCGGTTCCCGCCTGGAACTTCCACAAATATCTGCTTGGCCGCGACGGCCATATCACCGACGCCTTCGCCAGCGCCGTCGAGCCCACGGATACGCGGATCAAGACCGCCATTGGCCGCGCCTTGAGCGCGGCCTAGCCGCGCCGCGCCCATCGGGCCGCTGGCGCGCCCGCCACACTGGTCGCAGCGGCCACCGTGGCGACTCAGTCGCGCCTACACTAGGATGGTGTCAGCGGCAATGGAACCGCGGCAGGACGGCAAGAAATCTTGCTTCAAGAACGGCGGGGAATTCGATGCGAATCACGACGGGTTTGATAGTGGCGAGTGCTGTATCGGCGTTGATGTTCACCGCCGCCCTGGCCCAGACGCCAGCGCGCCCGGCAGCCGCCAAGCCCGCGCCGGCGGCTCCTGTCGCAGCCGCTCCCGCTCCTGCTGCGGCCGCCCCGGCGAGCGCCGACAAGACCGCGTGCACCAATCCCGACGCCCTCGGCGTCGCCCGCGTCGTGCAGATCGACACCACCGGCGGCCCAGGCTTCGGCTTCGAGCACTTCAAGCAGCTCGACTTCCTGCGCGACAAGGAGGTGGTGCTGACCTTCGACGACGGCCCGTGGCCCAACAACACACCCGCGGTGCTCAAGGCACTGGCGGACGAATGCACCAAGGGCCTGTTCTTTCCGATCGGCAAGCACGCGACCTACCATCCCGAGATTCTCCGGCAGGTGCTCGCCCAGGGCCACACCATCGGCGCACATACGTGGTCGCACGCCGTCCTCACCCGCAAGGGCATGACGGATCAGGCGGCGAAGGACGAGATCGAGAAGGGCTTCAGCGCGGTGCGCTGGGCGCTCGAGGCGCCCCCGGCTCCGTTCTTCCGCTTCCCGGCCCTGCAGCACCCACCGGCGATGGTGACCTATCTCGGCGAGCGCAACATCGGCATCTGGTCCTGCGACGTCGACTCCTTCGACTTCAAGTCGAAGAACCCCGAGCAGGTGATCACCACGGTGATGACCAAGCTCGACAAGCTCGGCAAGGGCATCATCCTGATGCACGACTTCCAGAAGCATACCGCCGAGGCGCTGCCGACGCTGCTGCGCCGGCTGAAGGCTGGCGGCTACAAGGTGGTGCATATCAAAGCCAAGGGCACGGTGCAGACCATCGCAAGCTACGACGAGGCTCTGATCAAGGACACCAAGCTGCCGACCGTGACCAGCCGTCCGGTGTCGAGCGTGGTGCAGACCATCTCGGAATAAGCCTTCTGCCAGAGCCTGCCGGACTGCCACGATGACTGTGTTGCGTATCGAAGGGTTTGTCATCGTGTCGGCTGACGGCATGTTGGCGGATGCCGCTCGCGAAATGCCCGCTGCCCTGAAATTCGCGGGCGACCAACGCTTTTTCAACGACGCGCTTGATGGCGTCGACCTCATCGTGCATGGACGTCGATCCTTCGAGGATCAGCCCAACTCGCCGCGGCGGACACGGATCATCCTGACCCGCTACACCGCGGCGCTCGCGCCCGATCCTGCCAATCCCAAGGCGACGCTGTGGAATCCGGCCGGCGCGAGCTTCGAGGACGCGTGTGCTGCGGCCGGTGTGCGCAGCGGCACCGTGGCGATCATCGGGGGCCCGGTGGTGTTCGCGATGTTCTTCGGCCGCTATGACACCTTCTGGCTGTCGGAGGCGCCGCAGGTCCATATTCCCGGCGGTGTCGGTGTGTTTCCCGGCGTCCCTGAACGCTCGCCTCACGATATCCTGCGCGCCTCGGGCCTGCGTCCCGCCGAGCGCCGGATCCTCGAAGCCGAAGGTCCCGTCACCGTCACCGCGTGGCGCCGGGCGACCTGACCGCGCCGCCAGCGGCCGATCAATGCTCGCCGTAGGCGATCCCGCCCTCCGCGGAGCGCCGCGGAAAGCCGACGATGATCAGCAGCGCCCCGACCAGCGACAGGTTCTTCAGCGCGTGTATCGTGTTATTGACGCGATCCGCGCCGGTCATGTTCCAGAAATCGTGGTAGAAAACAGTCACCGCGATGACAAACAGGATCAGGATCGCGGCAAAGAACCGCGCGCCGAAATTGAGCGCGATCATCAGCCCGCAGATCACTTCGAGGGCTCCGGCGGCAATCGCCAGCTGCTGTGCGATCGGCATCCCGGTCAGGCTCTCGAGCTGACCGGTATAGCTGGTCAACGCCGCCGGAATGACCACCTTGGTGGCGATCTCCTGGGCCGTGACCGAAATGTCGAAAAGCTTGTTGGCCCCGGAGAAAACGAACAGCACTGCAAACAGAATACGCCCGATCGCGACAATTCCAGACATGCCAGGCCCCATTCGACTGTAACGCCCCACTGGGCGATCCCGGGGACACGCTCTCGGGCCCCCGATCGCCGGTCTAAAGTATGACCGGCGCCGGCGAGTTGTCCAATGTCCGGATTCAGAGCCGTCTGGCTCTGAAGCGAACAGGCCTTACGCGAACAGGTTCGGCTGCTGCCGGCTCGCCTTCTCCTGCGCTTCGACCACGGCGACGGCCGTCATATTGAGCACGCCCCGCGCCGTCACCGACGGGGTGAGGATGTGCGCGGGCCGCGCCGGACCGATCAGGATGGGGCCGACCGGCAGCGCATCCCCGATCATCTTGATCATCTGGTAGGCGATGTTCGCGGCATCGAGGTTGGGCATGATCAGCACGTTGGCGACGCCCTCGAGGCGCGAATGCGGCAGGATGTTCGCGCGTGCGAGCTGGGACAACGCGGAGTCGCCCTGCATCTCGCCGTCCGCCTCGATTTCCGGATGCGACTGCGCCAGGAGGCGTGTCGCCTCGCGCATTTTGCGCGAGGAGTCGCTGTCGTAGCTGCCGAAATCCGAGTGCGACAGGAAGGCGATCTTGGGCTTGAGGCCGAACCGCTGGACATGCTGCGCGGCCTGCGCCGCCATCTCGGCGAGCTCCGCCGCGCTCGGATTGAGCCGCACCTGGGTATCGGCGATGAAGTACGGCCCCTTGCTGGTGATCAGCAGCGCCAGCGCCGAGCAGTCGTCCGCGCCGGGACAGAATCCGACGATCTCGCGGATGTGCCGCAGGTGGCTCATGTAGCGGCCTTCGACGCCGCAGATCATCGCATCGGCTTCGCCGCGCATCACTGACAGCGCCGCGATCACGGTGTTGTTGGTGCGCACCAGCGTGCGGGCGGCATCCGGCGTGATGCCACGCCGGCCGGCGACGTCAATATAGCTCTGCACATACGAGCGATAGCGCGGATCGTCTTCCGGATTGACCAGATGGAAATCCTTACCCGCGCGGATGGCGAGGCCGAACCGCTCGATGCGGGCGGCGACGACGGACGGCCGCCCGACCAGGATCGGCAGCGCCAGTTTCTCCTCCAGCACCACCTGCGTGGCGCGCAGGATGCGCTCGTCCTCGCCCTCGGCATAGATCACGCGAACCGGCTGGGTCTTCGCCTTGGCGAACACCGGTTTCATGATCAGGCCTGAGCGGAAGGTGAAGCGCTCGAGCCGATCGGTATACTCGTCGAAGTTCGTGATCGGACGGGTGGCAACGCCCGACTCCATGGCCGCCTTGGCCACCGCCGGCGCGATCCGCAGCATCAGGCGTGGATCGAACGGGCTCGGGATCAGCGATCCCGGCCCGAAACCCTGCACTTCGCCGGCGTCCGACGAACGCGCCACCACATCCGACGGCGCCTCGCGCGCCAGCTGGGCGATCGCATCCACCGCGGCGCGCTTCATCTCCTCGTTGATCGCCGTGGCGCCGACATCGAGGGCGCCGCGGAAGATGAACGGGAAGCAGAGAACGTTGTTGACCTGGTTCGGGAAGTCGGAACGCCCGGTGCAGATCATGGCGTCGGGGCGCACGGCACGGACGTCGTCCGGCATGATCTCCGGCGTCGGGTTGGCGAGCGCCAGCACCAGCGGCTTCTCGGCCATCTGCGCCACCATCTCGCGGCTCAGCACGTTCGGGCCGGACAGCCCCAGGAAAATGTCAGCGCCGCCGATGACGTCGCCGAGCGTGCGCTTGTCGGTCTTCTGGGCATAGACCGCCTTCCAGCGATCCATGTTCTCGTTGCGGCCGACATGCACGAGGCCGTCGATGTCGTTGACCCAGACGTTCTCGCGCTTGGCGCCCATCCACACCAGCAGATTGAGGCAGGCGAGCGCCGCGGCACCGGCACCGGCGGTGACGATCTTCACTTCCTCGAGCTTCTTGCCGTTGAGCGCGAGCGCGTTGCGCACCGCCGCAGCGACAATGATCGCGGTGCCATGCTGGTCGTCATGGAACACCGGAATCTTCATCCGCTCCTTGAGCTGCGCCTCGATCTCGAAGCACTCGGGCGCGCGGATGTCTTCCAGGTTGATGCCGCCGAAGGTCGGCTCCAGCGCGGCCACGGTCTCGACCACGCGCTCGACCGTGTTGGCGGCGATCTCGATGTCGAACACGTCGATATTGGCGAACTTCTTGAAGAGAACGGCTTTGCCTTCCATCACCGGCTTGGAGGCCAGCGGACCGATGTTGCCAAGGCCCAGCACCGCGGTGCCGTTCGACACCACCGCCACCAGGTTGGCGCGGCTCGTCAGGGTTGCGGCCTCGCCCGGATCTTCGGCGATGACCGTGCAGGCCGCAGCAACGCCCGGCGAATAGGCCAGCGCGAGGTCGCGCTGGTTCGCCAGCGGCTTGATCGGCTGGATCTCGAGCTTACCCGGGCGCGGCAGGCGGTGATATGCGAGCGCGGCCGAGCGAAGATCTTCAGAATTAGACGCCATTTCAGTTCCTCCGAAGCCTCTTCGTGCCGCGCCAATATCAGTTCACTGCCGTCCGCTGGAGACGGCATGCCGCCAGCGGCCCGCCTCCGCCGTTCTCGCCAAACCGGTTCGCATTGCCGGAAGCTGCCCCGCCCGACGGACTTCAGTCCTGCGGCAGATTGAGCCGAATGTGCAGCTCGCGCAACTGCTTCGGCGTGACCTCCGACGGTGCCCCCATCAGCAGGTCTTCCGCCCGCTGGTTCATCGGGAAGAGCGAGATCTCGCGCAGGTTGGTCGTGCCGCACAGCAGCATGACAATGCGGTCGACGCCCGCCGCCATGCCGCCATGAGGCGGCGCGCCATACTGGAAGGCGCGATACATGCCACCGAAGCGCGCGATCACCTCTTCCTCGCCGTGGCCGGCGATGCCGAACGCCTTGACCATGGCTTCAGGGCGATGGTTGCGGATGCCGCCGGAGGCGATCTCGTAGCCATTGCAGGCGATGTCGTACTGGAACGCCTTGATGGTCAGCGGATCCTGGGTCTCCAGCGCCTCCAGCCCACCCTGCGGCATCGAGAACGGGTTGTGGGCGAACTCGACGATCTTTTCGTCCTCGTTGTACTCGTACATCGGGAAGTCGACGATCCACGCCAGCTCGAAGCGGTCCTTGTCGATGAGGTTGAGCTCCTCGCCGACCTTCATGCGGGCCAGGCCCGCGAACTTCCAGAACTTCTGGGGATCGCCGGCGACAAAGAACGCCGCATCACCGTCCTTGAGGCCCAGCGCCTCACGGATCGCGGCGGTGCGCTCGGGGCCGATGTTGTTGGCGAGCGGGCCGGCACCCTCGCCGCCCTCGCGCCACATGATGTAGCCGAGGCCCGGCTGGCCCTCGCCCTGCGCCCACGAATTCATGCGGTCACAAAACGCACGCGAGCCGCCGCCGGGCCCAGGGATCGCCCAGACCTGGTTCTTGGCATCCTCGAGCATGCGCGCGAACACCTTGAAGCCGGAGCCGCGGAAGTGCTCGGACACGTCCTGCATCACCAGCGGGTTGCGCAGGTCCGGCTTGTCCGAGCCATACTTGCGCAGCGCCTCTGCGAACGGGATGCGCGGCCAGTTCTTGGTCACCGGCTTGCCCTTGGCGAATTCCTCGAACACGCCTGTGATCACAGGCTCCATCGCCGCGAACACGTCGTCCTGGGTGACAAAGCTCATCTCCAGGTCGAGCTGGTAGAATTCACCCGGCAGTCGGTCCGCGCGCGGGTCCTCGTCACGGAAGCAGGGAGCGATCTGGAAGTAGCGGTCGAAGCCCGACATCATCAGCAGTTGCTTGTACTGCTGCGGCGCCTGCGGCAGCGCGTAGAACTTGCCGGGATGGATACGGC
This sequence comes from Bradyrhizobium sp. 2TAF24, assembly GCF_052115025.1. NCBI lineage: Bacteria > Pseudomonadati > Pseudomonadota > Alphaproteobacteria > Hyphomicrobiales > Nitrobacteraceae > Bradyrhizobium > Bradyrhizobium sp. 2TAF24. The sequence continues at coordinate 84,751 of NZ_JBFRFW010000015.1, read as the reverse complement.
TCGGCACCAGGAAGTCGCGCGCGCCTTCCGGCGACGACGCGGTCAGGATCGGGGTCTGGAACTCGAAGAAGCCGGTTTCCTTCATCCGCCGGCGCATCGAATCGATGATGGCACCGCGGGTCATGATGTTCTGGTGCAGCCGCTCGCGGCGCAGGTCCAGGAAGCGATACTTGAGGCGGATGTCCTCGGGATAGTCCTGATCGCCGAACACCGGCAGCGGCAATTCGCCCGCCGGCCCCAGCACCTCGATCTCGGTCACGAAGATCTCGACATCGCCGGTGGCGAGTTCAGGGTTCTCTGTTCCACCCGGGCGGCGGCGGACCCGGCCGTCGATCCGGACCACCCACTCCGACCGCAGCTTCTCGGCATCCTTGAAGGCCGGCGAATCGGGATCGGCGACGCACTGGGTCAGGCCGTAATGGTCGCGCAGGTCGATGAAAAGGACGCCGCCATGATCGCGGATGCGATGGCACCAACCCGACAGGCGCACGGTCTCGTCGATGTGGCTGGCGCGGAGCGCGCCGCAGGTGTGGGAACGATAGCGGTGCATGGACATCCTGAAAACACGTCGGGCTTGAGGAATCTGCCTTATTTTGAGCGACCGGGTTTACCCGAGCCCGCCCCGCCGGGCAACCAAGGAGGGCCGGTTTTGGCCCCCAATGTTGTCTCGCAAACGCGAAAAGGCTCGAAAAAACAACACTGTCATCTGAAGAAATCGGGGCGACAAGGCGTCCAAGAACGGTTATGCAGCGTGTTCATGAAGCTGATTACCACGACCGCCGACCTGGACGCAGCCTGCGCCCGCCTCGCCGAGCACCCCGTCATCACCGTCGACACCGAGTTTCTCCGGGAGACGACATACTATCCCCTGCTCTGCGTCATCCAGATGGCGAGCCCGGCGGAGGCTGTTGTCATCGATACCCTCGCGGAGGGGATCGACCTCGCCTCGTTCTTCGCCCTGATGGGCAATGAGCAGGTGCTGAAGGTCTTCCACGCCGCCCGCCAGGACATCGAAATCGTCTGGCATCGCGCCGGCATCGTTCCCCATCCGGTGTTCGATACCCAGGTCGCGGCCATGGTGCTCGGCTATGGCGACAGCATCGCCTATGACGCGCTGGTCGAGCGCATCACCGGCCACCGCCCGGACAAGACCCATCGCTTCACCGATTGGTCGCGCCGGCCGCTGACCGAGGATCAGCTCCACTACGCCATTTCCGACGTCACCCACCTGCGCGAGGTGTTCGCAGCCCTCGACGCCGACCTCAAGAAGCGCGGCCGCAGCGACTGGGTCAGCGAAGAGATGGAAATCCTGACCTCGCCCAAGACTTACGACTTTCACCCCGAGCGGGCCTGGGAGCGCCTCAAGACGCGGGTGCGCAAGCCCAAGGAACTCGCCGTGCTGATGGAAGTGGCAGCCTGGCGCGAGCAGGAGGCCCAGGATCGCGACGTGCCGCGCTCGCGCGTGCTCAAGGACGATGCCATCGGCGACATCGCCACCCATGCCCCGACCACCATCGAGCGCCTCGCCAACCTGCGCTCGCTGCCGAAGGGCTTCGAGCGTTCCAAGTGGGGGCAGGACATCCTCGCGGCCGTGCAACGCGGCCTCGCCCGTGACCCGCACAACCTGCCGAAGCTCGAGAAGCCGCGCAGCAACGCCAACACCTCGGCGATCGTCGAGCTGCTCAAGGTGCTGCTGCGCATGACCTCGGAACGCCATGGCGTCGCTTCCAAGGTGCTCGCGACCGTGGACGATCTCGAGCAGATCGCCGGCGACGACAAGGCCGACGTCGCCGCCCTGCACGGCTGGCGGCGGGAACTGTTCGGCGAGGCTGCGCTCGACCTCAAGCACGGCCGCCTGTCGCTGGCGATCGACCGCGGCCGTGTGGTGCAGATCAAGCGCGAGGCGCGCTAGCTAGCTACGCCTCGCACGCTCGTTGCTTTTCCGGCTAGCGCTTGACGATCGTGCCGGAGCGGCCGAGCAGCCGCGCGAGCTGCTTGAAGCGGTTGCCGACGCGGTCGGCGGCAAGATCGACGATGCGGGGATCGAGCACGAGCTGCAGCTTGCGGCCCACCGAGCGGAACTGGGTTGCTGGCAGTACGCCCGGCTGCGCCGCCGACACCAGATGGCCGACGCGGAAGATCGCGGCCAGCAATCGCGCCCTCTCCAGCATATGCGGGGACACCAGTCCGCGCACCGCCTGTGGTGCTTCGTTCTCGGCATTCAGCCCGGCATAGCGATAATAGATCGACAGCGCCAGGAAAGCGCGATCCGGATGGCTGATCGCGCCGAAATGACCGTTGATGACGAGGTCCATGCTCTGCTCGCCACGATGATCGGGGTGCGCCCGCCAGCCGATGTCCGACAACAGGCAAGCGGCATGGCGCAGCCGGCGCTCGTCGGCAGTCTCCTTGACCTTGGCGACGCGGATCAGGCGGTCGCTCCAGGCGATCAGATCATCGGCGTGCCGCGGCGAGCGCGAGCGCAATTGATTGAGCACGCGCACGGCGGCCATCAGGCCGTCCTGGTTGCGCTGCTCCGGCGGCAGCTTTTCGTACAGCAACCCCTCGCGCACGCCATAGGTCGAGAACACGATGGCCTTGGGCCGGGCGATGCGCAGGATGTATTCGAGCACGAGCGCGGCGTAGGTCAGCAGCGGCCGGCGTGCGTCGGCGACCGTCTCGATATCGGCGAGCATGTCGGAGGCCGCGAGCCGCCGCAGCCGCTGCAGGAAGCCGAGGGCTTCTGCCGCAGGAATGCTGTACTCGTGCATCACCTTGAGCGGATAGCCGCTCTGGATGATGTGAATGCGTGCCAGCGCACGCCAGGTGCCGCCCACGGCATAAAAGGTCCGACCGCGCCCGCCAGCGAGCTGAGCAATGCCGGACAGCTCGGCCTTGACGATGCGCTCAGCGCGCTTCAACGATTTCTGTGAAATGTCCTGCAGCGCGAGGCCACCGAGCGGCAAGGTCTGGCCGCTGCCGACCCGGCTGCCGCGGACATCGACCAATTCGAGGGAACCGCCGCCGAGATCGCCGACGATGCCATCGGGCCGGTGGACGCCAGACACCACGCCCAGCGCCGACAGCCGCGCCTCACGCTGTCCGGACAGGATCTCGATCGGCGCACCACAGATGCGCTCGGCTTCCGCGATGAATTCAGGGCCGTTGGTGGCATCGCGACACGCCGCCGTGGCGATAGCATGCACGCGCCCCACCTTCATCACCCGGCAGAGCGCGCGGAACCGGCGCAGCGACGCCAGCGCCTTCTGCACGGCGTCGGCGGCCAGGAGGCCGGTGGTCTGAACCTCGCGGCCGAGGCCGCACAGCGTCTTCTCGTTGAAGACGGGGGCAAGGCTGCGTGTCAGGCTTTCATAGACGACGAGACGAACGGAGTTCGAGCCGATGTCGATGACAGCAATGCTCTGCGTCACCTTGCGGGCGCTGGAACCCGACACGCGCCTACGACGACTGTGATTGGCGGTCCGAGCGGCGCGTGAGGCGGCGTGGCGAAGATTCTTTGAGGGACTTTCCACGGCCTGACAGACTCGGATTCGTCATGAAGTAATTGTGGACGTTGAAAGACTCCTCGCCTTTCGCGGCCTTCATACGCGTTGACGACCCATCGGGCAACAATTGCCAGCTCTGCTGATTATCCTTCAGGTTGGCGACCATGATCTGCTCGAGAACCTGTTGATGGACCGTGGGATTCTGCAGCGGGCACAGCACTTCGACGCGACGGTCGAGATTGCGCGGCATCATGTCGGCTGACGAGATATACACAACTGCTTTCGGCGACGGCAGGCCATATCCCATGCCAAAGCAGTAGATGCGGCCGTGTTCCAGGAAACGGCCGATCACCGACTTTACGCGGATGTTTTCCGACAGCCCGGGAACGCCGGGCCGCAGGCAGCAGATGCCGCGCACCACCAGGTCGATCGGCACACCAGCCTGCGATGCATCGTAAAGCGCATCGATAATGTCGGGATCGACCAGCGAGTTCATCTTCATCCAGATCGCCGCCGGCTTGCCGTGGCGGGCATGGCTGATCTCGTCGGCGATATGCTGCAGGATGCGCTTGCGCAGCGTCAGCGGCGACACCGCCATCTTCTCGATGTCGATCGGCTCGGCATAGCCGGTGATGTAGTTGAACACCCGCGCGCCGTCGCGCGCGATCACCGGATCCGACGTAAAGTAGGACAGGTCGGTGTAGATGCGCGCGGTGACCGGATGATAGTTGCCGGTGCCGACATGCACGTAGCTCGTCAGGCTGCCGCCCTCGCGCCGCACCACCAGCGACAGCTTGGCGTGGGTCTTCAGCTCGATGAAGCCGTACACCACCTGCACGCCGGCACGCTCGAGGTCGCGCGCCCAGCGGATGTTGGCTTCCTCGTCGAACCGTGCCTTGAGCTCGATCAGCGCGGTCACCGACTTGCCGGCTTCGGCCGCCTCGACCAGCGTCTTGACGATCGGTGAGTTGCTGGAGGTACGGTACAGCGTCTGCTTGATCGCGACCACCTCGGGATCACGCGCCGCCTGCTGCAGGAACTGGACAACGACGTCGAACGACTCGTAGGGATGATGAACCACGAGATCCTTCTGGCGGATCGCGGCGAAGATATCGCCGCCATGGTCGCGCACCCGCTCGGGGTGGCGCGGCACATAGGGCGGGAATTCGAGGTCCGGCCGGTCGAGCCGCGTCAGTTGCGATAGCTCGTTCATGGCGAGCGCGCCGTCGACCAGAAACACCTCATCGTCGGAGGTGGCGAGCGCATGCTGCACGAACGCCCGCAGTTCCTCCGGCATCGACGCTTCGATTTCCAGGCGGATCACCGATCCGCGGCGGCGGCGCTTGAGCGCAGTCTCGAACACGCGGACGAGGTCTTCAGCCTCTTCCTCGATTTCGATCTCAGAGTCGCGGATGACACGGAAGGCACCCTGCCCCTTCACAGTGTACCCCGGAAACAACCGCCCGATGAACAGGCCGGTCGCCTGCTCCAGCGTCATCAGCCGGATTGCGCCGTCCTTGCCGCCCGGCAGGCGAATGAAGCGGTCGATCTTGCCCGGCATGCGGATCAGCGCGTTCATCACCTTACCGTCGGAGACGCGCGCCAGATGCAGCGCGATCGAGAAGCCGAGGCTGGGAATGAATGGAAACGGATGCGCCGGATCGATCGCCAGCGGCGTCAGCAGCGGAAAGATATTGTGGAGGAAATGGTCTTCGATCCAGTTGCGCTCCGACTTCGTGGTGTCCTTGCCGTCGATCAGCTGGATGCCGCTGTCGCCGAGGATCACACGCAGGTCGCGCCAGATCGCCTGCTGGTCGGACGCGAGCTTGGAGACGGTCTCGTTGACCCTGGCGAGCTGCTCGGATGGCGTGAGCCCATCGGGGCTACGCTCGGTGATGCCTTCACGGATCTGCGCCTTGATACCGGCAACGCGCACCATGAAGAATTCATCAAGGTTGTTGGCCGAGATCGACAGGAAGCGAACCCGTTCTATCACCGGGTGCGCCGGATTGACCGCTTCCTCCAGCACCCGACGATTGAAATGCAGCCAGGACAACTCACGGTTGATGAATCTCTCAGGACTGGTCACGATCGCGGGACGGCTCTCCTCGACCTCAATTTCCTCTTTTAAAACAATAACCTGTTCAGAATTCATGAGAAAGCAGCCGATCGTGAGGACTTAAGGGCTCGGGCCCGTTTGCGGCGAAGCATGGGCGAACCACATGACGTTTCAATGACATGATGAAGCAAGGCGTCGCGCCGTCAAGCGGGTGGCAGGACCTGCGCGGTCGGCGTCAGTCCGGCCGGAATGCAGTGTCGTCACGCAGCAGTTCCGCCGCCAGCGCGCGCGTCACCGGACGACGCTGTCGCAGCGATTCCGCATCCAGCTGGGCGACTGTTTCGCGAGCAGCGGCGACTGAACGCTCGATGCGGGTCGCCAGATATTGGACCATGGCTTCATCGACGCTCATCTGGCGGTCGGTGCAGAACTTGACGATCAGAGCCCGGAACAGCTGATCGTCCGGCTCGGAGATGGCGATCACCGGCACTGCGCGCAGCCTGGAATTGAGGTCGCGCAGCCCCACGGCGAACGATGCCGGAGCGGCGCGCGCCGTCATCAGCACGTGGGCGCCATGTTCACGCGCGAGATTCATCAGGTGGAACATGGCGCGCTCGTCGATCACCTCCGGCGCCAGATCCTCGACCACCAGAGCCCCGGTGCTCAGGGCTTCCGGCACCGCCGCTTCCGTCAGCGCACGAGCAGCCACCACCCGCGCCCCGGCCCGCTCGGCCCAAACCGCGGCGAGATGGCTCTTGCCGGCCCCTTCCGGCCCTGCCAGCAGCATGATGTGGTTCGGCCAGTCCGGCCAGCTGTCGACCAGCGCCAGCGCCAGCTCGTTGCTCGGCCCTTGCAGGAAGTTGTCACGTGTCAGGCTTTCCGTGTGCGGCAGAACAAACGCCAGCTGACGGGGTCGATCGATACGGCCTGCCACGCAACATCACTCCTTGCAGAAATTCCCCGGAACCGACTTGAGCGGCGGCCGGACACGCCGGCAGCCCAAGGCCACGGGAGAATTACTGGACCGCTGCACCGGATCGGGCATCTTGCCTTGCCGCTCCCGGCGTCAACGGGACGGCTCGATCTCGCTCATGTGACGCACCCAGTCCACGAGATAGAAGGACACCGAAAGCAGCGTCAAGATCGTCACCAATGCCATCAGGATGATATCGAACGGTGACGGGTTGAAATCGAAGCCGAGCGCCGCCAGCACCAGCGCGGCAAAGGCGACCTGGGCCACGGTGTTGAGCTTGGAGACCATCAGCGGCTTCATCTCGACCGGCTTGCCGAGCAGCCAGGACACGATCACGGCGCCGACAATCATGATGTCGCGCGACACCACCAGAATCACGATCCAGCGCGGGATCGCCCCCCAGACCCCGAGCGCCACATAGATCGAAACCAGCAACGCCTTGTCGGCCAGCGGATCGAGCAGCGCGCCGATCTCGCTGGTCATGTTGAAGCGCTTGGCCAGGAACCCGTCCACCGCGTCGCTGACCCCCGCGGTGACGAACAGGCCGAATGCGATCGTCATCTGGTTGGACGCGATCGCCCAGACAATGACCGGCACCAGCAGGATCCGGCCCAAAGTAATGATGTTTGGAAGCACGCGAGGTCCCGGGGCGCCTGGTTTGCGGGCATTGCCATCTTGATCGGTTCCGGGCGACCTGTTGTCAACACTGGAAATTTGCCGACGAACGGGCAAGCATTGCGCCTTGGCCAAATCTTCCGTAACCACCCGGAACACGGTGCCAGAAACCCTCGGGTGGGCGACAATCGGGCCTCAGAACATGACCGAACAGACCAACAACCTCACCTACGCGGACGCGGGCGTCGACATCGACGCCGGAAACCGGCTGGTCGACATGATCAAGCCCCTGGTGCGGGCGACCGCCCGCCCCGGCGCCGACGCGGAAATCGGAGGCTTCGGCGGCCTGTTCGACCTCAAGGCCGCCGGCTTCAAGGATCCGGTCCTGGTCGCGGCGACCGACGGTGTCGGAACCAAGGTCAAGATCGCCATCGACACCGGCCTGCACAGCGGAATCGGCATCGACCTCGTCGCCATGTCGGTCAACGACCTGGTCGTTCAGGGCGCAGAGCCGTTGTTTTTCCTTGATTATTTTGCCTGCGGCAAGCTCGACCCGGACGCCACCGCGGCGATCATTTCGGGGGTCGCCCAGGGCTGCCGGGATTCCGGCTGCGCCCTGATCGGCGGCGAGACCGCGGAAATGCCCGGCCTGTACAAGGACGGCGACTATGACCTTGCCGGCTTCGCGGTCGGCGCGGCCGAGCGCGGCACGCTGCTGCCTGGTCCGGACATCGCGGCCGGCGACGTGGTCATCGGCCTCGCCTCCTCCGGCGTGCACTCCAACGGCTTCTCGCTGGTCCGCAAGATTGTCGAGCTGTCGGGCCTCAGCTTGCAGTCCCCCGCACCGTTCGCGCCGGTCATGACTTTGGGCGCCGCGCTCCTGGCGCCGACGCGCCTTTATGTGAAGTCCTGCCTGGCTGCGATCCGCACGACCGGTGCGGTCAAGGGTCTCGCTCACATCACCGGCGGCGGCTTCACCGACAACATCCCGCGGGTGCTGCCGCGCCACCTCGGCGTGCGCATCGACCTCGCCGCACTGCCCGTGCTGCCGGTGTTCAAATGGCTGGCCCAGCAGGGCGGCATCGCCGAGCTTGAATTGCTGCGGACCTTCAATTGCGGCATCGGCATGGTCGCCATCGTCAAGTCCGACGCGGTCGCCGCCGTCACCGAAATCTTCGCGCAGCATGGTGAAAGCGTCGCCGTGCTTGGCGAGGTGATCGCGGCCACCGGCGACGAGCGGGTGATCTACAACGGCCATCTCGATCTGACGGCATGACGACGCCCCGCGCCCGCACTCTCCGGATCAGGCAATGACCACGCTCGACCTCGGCTTCCTCGCGTCCCATGGCGGCAGCAGCATGCGCGCGATCGTGGGCGCCATCGCTGGGGATGGCCTGGATGCAAGGGCGCGGATCGTGATCGGCAACAATGGCGATGCCCCGGCACTGCAGTTCGCGCATGCGCAGGGCATTCCCGTTCGCCACATCAGCGCCAAGACCGAAGGTAGCGAGCCTGCCGCCGACCAGGCGATCTGTCGTGCGTTCGAGGACAGCGGTGTCGCCTGGGTGGTGATGTCAGGCTACCTGCGCAAGCTCGGCCCGGCGACACTCGCGCGCTATCGCGGGCGTATCCTCAACATCCATCCGGCGCTGCTGCCGAAGTTCGGCGGCCAGGGCATGTATGGCCGCCGCGTCCATGAAGCGGTGCTCGCGGCCGGCGAGCATGTCAGCGGCGCCACGATCCACCTGGTGGACGAGGAATACGATCATGGCAGGATCATCGCCCAGCGCGAAGTTCCCGTGCTGCCCGGAGATACCGTGGATGACCTGCAACAGCGCGTGATGGCCGCGGAGCCCGGGTTCTTCGTCGACGTCCTGAGATCGCTCGCGAGCGGCGGCGCGTTGCCGAACCCGGCCTGATCAGAGCCAAACAAAAGCGGCGCGACTGATGCCGTTGCGCGACAGACCGGGACGGCCGCTCTGGCGACGCCGGGTGTATCGCGCAGTCGCATTCAATAAGAAAAAAGCCCCGGAAAAAACGCGCCGGGGTTCTCAGCCTGCCGACGTTAGCCGACCTTGAGGTTTTCGGCCGAAGCGCGGCCTCGGCTCTCGACGAGGTCGAACTCGACGACCTGGTTTTCGTTGAGCGTGCTCAGTCCGGCGCGCTCGACCGCCGAAATGTGCACGAACACATCCTTGTCACCAACCGCTGGTTTGATGAAGCCGTACCCCTTGGTGGGGTTGAACCACTTGACGGTGCCTTTTGCCACGTCTGTCTCCTGCTCCTAGACATAAAAAAAACGGGGCCGCGCATCACGCGCGCCACGCCACAAACGGGCTCAGATATGTGCAGATATCTTCACGTATCACTCAACGCACAGTCAAACAGCCGAACTCCGATTGCATAACAATCCCAACATGAAAATCCGGTGTTAGCAAGACCCGTGGTTGAGCTCCGTCTCGTCCCGGATCACCGTCCGTGCGCCCGTGATGTGTGTGGCAGCGCAACAACAGCGCCTGCAAATCTCGATGCTTGTGCGCCGCAGAAGCGTTGACCGCTGCGGGCAATTCGTCCCAAATCCACCCGTTGCGCAGCGGTATTGTGCGCCCGGACCGATTGCAGATGATGAGATTTTCGCTCACGCGCTTGGCACTGACGCGCCGGTTGATGGCATCCGCCATCAGTACGTCCGCCATCGCCGGCGCATTGCTGGCGACAGTCGCCAGCGCCAATGCCACGTGCCTGTGCGACGGGCCGCCAACCGCGCCGCCAAAGTCACCGCCCTCCGCTCCCCCTGTCGCGCCGCCACCGCCGCCACCGCCGCCGCCTCCAGGTCCGAACACGACCGACATCGAAAGCCAATTTTCTTCGCAGCAGGCGTTGTTCGACCTCGGCACCAACTTCCTGCGCCGGCTCGGCGACCAGTCGACCTGGGGCACCAACGCGGCGTTCAGCAGGAATCCCGCTGGCGGCGGCGCGTCAGAAGGCGCGACACCGCAAGCGTTCCGGAGCTGGGCTGAATTCTACGGCATCTCGTCACGCACCGACCCGCAGGGTGCCTTCACCGGGGATCATCGCAGGACCTATGGCGGTGTCGCGGGCCTCGGCGCGACCGTGCTGCCGGGCCTGAATGTCGGTGTCTCGGTCGACCGCAGCGAAACCAAGATCGACATGCCCGAGGCGCTGCAGAATGCCAAGCTCGGTCTGACCCAGCTCGGCTTCAACGCCTCCTATACGGTCGGCAACTGGACGCTCGCCGGTGCGGTCGTCCATGGCTGGGGCGACATCAGCGCGCAGCGCGGCACGATCGCCGGCCTTGCGCTGTCGAACTACCACGGCGAACTCGACGGCCTGCTCGGCGAGCTCAGCTACTATTGGGCTCTCGGCCAGAGCCGTGTCGTGCCCAAGCTCGCGATCGAATACGTCCGGGCGCAAACCGACGCGTTCCTGGAGACCGGCGGCTTCGATCCGGTCGCGGCCGCCCAGGCCACCGGCGAGCGCACGCGGGTGCTGCTCGGCGCTGAGGTCGGCCACTACTGGATCATCGACAGCAAGGTCCTCGACGTCTCGGGCTACGGCAAGTTCGTCGACAACGTCGCCCAGCACCTCAGCCCGATCACCGTCAGCACCAATGGACAGTCCATCACGGTCCAGGGCATCCGCGAGGGCACTTATGGCGCCGACGCCGGCGCTGGCCTCTCCTACGGCCTCACCGGCGCGCTACGCGTCTATGCCAACTATGATGGCAAGTTCCGGCAGAACTTCATCTCCCACCAGGGCACGATCGGGCTTGAGGTGAAATGGTAAGCAGTGCCCGCCTGCCGGCGGCATTCAGGCCTACAGCGGATCGCCCGAGCTGACGGAGACGGCGGCATGCTCGGCATGCGCCCGCAGCCGCCGGCCACGCCACATCCCGCCCCAGACCAACACGACCACTGCGCCGAGCAGCGCGAGCGCGAACTCGCCCAGCGGCTCGCTGAACACCGCCTGCTTCGTGCCACCGAGCAGCGCCGATACCGCGTCAATATTGAGCGCAATCTGGCCGTCCAGCACATGATGCAGCACGGGATGAACCGCAAGATCGGTCGCGATCACATCGCCGGCGATCCAGCCGAGCAGCGCCGCGCCAAGCCACACCAGGATCGGCAGGCGGTCGAGCAGCGCCATGATCAGCGCTGCGCCCGCCACGATCATCGGAATGCTGATCACGAGGCCGAGGATCAACAGCAGCACGCTGCCATTGGCAGCGGCAGCCACCGCGATCACGTTGTCGAGGCTCATGATGATGTCGGCGACGGCGACGATCTGGACCGCAGCCCAGAGGTTGGAGGCGGACTTCACCTCCTCGTCGTCGTTTTCCGGCACCAATAGCTTGGCGGCGATCACGATCAGCGCAAGGCCGCCGATAAGCTTGAGATAGGGCAGCGACATCAGTGTCGCGACGATGCCCGTGAAGACGATGCGCAGGAAAACCGCGACGCCGGCGCCCAGCACCATGCCCCAGAAGCGCTGCCGTGGATCGAGGCCGCGGCAGGCGAGCGCGATCACCAGCGCGTTGTCGCCGGACAGCAGAACGTTGATCCAGATGATCTTGGTCAGAGCAACCCAGAATTCCGGCCGCCCGATCTCGGCGCCGGCGGCGGCCATCCAGCTGCCGTTCGACAGCGAGGCCAGCCCATGCGTCAACCAGTCCACTGCAAAGCTCCCCCCAGAGCGACCCGCAAGCGATCAGCGACGGTCAAAGGCATCAAAGGCAACGGTGGCCGGCCACAGGCACGGCCACCGTCATGGTCATATCGGCTGTATCAGCCGACGATTTCGTTACCGGAGAAGAACTGGGCGATTTCGATCGCCGCGGTTTCGGCCGCGTCCGAACCATGCACGGTGTTCTCGCCGATCGACTTGGCGTGGACCTTGCGGATGGTGCCTTCGGCCGCCTTCGACGGATCGGTCGCGCCCATCACATCGCGGTACTTGGCGATGGCGTTCTCGCCTTCCAGCACCTGCACGACCACCGGGCCCGACACCATGAAATCGACGAGCTCGCCGAAGAACGGACGGGCACGATGCACGGCATAGAAGGTCTCCGCCTGGCCGCGGGTCATCTGGATCCGCTTCTGCGCCACGATGCGAAGGCCCGCCTGCTCGATCAGCGCATTGACTGCACCGGTAATGTTGCGCGCGGTCGCATCCGGCTTGATAATCGAGAAGGTGCGTTCAATCGCCATGACAACTCCTGGTCGGCTGTTGGGAAATTCCGGCGCTTATAACGGTGCGGCCGCATCCCGGCAAGCCGGTTTCCGTCCGTCCGGCAAGGCTTTGCCTCCCCTTCCCGTCACCGCACGGATCGCTTTTGTTGCCGCGATTTCATCAACGTGAACCGGATCTGAACCGCGCGGCACGCGGCCATTCAGGCGCCGCGGAATAGTGTCGCGGGCATGAACCTCGCCGTCGATCGGAGCGACCACAGATGCGACGGGGCTCACTTGAACACCCAGCCGGCCCGGCCGGCACCCTGAGCAAGAGGAGACGATCATGTTTCGCAAACTTGGCTTCGCTGTCGTGGCGGCCGTTTCCCTCGGCGTCGCCGCTTTGGCACCGACCTCCGCCTCCGCCTGGGGCGGACATGGCTGGCATGGCGGCTGGCACGGGGGCTGGCATGGTGGCTGGGGCGGCCCGCGCTTCTTCGTCGGCGGCCCGTACTACTACGGTGGCGGGTACGGCGGCTGCTACGTGCGCCGGCTGGTCCCGACCCCCTGGGGCCCGCGCTGGCGGGTCGTGAACCGCTGCTACTGACGACCGCGTCGACTTTCCTCCCGACGACTTGACGGCCCGGCTGCCGACCGCAGCCGGGCCTTTTTTTTAAGACACGCCGGTTTCACGACAAGGCATTTTCGCCGCGAGCCGCGGCCCGCCGCTGAAAAGTGGGCATTTTTACTCAATTTTCACCGATCGCGCCTGTGATGGCCGCCTCGGATGAAACCGAACCTGCCACACAATCATTATGCTGCAGACACAAGGGTCAGGAGCTCGCAATGACGCGCCGCGTCGCAGAGCTGAAACAGACGGAAGGCGGCAGCGCCGCCACGGTCTGCGAGGCTGTGGGTGAACGCCTGCGATCGGTGCTCGCGCCCGATCCGGCAACCTTGCCACCCCACTTGCAGACCCTGCTCAATCAATTGCAGCTGGACGACGCCGAAACCAAGCTGCGATCCCGCTGACGTCGCAACCGCGAACGCGGCGAAACGCCATGCATGAAAACGAGTTGCGTTTCAGGCGGCGAGCGGTGAAAACGCGGCATGCTTTCCATCAACGATATCTCGATCCGGCTGGCCGGACGGCTGCTCATCGACCAGGCCACGGTCCAGATCACGCCTGGCGCCCGGGTCGGCCTCGTCGGGCGGAACGGCACCGGTAAATCGACCCTGTTCAAGGCCATCCGCGGCGAATTGCCCACCGAAAGTGGAACCATCGCCCTGCCGCCGCGCTGGCGGATCGGCAGCCTAGCACAGGAGGCCCCGAACGGCCCCGACAGCCTGATCGACGTCGTGCTCCGGGCAGACGTCGAACGCCACGCCCTGCTCATCGAGGCCGAGAGCGCAGAGGATCCGCACCGGATCGCCGAGATCCAGACCCGCCTTGTCGACATCGACGCCCATTCGGCGCCGGCGCGGGCTGCCGCGATCCTCAGCGGCCTCGGGTTTTCGACCGCGGACCAGGCCCGCCCCTGCGCGGAGTTTTCCGGCGGCTGGCGGATGCGCGTCGCACTGGCGTCGACGCTGTTCGCCGAACCGGACCTGCTGCTGCTCGACGAGCCGACCAACTATCTCGACCTCGAAGGCACGCTCTGGCTCGAGGATCACCTCGCGCACTATCCGCGCACCGTGATCATCATCAGCCACGACCGTGACCTGCTGGAGACCTCGGTCGACCAGATCCTGCACCTTGAGCACGGCAAGCTGACGCTCTACCGCGGCACCTACTCCTCGTTCGAGCAGCAGCGCGCCGCCCGCGCCATGCAGGACGCCAAGATGGTCAAGCGCCAGGAGGCCGAACGCAAGCGCCTGCAGGCATTCGTCGACCGCTTCAAGGCCAAGGCGTCGAAGGCGCGCCAGGCGCAGTCGCGCGTCAAGATGCTCGAGAGGATGCAGCCGATCACGGCGCTGGTGACGGACGAGGTGCGCGAGATCAACTTCCCGGCGCCGGAGAAGATCCTGTCGCCGCCGATCATCGCGGTCGACAACGTGACGCTCGGCTACGAGCCCGGCAAGCCGGTGCTGCAGCGCGTGACGCTGCGCATCGACACCGAGGACCGCATCGCACTGCTCGGCTCGAACGGCAACGGCAAGTCGACCCTGGTGAAGCTGCTGGCGAACAAGCTCAAGCCAGTGTCCGGCAATGTCGTGCGCGCCGACAAGCTCGCCATCGCCTATTTCGCCCAGCACCAGCTCGACGAGCTCGACGAAAGCGGCACGCCCTACAGCCATGTCCGCAAGCTGATGCCGGACGCGCCCGAAGCCCGGGTCCGCGCCCGCACCGGCGCCATCGGCTTCTCGTCCAAGGCCGGCGACACGCTGGTGGAGAGCCTGTCCGGCGGCGAGAAGGCGCGCCTGCTGCTCGGGCTTGCGACCTTCTTCGGCCCCAACATGATCATCCTGGACGAGCCGACCAACCATCTCGACATCGACAGCCGCGCCGCGCTCGCCGAGGCGATCAACGAGTTTCCCGGCGCCGTGATCATGGTGTCGCACGATCGCTATCTGATCGAGGCCTGTGCCGATCAGCTGTGGGTGGTCGCAGACCGTGCGGTCACCCCCTATGACGGCGACCTCGACGACTATCGCCGCACCGTGCTGTCGACCCGCAGCGGCAAGGACCCATCGCGCCCGGCCGGCACCACCGAGCGGCCCCGCACGGGCACCGAGGACCCGGCGCCGCGCAGACCCGGCGACAGACGCCCGTTGAAGCAGAAGATCGCCGAGGCAGAAGCCGAGATGGCGCGGATCGGCGATATCATTGCCAAGATCGATGCCGCCCTGGCGTTGCCGGACATCTTCAGCCGTGATCCGGACAAGGCGGCGCAACTCGGCAAGGCGCGCGCCAATGCCGCAGTCGCACTCGAGCGCGCCGAGGAGGCCTGGCTGGAATTCAGCGCTTCCTATGAGAGCGCAAGCTGAGCCGCCGGGCTTCCCGGCAGCTCCGGCGCCGCGTCAGTTAGCCCGCGCGCTTCCTGGCCCTCTTGCCGGATTTCGGCGCGGGCTCGGGCGCGGCAACGCCTTGCACGTCGGTGAGCCGGCCACCCGTGAAGCGATAGATGCCGGCGCGCGGACCACGTGAATAGTTCAGGACCGCGACCCGGTCGCCGCGCTCGTTGGTGGACAGGTTGACGTTGTCGGGGGAACCGATCGCCCGCGCCACATCGCATTCGGTATGGCCGAGCGCCACCGACCCCGTGGGCGCCGGCTGGCCTTCAGCCAGGGCGTTCGCATCGGTCGGCGTCATCCCCGCGCAGGCGCCGTCCGCGCTGATCAGATCATTGGGGGCGACAGTCGCCGTCGGGCTGAGCGGCGGTGTTTCGATCGACACCGAGCGATTGAACATCCTGGCCGGCCGCGAGAACCATTCCTGATCCTTCAGCGAATAATCGGACAGGCTAGCCCCACATCCCCCCAGCACCGGGGCTGTGACGAGCAGCAGCAGCACTCCGTTCCGCAATGCGCTATTTGATTTCACGATCGGTCTGTTCCCACGTCAATCTTCGAGCGCGCCCTCCACCAGCCGGTCGGCTGTCCCCCGGGACGGCGCGTCCCTCCTTGAAGCAGAGCCCTGCCCTGCGCAACCCATTTCAGGCCGATACTGGCGATCGACGGCCGTTCCCACCATTGATTTGAGGCACGACCATGGCCGACCGCAAGCATCCCGGCTGAAATTCATCAACAATATTAATGTTGACAGCCGCGTGACGGTGAATTGGCGCCAACTCGGATGCCCTGTCGGCTCATTCGCGGGTCAAGCTGTTCCAGCTCAGCGCTTCTGCCAGCGACCGCGCTCATCGGCCTGCCAGTAAGTCACCGCGAAGCCGCGCCCCTTGCAGTCGGTCCAGGCCTTGCGCGCAGCGGCCAGCGCATCGTCGTCGTTGCCATCGAAAATCAGCACCAGCCGATCATAGCTGCCGCAATCCTCCGGCAGCGCCGCGTTGTCGACCAGAAAGCGGACGTTGGCACCGTTGGGATTGGCAGCTGCCGGCACCAGGATCACCGGTTGATCGGCCGCATCGCTGTCGCGCCAGGTGCCATGCGGCAGGAATGCGTCGTCACGATAGGTCCACAGATGCGCATCGAGCGCGTCGACCCGCTCTTCGGACGCGGCCTGGACGACGACCCGCCAGCCGCGCTCGAGTGATTTCTCGAGCAGCGGCGGCAGGACGCCCTCCAGCGCCATGTCCTGCAGATGATAGAACAGCACTTCCGTCATTGCGCTGCTCCGTTCCGCGCGCCTGGCACGGCTCAGCGCCTGCCTTCGTAGTGGTCGGCCACCAGCCGATCCAGCAGCCGCACGCCGAAGCCCGATCCCCAGCTGGTGTTGATGTCGGTCGCCGGCGCGCCCATGCCGGTGCCGGCGATGTCGAGATGCGCCCACGGCACGTCATCGACGAAACGTTGCAGGAACTGCGCCGCGGTGATCGATCCGCCGTTGCGGCCACCGGTGTTCTTCATATCCGCGAACCGGGAGTCGATCAGCTTGTCGTATTCCGGCCCTAGCGGCATGCGCCACACCCGCTCCCCGGTCGCCAACCCGGCCTTGGACAGGCGTTCGGACAGCTCGTCATTGTTGGAGAACAGGCCGGCATGATCGGTGCCGAGCGCGACCAGGATCGCACCGGTCAGCGTCGCCAGGTCGACCATGAATTTCGGCTTGAATGTCTTGGCGACGTACCAAAGCACGTCGGCGAGCACCAGCCGCCCTTCGGCGTCGGTGTTGATGATCTCGATGGTCTGTCCGGACATCGAGGTCACGATATCACCGGGACGCTGCGCGTTGCCGTCGGGCATGTTCTCGACGAGACCGATCGCGCCGACCACATTGACCCTGGCCTTGCGCGCCGCCAGCGCGTGCATCAGGCCGACGACGCAGGCGGCGCCCGCCATGTCGCCTTTCATCTCTTCCATGCCGCCGGCAGGCTTGATCGAGATTCCGCCGGTGTCGAAGCAGACGCCCTTGCCGATGAACGCCACCGGCTTGACGCTGCGCTTGCCGCCATTCCAGCGCATCACCACCATGCGGCCATCATGGGCGGAGCCCTGCGACACACCGAGCAGTGCTCCCATGCCGAGCTTGGTCATCGCCTTGACGTCGAGCACCTCGACGCGAACGCCGAGCTTGCGCAGTTGCGCCGCACGGCGCGCGAACTCGGCGGGAAACAGCACATTCGGCGGCTCATTGACGAGCTCGCGCGCCACCAGCACGCCATCGACCACGGAGGCGAGGCTCGCAAATGCCTTGCGGCTGGCGGCGACATCGGCCACGGCGACCGAAACGGCCGCAGCGAGCTTGCCGTCATCGTCCTTCTTCTTGGTCTTGTAGCGATCGAAGCGGTAGGCGCGCAGGCGAACGCCGGCCGCGATCGCCGCCCCATGGCCCGGCGACATCGCGCCATCAGCGAGCTCGGCGAGAATGGTCACCGCCTCCGAGCCCGCCTTCAGGCGTCCAGCGATGGCACCGCCGAGCTTGGTGTAGTCCTCGTCCTTGAGGTCGGCAGTCTTGCCCGTCCCGAGCACGATCAGCCGATCCGCCTTCAATCCGTCCGGAGCCAGCAGGTCCAGCACTGATCCGTTCTTGCCCTTGAAGCGGGCCGTCGCCGCCGCCCGCTTGACGGTCTCGACCGCGCCCCCCAGGGCCTTGCGGGTGGCCGGGCCGAATTTCAGGGTCTCGTCGGCGAAAGCCACCAGGACACCGCGCGGGGCAGCGGAAAACGGAACGAAGCCGACCTTGACGGCGTCGGACATGAGGGAACCTCCAAAAGCGACTGCTTGCTACCTGTCGGATTGATGAGAATCCGAGCCGGAACGGCCACTATGACCCGCCCGGCCTTGCCATGCCAAGCTGGGCTGGGACACATCGGCCCTGCAGGCGAAGGCCCCCTGCCGCGACGTGGCCGAAGGGCCACGGCGAGAAATTATTAACCATGCCCGACATCCATTCACGCCGCGGCCATTTTGTTGACCAATCAAAGAGATACTGTTGAGATAGCGTGTGACATGGAAACGGCGTGTGCGGATGGGGATTCGCACGGCGGCAATCGCCGGATCCGGCTTGGGGATGAGGGTTTCGCGGGTAACGATGGGGTCGATCGACGCGTATTTTGACCGGACGCCTCCGTCCGTGCGGCCAGTCGCGGCGGGCAGTACCGCCCCGCGCGCCGCTTCGCGTCTTGCGTAAGCCCCGGGTGCCTGCATGATCGCCAACACGCTCGCCCGCTACTTCGCCGGCCGCTTCCTGCTCGCGACGCTGTCCGTCTTCGTCGGCATTTTCCTGCTGGTGGTGTTCGTCGATTACATCGAGCTGATGCGGCGCACCGCCAGCATCGCCACCGCCTCCGCCCTGTTCGTGGCCCAGACATCGCTGTTCCGCGTGCCACAGCTGCTCGAGCGGCTGATGCCGTTCTGCGTGCTGGTCGGCGCCATGTCCTGTTACCTGACGCTGTCGCGCCGCCTCGAACTGGTCGTGGCCCGGGCGGCGGGGATCTCGGCGTGGCAGTTCATGACCCCGGCGATTCTCAGCGCCCTCATTCTCGGTGCCGCGGCGACCGCCATCTACAACCCGATGTCGGCGAGCATGCAGGAGCGGGCCAAGCAGATGGAGGCCGAGCTGTTCGGCGACCGTCAAGGGCTGCAGGACGCATCCGGCTTCTGGGTCAACCAGGTCACCAGTGAAGGCCAGAGCATCATCAATGCAGCCAACAGCCAGGACCAGGGAAGCCGGCTGACGGGGCTGACGGTGTTCCGATTCTCGCCTGACGGCGAGTTCAAGGAGCGAATCGAGGCCCGTGAGGCAACGCTGGAACAGGGAGCCTGGCGCTTTGCCGGCGCGCGCCGCTACACCCTGAACAATCCTCCGGAGGAACAGGATACCCTCCTTCTGAGCACCAACCTGACCCCGGCGCAGGTTCGGAACAGTTTCTCCACCCCCGAAACTGTGTCCTTTTGGCAACTACCCCAATACATAAAATCCTCTG
Source organism: Bradyrhizobium sp. 2TAF24 (assembly GCF_052115025.1). NCBI lineage: Bacteria > Pseudomonadati > Pseudomonadota > Alphaproteobacteria > Hyphomicrobiales > Nitrobacteraceae > Bradyrhizobium > Bradyrhizobium sp. 2TAF24. The sequence continues at coordinate 65,363 of NZ_JBFRFW010000015.1, read as the reverse complement.
CCAGTTCCGGTCTCGCCACGGCCGGTTATCGCCTGCAATATCAAAAACTGCTTTCGCGCCCGTTTTTGCTGGCTGCGATGGTGTTGCTGGCGGGAGCCGTCAGCCTCCGGTTCTTCCGGTTCGGCGGCGTGCAGAAGATGGTTTTGAGTGGCGTGGCTTCCGGCTTTCTGCTCTATGTCCTGTCGAAAGTGACTGAGGATTTGAGCAAGGCCGAGTTGATGCCACCGATCGCTGCGGCGTGGTTGCCTGTCTGCGTGGGCGGCCTCACCGGTTTTTTGGCCTTGTTGTACCAGGAGGACGGGTAGTGGCCGTTGTCGCCGCCCGCCATAGTTTGACGCCCCCGACCCGGCGGCGCACGGCTGTGCGCGGCTATCGGATCGTCATGCGTGCAGTTGTTCCATTCGCCGCAGCGGTAGCGTTCGCGGTCGTGCTCGACGTTGCGACGGTGATGCCGTCCACGGCGCAGAGCTTTACCTACAATCCGCTGCCGCCCCGGCCGCGGCCGCCCCAGCGCCCCAACGACGGGCAGATGCTGGTGCAGGCGACCGAGGTCGATTACGATTACAACAACCAGCGCGTGGTCGCGGTCGGCAACGTCCAGATCTACCACAACTCGTCCACGGTCGAGGCCGACAAGGTCATCTACGACCAGAAGACCAAGCGCCTGCGTGCCGAAGGCAATGTCCGCATGACCGATGCGGACGGCAAGATCACCTACGCCGCCGCCATCGACCTCAGCGACGACTACCGCGATGGCTTCGTCGATTCGCTGCGGCTCGACACCGCCGACCAGACCCGCATGGCGGCGACCCGTGCCGATCGCAGCGAAGGCCGCTACACCGTCTTCCAGAACGGCGTTTACACCGCCTGCGCCGAATGCCGCGACAACCCCAAGAAGCCGCCGCTCTGGCAGGTCAAGGGCGCGCGCATCATTCACGACCAGCAGGAGAAGATGCTGTACTTCGAGGATGCCCACCTCGAATTCTTCGGCATTCCGCTGGCCTACCTGCCCTATTTCTCGACGCCTGACCCGACGGTGAAGCGCAAGTCCGGCTTCCTGATCCCGTGGGGCATGCAGAGCACGGCCACCGGCCTCGGTCTCGAGATTCCGTATTACTGGGCGCTCGCGCCCGACTATGACATGACGCTCACCCCGCGCATCACCACGCGCCAGGGCGTGCTGATGCAGGCCGAATTCCGGCAGCGCCTGATCAACGGCGCCTACGAGATTCGCGGCTATGGCATCGACCAGCTGAAGCCGGATGCGTTCGCCAACACCACCGGCGACCGCCGGCTGCGCGGCGCGATCGAAAGCCACGGCCAGTTCGCGCTCAGCGACAAATGGGCATGGGGCTGGGATGGCACGCTGATCAGCGACAAGTCGTTCTTCCAGCAATACAACCTTGCGGCCTTCAGGAACCCGATGCAGTCGTTCCTGACGACGCCGACCGAAGCAACCTCGCAGATCTACCTGACGGGCATCGGCAACCGCAGCTATTTCGACGCGCGGATGCTGTACTATTACGGCTTCGCCGCTGCCGACGTGCAGAGCCAGCTGCCGATCGTCCGCCCGGTCATTGACTACTCCAACGTGCTGAACCGCTCGCTGCTCGGTGGCGAGTTCAGTTACAAGGCCAACCTGACCAGCCTGAGCCGTTCGACGGCGGACTTCGAGCCGATCTCGGCGGCTGCGGTCGCCAATGGCTGGTGCCTGCCGACATCGGCAGACCCGACCAAGCTGCTGCCGACAAACTGCCTGATGCGCGGCGTTCCCGGCGATTACACCCGCCTGTCAGGGCAGATGACCTGGCGGCGGTCGTTCACCGACCCGCTCGGCCAGATCTGGACCCCGTTCGCCACGCTGCGGGCCGACCTGATCGATTCCTCGATCAGCAACCAGCCGGGCGTCGCCAACTACACGACGCCAGGCGATACCCAGATCGCGCGGCTGATGCCCACGGTCGGCCTGGAATACCGCTACCCGTTCATCAATGTGCAGCCCTGGGGCACCACCATCGTCACGCCGATCGCCCAGGTGATCGTGCGGCCGAACGAGACCCATGCGGCCACCTTGCCGAACGAGGACGCCCAGAGCCTGACCTTCGACGCCAGCAACCTGTTCAGCGTCGACAAATTCTCGGGCTGGGACCGTGCCGAGGGCGGCGGCCGCGCCAATGTCGGCGTGCAGGCCACCACCCAGTTCGATCGCGGCGGTTCGATCAACGTCCTGGTCGGCCAGTCCTACCAGCTGTTTGGCTTGAATTCCTACGCCGTGCGCGACCTGACCAACACCGGGATCGACAGCGGCCTCGACAAGACGCGGTCGGACTATGTCGCCCGCGTGACCTACCAGCCGAACCGGACCTACACGTTCTCCGCGAGCACCCGCCTCGACGAGGCTACCGCGAACGTTCAGCGCCTGGAACTGGAAGGCAGCGCCAGCTTCGACCGCTGGTCCGTCAGCATGATCTACGGCAACTATGCCGCCCAGCCCGAACTCGGCTATCTCACCCGCCGCGAAGGCATCCTGACCAAGGGCAGCGTCAAGCTGACCTCGAACTGGGTGGTCTCCGGCGGCTTCCGCTACGACCTGCAGGCCGACAAGATCAATCAGTACATCATCGGCGCGGGCTACGTTGACGACTGCTTCGTGCTGGCGGTGAACTATATCACCGACTACGCCTATACCTCTGTAACGACGCCGACCCCGACCCTCGACCACCGGGTGATGGTGCAGATCGGTCTGCGGACTATCGGCATGACCTCGTTCAACCAGAGCGTTGGAAGCGGACAATAGAGCCAGGCTGAATGCCATGGCGGGACCACAAAGTTCTCCCATTGGAGTGGGCCTGACGACATCCTGACCGGGAACTCACGGGTAGCGACAATGATTGCGATCTCCTTGTCTCGTATGGCACGCGTTGCGGCCGCAGCGGGCGTTGCCCTCGCGGCCGTCTCCGCGGCGGCCACGCCGTCACGGGCCCAGTCGGTCGTGCTGATGGTCAACGGCGAACCGATCACCAATTTCGATATCGACCAGCGCGGCAAGCTGGATGCGCTGTCGACCCACAAGATGCCGTCGCGCGACCAGGTCATCAACGAACTGATCGACGACAAGGTGAAGATCAAGGAAGCCAAGAAGTACGGCATCGACCCGACCGCGTCGGAGGTCGACGCGATCTTCGCCTCGATGGGATCGCGCATGCGCCTCAACGCCGACGGCCTCACCGCCGTGCTGGCGCGCTCCGGCATCCGCGCCGAGACCCTCAAGAACAAGATGCGTGCCGACAGCGTCTGGACCAACCTGATCCGCGGGCGTTTCAAGGACAGCCTTGTCGTCAACGAAAGGGACGTTCAGTCCGCGATCCTGATCAAGGGCGACGAGAACGCCGACAAGGCATCGAGCTTCGAATACAACATGCGGCCGATCGTGCTGGTGGTGCCGCGCGGCGCCGGCGCGGGCGCCTTGGAGACGCGCCGCCGGGAAGCCGAGGCCCTGCGCAGCCGGATCCAGAGCTGCGACGAGGCCACCAGCATGTTCCGCACCATGCGCGACGCCGCAATCCGCGACAACGTCATCAAGACGTCCGCCGATCTGCCCGCGCCGCTGCGTGCGCTGCTCGACAAGACGGAGATCGGCCACCTCACGCCGCCGGAAGTCACCAAGCAGGGCATCGAGATGGTGGCGCTGTGCTCACGCAAGCCGACCACCGCCGACACGCCGGAAAAGCGCGAACTGCGCGACAAGATGTTCATGCAGAAGTTCGAGGCCAAGTCCAAGGCCTATCTGCAGGACCTGCGCAAAGCCGCGATGATCGAGAAGCGCTAGAGCGTTTTCGAGCGAAGTAGGCACCGGTTTTCGTGAAGAAAACGCGTCAAAGCAGAAATTGGAGCGTGTTCGCGTTTCCATCCAGAGCGAACGCCATCGGCTCGCAAGCCGATATGGAGCGGCGCGTGATGACGGGCTGTCAGGCAGCCGCAGATGCGGCACAAAGGATGCGGATACCGTGACGAGGCCGCTCGCGCTGACCATCGGTGAGCCTGCGGGCATCGGCCCCGACATCGCCATCGCCGCCTGGCTGCGCCGGCGCGAGGAGCAAATGCCTCCGTTCTATCTGATCGGCGACATCGAATTCATGCGCGGCCGGGCCGGCGTGCTCGGAGCCGATGTGACTTTCGCCGAGACCGGCGCGGCTCAGGCCGCGGACATCTTCCCCGTGGCATTGCCGGTCGTCCCGACCGGCCACCCCATCACGGCCCGCGCCGGCCATCCTGACGCCACCAGCGCACCGGCCGCGATCGCGGCCATTCGCCGGGCTGTCGCCGATGTCGGCGCCGGACAGGCCTGCGCAGTGGTGACCAACCCGATCGCCAAGAGCGTGCTCTACCGCGCCGGCTTCAGCCACCCCGGCCACACCGAATTCCTCGCCGAGCTCGCGAGCCAAGGCGGGGTCGTGCCGCTGCCGGTGATGCTGCTGTGGTCACCGGCCCTCGCGGTCGTCCCCGTGACCATCCACGTGCCGCTGCGCACGGCGATCGACACCCTGACCACGGACCTGATCGTCAGGACCTGCCGTGTGCTCGCGGCCGACCTGACGCAGCGCTTTGGCCTGCAACAGCCGCGCATCGCGCTCGCCGGTCTCAATCCCCACGCCGGTGAGGACGGCACCATCGGCAGCGAAGACCAGGCGATCATCGCCCCCGCGGTCGAGATCCTGCGTCGCGAGGGCCTCGACGTGCGCGGCCCGCTGCCGGCCGACACCATGTTCCATGAGGCTGCCCGCCGGACCTATGACTGCGCGGTCGGAATGTATCACGACCAGGCGCTGATCCCGATCAAGACGCTGGCGTTCGACGACGGCGTCAACGTGACGCTCGGCCTGCCGTTCATCCGCACCTCACCCGACCACGGCACCGCCTTCGACATTGCCGGCAGCGGCCGCGCCAATCCGTCGAGCCTGATCGCGGCGCTGAAGCTTGCCGCCCGCATGTCCACGGCCGCCGGCACGGCATGAGCGCGATCGACGACCTGCCGCCGCTGCGCGACGTCATCCGCCGCTACGACCTGCAGGCCCGCAAGTCGCTGGGACAGAACTTCCTGCTCGACCTCAACCTCACCGCCCGGATCGCCCGCGCCGCGGGCCCGCTCGAAGACGCGACGGTGATCGAGATCGGCCCGGGTCCCGGCGGGCTGACGCGGGCGCTGCTCGCGACCGGCGCCCGGCGGGTGATCGCCATCGAGCGCGACGAACGCGTGCTGCCGGCACTCGACGAAATCGCGAAACACTATCCCGGCCGGCTCACCGTGGTCGCCGACGACGCCATGACCTTCGACCCGCGGCCATTGCTCAACGGCGAGCGCGCCAGGATCGTCGCCAACCTGCCTTACAATATCGCGACACCGCTGCTGACCGGCTGGCTCTCCGCCGACCCCTGGCCGCCCTGGTTCGACATGCTGGTGCTGATGTTCCAGCGCGAAGTGGCCGACCGCATCACCGCGGCGGTCGACGAGGACGCCTATGGCCGCCTCGCCGTGCTCGCCAACTGGCGGACCGAAACCAAACGGTTGTTCGACATCGCACCATCCGCGTTTGTACCGCCGCCGAAGGTCACCTCCTCCGTGGTCAGGCTGGTGCCGCGCCCCGCGCCCGCGCCCTGCAATCTGCGCGCACTGGAACAGGTCACCGCTGCAGCTTTCGGACAGCGGCGGAAAATGCTGCGGCAGAGTCTCAAATCGCTCGGCGTCGATCCCGCCCGCCTGACGGAATTCGCCGGCATTGATCCGACGCGGCGCGCCGAGACGGTGCCGATCAGCGGCTTTGTTGCCATGGCGCAAGAATTCGCCGATATAAAAGCACAAGCCAAAAACACTTAAGGAAACGCCATGCCGATGATGCGCCGCCAGTCTCTCGTCAAGTTTGATGCTCCGCTCTGCGAAACCATCGTCGAGACGCCCGCGCCGAAAGGCCGCGAAGTCCTGGTGCGCATCGAGCGTTGCGGCCTGTGTCACTCCGATCTCCACATCCAGGATGGTTACGCCGACATCGGCGGCGGCAAGCGCCTCGACACCACACGCGGCATGACGCTGCCCTTCACGCTCGGCCACGAGATCGCCGGCACCGTCGAGGACGTCGGCGCAGAAGGCACGAGGAGCCTGATCGGCACACGCAAGGCGGTGTTTCCCTGGATCGGCTGCGGCCAGTGCCCGGACTGCCTCAACGGCGACGAGAACCTCTGTGCCAAGAATCGCTTCCTCGGCGTCTCGATCGACGGCGGCTTCGCCACTCACGTGCTGGTGCCCGACGAAAAATACCTGCTCGACTTCGATCCGCTGCCGATCAACCTCGCTGCCACGCTGATGTGCTCGGGCGCCACCGCCTATGGCGCGCTGAAGCGCCTCGTCGACCGTCCGCGCCAGCGCAACCTGCTGCTGATCGGCCTCGGCGGTGTCGGCATGATGGGCCTGTCGTTCGCGCAGGCGATGTTCAAGCAGCCGGTTTCGGTCGCCGACCTCAGCCCCGCCGCCCGCGATACCGCGCTGAAGAACGGCGCCTCGTTCGCCTATGATCCGACCGAGCCGGACGTGGTGAAGCGCATCCTGAAGGACACCAATGGCGGTTTCGACGAGATCGTCGATTTCGCCGGCAACGAGAAGTCGATGGCATTCGCCGTTTCGGTGCTCGCCCGCGGCGGCAAGATCGCGGTGTCCGGCCTGATGGGGGGCACCTTCAGCATTCCGCAGGTGCAGTGGATCTACAAGCGCATGACCATCGAGGGCTTCATGACCGGCACGCTGGCGGAAGGCCGCGAGTTGATGGAGCTCGCCCGCGCCGGCAAGATCACGGCGCCGCCGATCAAGGAAGAGCCGATGGGCGATGTGCAGAAGTGGATCGACGAACTGCGCGCCGGCCATGTCGTCGGCCGCATCATGCTCGTCAATTGACGCGCGACCACGGCGTGTCCCGTGCCCTGCGCGGCCGGAGCTCCCGGCCGCGTTTTTAATTTATTGCCCGAGCTGCTTCTGCAGATCGCGTACGAAGGTGGTGAGGCCGGTGCGGCGCTCGCGCTTCAGCCGTTCGGCCTTGAGGATCGACTGCACCTCGGCGAACGCCTCTTCGACATCGTAGTTGACGACGATGTAGTCGTACTCGGCCCAATGGCTGAGCTCATGGGTGGCGCGGCTCATGCGGCCGCGGATCACCTCCACGGAGTCCTGCGCGCGGGTGTGCAGGCGCTTCTCGAGATCGGCGGCCGACGGCGGCAGGATGAACACGCTGACCACGTCGGCCCGCGCCTTCTCGCGCAACTGCTGGGTGCCCTGCCAGTCGATGTCGAACAGCACGTCGCGCCCCGACGACAGTGCCGCCTCGACCGGCGCCCGCGGCGTGCCGTAGCGGTTGTCGAACACATTGGCCCATTCCAGCAGTTCGTCGCTGCGCACCATGGCCTCAAAGCGGGCATGGTCGACGAAGTGATAGTCGCGGCCGTCCAGCTCGGCCGGACGCTTCGCCCGCGTCGTGGCAGACACCGAGAGGCTCAGCCCGGGCACGCGGTCGAGCAGCAGCCGTGACAGCGTCGTCTTGCCGGCCCCCGAAGGAGACGACAGCACGAACATCAGCCCGCGCCGTTCCACACCCTTGATGCCCTGCGCGCTGCTCATGTCCTACTCCAGATTTTGGACCTGCTCACGGAACTGCTCGACGACGTTCTTCATCTCGAGGCCCGTGTTGGTCAATTCGATATCGTTGGCTTTCGAGCAGGTGGTGTTCACCTCGCGGTTGAACTCCTGCGCCAGGAAATCCAGCCGCCGGCCGACCGCGCCGCCCTTGCGCAGCAGGTCGCGCGCCTGGACGACGTGAGACGCGATGCGGTCGAGCTCCTCGCGGATGTCGGCCTTGGCAGCGATCATCAGCGCCTCCTGGCTGAGACGGTCGGGATCAAAGCGATCCGAAGTCTCGAGCAGCACCGCGACCTGCTCTGCTAGGCGCGCCCGGATAGCCTCCGGCTTGCGCCCCGGAGCGGCGTCGGCACGGGCGGCAAGGCGCTCGATCTCCTCGAGGCGCTGCCCGAGGATCTGACCCAGCGCCGCGCCTTCACGCCGGCGCATCTCGACAACGCTGGCCAGCACGGTCTCGAAAGCCGCGAGCACGGCCCCTCTCGCCGCCTGCTCCTCGGCCTCGTCGCTGTCGGGCTCGACCACCTCGATGACGCCCTTGAGGGCCAGCAGCCCGTCGACGGTCGGCGCCGCCGCGCCGGTGCGCGCCGACAGGTCACCCGCCACCTTGAGCACCGACGCCAGCACGTCCTCGTTGACCCGCACCACCTGCGCCGCGCTCGCGCGCTTGACGGTCAGGTTCGCATAGACGGTGCCGCGCGCCAGCACTTCGGTCGCGCGCTTGCGTAGTTGCGGCTCGACGTCATCCCAGCCGGGCGGCAACCGCAGGCGGATGTCCAATCCCTTGGCATTGACCGACTTCAGCTCCCACTCGAAGGTATAGGGACCACTGTGGCCGTGGCTTCTCGCAAAGCCGGTCATGCTCGACAACGCCATTCAAGAACTCCGATCTCCTGCCCCGGGCTAAAGCCGATGCGGCCTGCCGTGGACATCGCTCCCTGCCGGGTATTTTCGATAACAAGCCGCAGGCTCGGCCGCTTCCGGCAGAACTGGGCTCACACCACCACAACGCGATTGAGATTCGGCCGAACTCTATCCGCGCCCGCCAAGGCTCACAAGCAGGCCGCCCCTTCGCCCGGTCCCTACTGCTCGACCGCCTCCGCCGGGGTCCCCGCGGCCGCAGCACCACCCTTGGCGTTGACCGCGGCTCGTTTCGGATTGGCGGCGCGCTTCTTGGCCGGCGCCGGCTTGGCCGGCGTCTCGGACGCGCTCGGCGCAGCCTCGGCTGGCGGCGTCGACGCAGTCGGCTGCGAATCCTCCGCCGGCTCGACCGTGTCGTTTTGCTGCTGCTTCTCCAGTGTGCGCAACCGCGAGACGTTCTTCTGGTGCTGATCGTAGCTGTCGGAGAACGCATGCCCACCGGTACCGTCGGCGACGAAGAACAGGTCGCGCGTGCGCGCCGGGTTTGCGGTGGCTTCCAGCGAGGCCCGCCCCGGATTGGCGATCGGTCCCGGCGGCAGCCCGTCGATCACATAGGTGTTGTAGGGCGACGGCTGGGTGATCTCGCTACGCTTGATCGGGCGGCCGAGCGTGCCCTTGCCGCCGACCAGGCCATAGATGATGGTCGGGTCCGACTGCAGCTTGATCTTCTGCCGCAGGCGATTGGCGAACACTGCCGCAACACGGCTGCGCTCGTCGGCCCGGCCGGTCTCCTTCTCGACGATGGAGGCCAGGGTCACCAGTTGTTCAGGCGTCTTGATCGGCAGGTCGGGATTGCGACGCTCCCAGACCTCGGCGAGCACGCGCCGCTGCGCCTGCTGCATGCGCTGGATCACCTGGTCGCGCGTGGTGCCGCGCGGGAATTTGTAGGTCTCCGGCAACAGGGTGCCTTCACGCGGCAGCTCCTTGATCTGCCCCGACAGCACGTCGTTCTCCAGCAGCCGCGCCACGATCTGCTCGGACGTCAGGCCTTCGGGAATCGTGAAGGAGTGCTGCACCACCTTGCCGTCGACGATGGTGTTGATGACATCGCGCAGGCTGGCGCTCTTCTGGAAGGCGTACTCGCCCGACTTCAGCTCGGAGCGCGCCTTCATCGCGATCACACCGCCGAAGAAAGCCCAGCGATTGTTGTCGATCACGCCCTCGCGCTGCAGGATGTCGGCGATATCGCCCATGCCGGCGCGCGTGGGAATGTTGACGATCTTGTCGTCTTTCAGCGGCCCCGGCGCCTCGAGCTTCTGCCGGCCGTAGACATAGGCGCCCCCCACCCCCAGCATCGCAATCAGGATGATGGTGATGATCGCATTGCCTGCGATCACGAACGGATTGCGCGCACGTGCCGAGCGCTTTGGCGGCGGCGGCAGCTGTTCAGGCTCCAGCGCCGCGCGCGGGCTCTTCGGTGAGATGGGCGGTCTTTCACTCATCGATGCAACCTGAATCCCGTCGATTCGATCCCGATCCGGCGCAGCCCCCTGCGTTCGAACCGCCTTCATGCAATCTGGAAATCGATTGCGCGCCCCACCCGTCCAGTTCGTGTCGTCAATCAGACCCGCACGCCAGGAGCGGGGCCGGGTAGCGCTGAATGTGCTTGTGCGGACGCCCGCCGGAAGCAATCACGTGGAATATGGCAAAACGTTGGAATTGCTTCGCAATTCCAATCAATTGACGACACGCCGCACGATCAGTGAGGCATTCGTTCCTCCGAAGCCGAATGAGTTGGACAGCGCGACGTTGATTTCGCGCTCCCTCGCCTTCTGCGGCACCAGGTCGATCGTGGTCTCGACCGACGGATTCTCCAGGTTGATGGTCGCCGGCGCGACATTGTCGCGAATCGCCAGCACGCTGAAGATCGCCTCGATCGCCCCCGCCGCACCGAGCAGGTGGCCGGTCGAGGACTTGGTCGACGACATCGACACTTTCGACGCCGCATTGCCGAGCAGGCGCTGCGCCGCCCCGAGCTCGATCTCGTCGCCGAGCGGCGTCGAGGTGCCGTGGGCGTTGATATAATCGAGATCGGCGGCCGACAAGCCGGCACGCTTGAGCGCCGCGCTCATGCAGCGGAACGCACCGTCGCCGTCCTCCGCCGGAGCGGTGATGTGGTAGGCATCGCCCGACAGGCCGTAGCCGACCACCTCGGCGTAAATCCTGGCGCCACGCTTCCTGGCGTGCTCGTATTCCTCGAGCACGACGACGCCGGCACCCTCGCCCATGACGAAGCCGTCACGGTCGCGATCGTAAGGCCGCGACGCCCGCTCGGGCGTGTCGTTGAAACCGGTGGACATCGCGCGCAGCGCGCAGAATCCCGCCATGGCGATGCGGTTGACCGGAGATTCCGTGCCGCCCGCCACCATCACGTCGGCGTCACCGAGCGCGATCAGCCGTGACGCATCGCCGATCGCATGGGCGCCGGTCGAGCAGGCCGTGACGACGGCATGGTTCGGCCCCTTGAGCCCGAACGCGATCGAGACGTAGCCAGCCGCCAGGTTGATCAGGCGGCCCGGGATGAAGAACGGCGACACCTTGCGCGGACCACGCTCCTTCAGCGTGATGGCGGTCTCGGCGATGCCGTCGATGCCGCCGATGCCGGAACCGATCATGGTGCCGGTGGCGCACTTGTCCTCTTCGGTGACGGGGTGCCAGTTGGCGTCGTCGAGCGCCTGCTTGGCGGCACACATCGCATAGACGATGAAATCATCGACCTTGCGCTGATCCTTCGGATCCATCCACTGGTCGGGATTGAAGGTGCCGTTGCTGCCGTCGCCGCGCGGAATCACGCAGGCGATCTTGGTCGGCAGGTCGGACACGTCGAAGGTCTCGACCTTCCGCGCGCCGGTCTCGCCCCTGATAATCCGCTGCCACGTCGCTTCGACGCCACAACCGAGTGGCGACACCATGCCGAGGCCCGTGACGACAACCCGTCTCATGCTTTCAACTCCGCTGCGGCGGTGATGGCAGATGGCAAGAAGCCGGTCGACCGCGGGAGCGGTCCGGCCGGCTTCTGCGACGCCACGAACGGCCGTCAGCTCTTCGCGTTTTTCTCAAGAAACTTGGTGGCGTCGCCGACGGTCAGGATGGTCTCCGCCGCGTCGTCCGGAATTTCACAGCCGAATTCTTCTTCGAACGCCATCACCAGCTCGACGGTGTCGAGGCTGTCTGCGCCGAGATCGTCGATGAAGCTCGCATTGTCGACAACCTTCTCGGGCTCGACACCAAGGTGTTCGACCACGATCTTCTTAACCCGCTCGCCAATCTCGCTCATTTCAACCTCGTGCTTGTTCCATTGGACTCGACCGCAAAGCGGCAAGAGCCATCGGGTACGTCGACTCGCCAGAAACCCCTGCTGCCAGTTCCGCTCGTTCCCAGCAGGCCGCACAAGCAGCCCGCGTGGCCCCAGAAACGGCGACCGGTTCTGCCACGGCAATATACAGGGTTTTGGAATCCTGCAATGGCGTTCTTGTCCCCACCCGAATGCCGCCCGGTTAGCATACTTCCCGTCGGGAAACCAGCCGACGCGAAGTCACCAAAAACCCGTTGAAAACACCGATACAGGCTTCAAATCATTGCCATTCCGCCGTTGACGTGGAGCGTCTGGCCGGTCACGTAGGCGGCTTCGTTCGATGCAAGGTAGACCGCGGCTGCAGCAATATCGTCGGGGGACCCGAGCCGTGCGGCCGGCACCTTCGCAAGCACCGCCTCGCGCTGCTTTTCGTTCAGCACATCGGTCATGGGCGTCGCGATGAAGCCCGGCGCGATGCAGTTGGCGGTGACATTGCGCTTGGCGTATTCCTGGGCCAGCGACTTCATCATGCCGATCAGGCCGGCCTTGGACGCGGCGTAATTCCCCTGCCCGGCATTTCCGGTCACCCCGACCACCGACGTGATCGCGATGATCCGGCCAAAGCGCTTGCGCATCATCAGCTTGGTGGCGGCGCGGGCAAGCCGGAAAGTGGCGGTCAGGTTGACGTCGATGACCGTGCTCCAGTCCTCGTCACGCAACTGCACAAACAGGTTGTCGCGGGTGATGCCGGCATTGCTGACGAGGATATCGAGCTGGCCCATGGCCTGCTCGGCGGACGGCACCAGCGCCTCGACAGCCTCCGCGTCGGAAAGATTGCAGGGCAGCACATGGACGCGGTCGCCGACGTCGGCGGCCAGTGCGTCCAGCACCTCGCGGCGGGTGCCGGAAATGGCGATCGTTGCGCCCTGGGCGTGCAGCGCCTTGGCGATGGCGCCGCCGATGCCACCGGTCGCCCCGGTGATCAGCGCGGTCCTGCCGGTCAGATCGAACATGGTCTTTGTCCTCGATGCCTTGTCAGTCGATTGGGCGCCGGTTTGCCGCAAGCAAATGCCCTCCGTCAATGCCGCCGAAGGCGTGGGCGGTGGCATTTCCCTCGCCTATTTGCCGACCCGAGCCACTAGAACGGCATGAACATGGCACGGCAAGGGACATTGCCCGGCCGCCAGCCGAGGGCCCGCCACGAGCCCGCCAGGACCGGGATCACAGAGACAGCCCCCGAGTTTGATCCTAATCTGGGGCCCGGGTGCCGCGGGGGCGGCCCTACTCACCCCTCGGCAGGGACCGATGCGCTACCGTGCCATCATCGCCTCGCAGCTCTTCGTGTTCAACGATCTCAGAGAGGTCATGGCCCGCGCCAGCCCGGAGCGCTCCGGCGACCAGCTCGCCGGCCTTGCCGCCGCGAGCGCGCAGGAGCGCATGGCCGCGCGCCATGTGCTGGCCGACACGCCGCTGCAGCAATTCCTGACCGAAGCGCTGGTCCCCTACGAGGCCGACAGCGTCACCCGCCTGATCATCGATGGCCACGATGCCTCGGCTTTCGCGCCGATCGCCCACCTGACCGTCGGCGACTTTCGCAACTGGCTGCTGTCGGACCTTGCGACCACCCAGGCTCTCTGCGCCCTCGCGCCGGGCCTGACGCCGGAAATGGTGGCCGCGGTCAGCAAGCTGATGCGCAACCAGGACCTGATCGCGGTGGCGCGCAAATGCGCCGCGGTCACACGCTTTCGCAACACCATCGGCCTTCCCGGCCATCTTGCAGTACGCCTGCAGCCCAACCATCCGATCGACGACCCGCGCGGCATCGCAGCCTCGATCCTCGACGGCCTGCTGATGGGCTCGGGTGATGCGGTGATCGGGATCAATCCGGCCTCCGACAGCCTGCCGGCGCTCGGCGACCTGCTGCGGCTGGTCGACGAGGTGATCCAGCGCTTCGACATCCCGACACAGGGCTGTGTGCTCACCCATGTCACCAACACGCTGCAACTGCTGCAGGCCGGTGTGCCGGTCGATCTGGTCTTCCAGTCGATCGGCGGCACGGAAAAGACCAATCGGTCGTTCGGCGTAACCATCGACCTGCTCGACGAGGCGTACGCCGCCGCCCGCGCGCTCAAGCGCGGCACGGTCGGTGACAACGTGATGTATTTCGAGACCGGCCAGGGCAGCGCGCTGTCGGCCGACGCCCATGGCGGCGTCGACCAGCAGACCAGCGAGGCACGCGCCTACGGGCTCGCCCGGCGCTACGCTCCGCTCCTGATCAACACCGTGGTCGGCTTCATCGGCCCTGAATACCTTTACGACGGCAAACAGATCATCCGTGCCGGCCTCGAGGATCATTTCTGCGGCAAGCTGCTCGGCCTGCCGCTCGGCTGTGACGTCTGCTACACCAACCACGCCGAGGCCGACCAGGACGACATGGACACGCTGCTGGTGCTGCTGGGGGCGGCCGGGGTCACCTTCATCATGGGCGTGCCCGGTGCCGACGATGTCATGCTGAACTACCAGAGCACATCGTTTCACGACGCCTTGTTCCTGCGAGAAACGCTCGGTCTCAAGCGCGCTCCGGAATTCGAAGCCTGGCTGCAGGGCATCGGCATCACCGACGCCGCGGGACGGCTGCGGCCGCCGGTGAGCAATCCGCTGCTCGGCGGTATGTCCGGCCTCAAGGCGCTGCTCACATGACCGACGATTCCGTCACGCCAGGCCCCGCCACGCCAGGCCCCTGGGACGAATGGCGACGCCTCACACCGGCCCGTCTGGCGCTCGGTCGCGCGGGCACGGGACTGCCGACCGACGAGGTGCTGCGCTTCGGTTGGGCGCATGCGATGGCGCGCGACGCCGTGCACGCCGCGCTCGATGTCGGAGTGCTGGCCGCGGATCTCGCCCTCCAGTCATGGCCGGCGGTCACCGTGACGAGCCGCGCGCCGGACCGCGCCACCTATCTGCGGCGCCCCGACCTCGGCCGGCGGCTCGCCGCGCGCGACGCCGAAACCCTGCGGGCGCGCGCGGGCGCCCCCTGCGACATCTGTCTTGTGATCGGGGACGGCCTGTCGGCGCTCGCGGTCGCACGCCACGCCGTGCCGCTGCTCGCGGCGCTGCGTCCCCGGCTCCCGGGGGTACGCTTTGCGCCAGCCATTGTGATCGCGACACAGGCGCGCGTCGCGCTCGCCGACGAGATCGCGGACGTGATGGGCGCCCGCCTTGCGGTCATGCTGATCGGCGAACGTCCCGGCCTCAGTTCGCCGGACAGTCTCGGCGTCTACCTCACTCACGCGCCATTCACGGGGCGCAGCGACGCCGAGCGCAACTGCATTTCCAACATCCGGCCGGAGGGACTTGATTACGCGGCAGCCGCCTTCAAGCTCGCCTGGCTGGCCGGCGCCGCATTGCAGCGCGGGCTGACAGGCGTTGGCCTCAAGGACGAAAGCGACGCGGCGCTGCCGGGCACGGAGCGTGCGCCCGATGCCCTGCAGCCTCGCGTCGACCGCTAAAGTCGGCCGATTGATCAGCCCTGCGCGGCGATCGCGTCCTTGGCCGCGGCGATGTCGCCGGGTGCGCCGACGGCAATGCCGACCGCGCCATCGGCGATGCGCTTGACGAGACCCGACAGCACCTTGCCGGCGCCGATCTCGACGAACAGCTTGACGCCCTGCCCGGCCATGAAGGCGACGGACTCGCGCCAGCGCACCGTGCCGGTGACCTGCTCGACAAGGCGACGGCGGATCTCTTCGGGATCGGTGATCGCCGACGCCAGCACATTGGCGACGAGCGGCACCACCGGCGCCTGGATGGCGACGCCGGCCAGCGCCTGCGCCATGGCATCAGCCGCCGGCTGCATCAACTTGCAATGGAAGGGCGCGGACACCGGCAGCAGCATGGCGCGCTTGGCGCCCTTGCCCTTGGCGATCTCGACGGCGCGATCCACGGCTTCCTTGTGGCCGGACACCACGACCTGGCCGCCGCCGTTGTCGTTGGCGGCGTCGCAGACCTGGCCCTGGGCCGCCTCGGCAGCAACCGCCACCGCCGCCTCGTAGTCGAGGCCGAGCAGCGCGGCCATCGCACCGACGCCGACCGGGACCGCCTTCTGCATGGCGCGGCCGCGGATGCGCAGCAGCCGCGCGGTATCGGTGATCGACAATGCGCCCGCCGCCGCCAGCGCGGAATATTCGCCGAGCGAATGGCCGGCGACGAAGGCGGCATTGCCGCGCACCGTGACTCCGGCCTCGCTCTCCAGCACCCGCAGGGCCGCCAGCGATACCGCCATCAGCGCCGGCTGGGCGTTCTCGGTGAGCTGCAGCGTCTCGGCCGGCCCCTCCCAGATGGTCGCGGTCAGCTTCTCGCCGAGCGCGGCGTCGACCTCGTCGAACACGGCGCGCGCGGCCGGAAACGCCTCCGCCAGAGCCTTGCCCATTCCCACCGCCTGAGACCCCTGTCCGGGGAACGTGAACGCTGCCGTCATCCTGCTGTCCCTTGGAAAAACCGAACCACGACACCAATCGGGACCGTCCTGTCAATGCCCCCGTCGCTGTCCTGTGGACGCCCGGCGGGTGACCGGACGGCGCTCCGCGGCCGCAAGCGCCGCCGAAACCAGGGTAAACGCCGCCTCGCCGGCGCTTTCCATGTAGGAGGCATCGCGGTGCAGCAGGACGACGGCGAACGAGCCGTCGAGCAGCAGGAGGATCTGGCGGGCGAGTTCCACCCCCTGCCCGATCCCTTCGGCGGCGAACACGTCGGCGAGCCAGGCCTCGAACTTCTTCTTGTGCGCCGCCCCGATCCGCATCGCCGGATGCCCGGGCATGCTGGCGAGCTCGGCCGAGGTGCGCAGGAAGCCGCAGCCCCGCCATTTCGGATGGCGCGCGGAGCGCGCGAGCTGATCGAAGATGCCGCGCACCTTCGCAGCAAGGCCGCCGTCGGCCTGCGCGAACCAGCGCTTGAACAGTTCGAGATTGGGCTGGTCGCGCGCAGCGAGATAGGCCGCGACCAGGTCGTCCTTGCTCTGGAAATGATAGTACAGCGTGCGCTTGGTCACGCCCGCCTTGTCCGCCACGGCGTCGACACTGACACCGCGGATTCCCTCGTCATAGAACAGCTTCGAGGCGGCGGCGACGATGCGATGGCGGGTGACTTCGGAGGATCGGGGCATGACCTCAATGTATACTGACCAGTGAGTATACACAATGCGGCATCCGCACTAGCGTGCCGGCCCATAAACCCTGGTGATGGAGGCTCGCATGTCCGCTCCCGTTGTCGTCGAGATCGACGATCCCATCGCGCTGGTGACGCTCAACCGGCCGCACAAACTCAACGCCCTGAGCTATGAACTGGTCGATGCCCTGATGGCCGCGCTCGACAGGCTCGAAGTCGCACCCGATGTCCGCGCGGTGATCCTGACCGGCGCCGGCGACCGCGCCTTCTCCGCCGGCGCCGATATCCACCAGTTCTCACAGAGCGTGCCGCTCGGACCGAACACCGCGGTGCGCGACTTCGTCCGCCGCGGACAGGCCATGACCGCCCGGCTGGAGGCGTTTCCCAAGCCCGTGATCGTCGCCGTCAACGGCCTCGCCTATGGCGGCGGCTGCGAGATCACCGAGGCCGCGCACCTTGCGATCGCGAGCGACCGGGCCATGTTCGCCAAGCCGGAAATCAACATCGGCATGCCGCCGACCTTCGGCGGCACCCAGCGACTGCCGCGCCTCGCCGGGCGCAAGCGGGCGCTGGAACTGCTGCTCACCGGTGATCCGTTCACCGCGCAGCAGGCGCTCAATCTCGGCCTCGTCAACGCGGTGGTCCCGCACGACGAACTGCTCAGCGCCGCGCGCGGCCTTGCCGGCCGCATCCTGCGGCACTCGCCGCTCGCGGTGCGCAGCGTCATCACCGCGGTCACCCGCGGCCTCAATGTCAGCATCGGCGAAGGCCTGCAGGTCGAGAGCGAGCAGTTCGCCGCGATGGTGCCGACCCATGATCTCGGCGAAGGCCTCGCGGCCTGGATGGCGCGGCGCCCGCCCGCTTACATCGGGCGCTAGAATGACCGATTGGGCGACGTCAGAACCCTGACGCCGCCTGGTCACCATTCATGCGCGTGCCGGCCCGCGCGCGGCGGGCATTGCTGACAATCTGCCCCGGCCTGTCCTGGTCGGCGGCCTTGGCGGTCGCAAGCCGCAGCACCGCCAGATAGCTCGGCTGCACCTCCATGCGCGACGCCTGCGGCCCGCGCAACAGGATCGCGTGCACCCGCGGCAGGTTATAGCAGGGCACGTAGAACAGCAGATGATGCTCGAGATGGTAGTTGACGTAATACGGTGCCACGAACAGCCGTTCGAGAAAGCCCGCGCGCGTGGTGCGGGTGTTGCGCAGCGGGTCGTTGCTGTCCGGCACCACCGCATGCTCGGCGATGTTGCGGATGCGGGTGATCACCATCATCCACGTCAGCAGCGGCACCAGCCAGAGCAGCGGATAGGCCCACCACACCCCGACCAGCGCAAGCAGCGCGAACATCACGACATTGACAGCGAACTGCGGCCCAAGTTGCTCCCAGAAATACGCGAGCCGCCGTCGCAGCGGCCATGACGGATCACCGAGCGCATTGAGGAACTGAGCCTTGCGCTGCTGGTAGCCGGTCTGCCCGGTGATGTCGCGGATGAACTTGCGCCGGTAGCTCGCCTCCGTGATCGGGAACGGCGCCGACAGCACGAGATCCGGATCGCTGTCCTGCTGGGTGTGGGCGTGATGCTGCAGGTGGTAGCGGCGATAGGCGCGCGTCTCCGCGAAGATCGGATAGGCACAGAACCATTGGCTCAGAAACATATTCAACCTGTCGCCGTCAGCGAGGCTGCCATGCGCACCATCATGCATCAGGATCGCAAGCCCGAGCTGCCGCGAGCCGATGATCGCGACCGCCAGCAGATAGGTCAGCGGATTGGGCCACCACGCGACCAGCGCGATCGCGGCTGCGATCAGGACCCAGGCGTGGGCGATCAACGCCATGCCCTTCCAGGACGAGCGCGTGCGCACCTCGACCAGTTCGGCATCGGTCATCAGGTCGCGGGCGCGAATGCGAAGCGCGGTCATCGATGGTCCTCCCCGGTGTGTTCTGATTGTTCGGCTGGGTCGTCTTGTCGGCCTTGTCCGTCGCGATCGACGAGGCGCAGCGGCACCCGTCCCGGAGCCGCGGCGTCCGCCTGGGTCTCCAGCAGGCGCAGCATGTCGGCGGCAAGGTCGTCCGCCGTGTGCCCCATGGCCTGGCCCTCCAGGGTCACGCCGACAGCGATGGTCCAGAACTTCTGCGCGCTGGTCGCGGGGTCGCGCCGCGACCGCCAGCCCCGCGCCTGCATCTCGCCGGCAAAGGCACGCCGGCCCTCGACATGGAGCCGCTCGACCGTCCGCGCGATCAGCGGCGACAGGTCGGGACGGCGCCGCGTCAAGGTCATGGCCTCGACGAAGAAGCCCAGCGCATCGGTGCGCATCACGGCGTCCACCAGGGTCCGGCTGTAATCCTCCGGCGTCCTGGCGCCGTGCGCCGCCTCCTCGGCGGTGCGGGCGGCATGCAGCACGTCTCGGCAAGCTGCCTCGACGAACAGCGCTTCCTTGGTGCGGAAGTAATAGGTGATCTGGCTGGGAAAGGCGTCGGCGGCAGCCGCGATGTCGGCGATCGACACCGAGCTCAGCCCGCGGGCCTTGAACAGGCCGGCGGCGGCATCGAGCAGACGCGATCGCGTGCGCTGCCCGGCCGAGCGGGTGGCCCGGACGGCATGCTTGGGGACATCAGTCTGGTCGCGGACGGGCTCCGAGGTCATCGAGCGGCTCCTGATTATTTGTATGACATACAAACAAATAGATCAAGCGCCGGATTGGCCGCCCATTGGAGGCTCCGGAGGGCTCGCCCCGCTCCTGCGGATCGAAACCACGCCCCAAAGAGCCCGAAAACCACGGTTTCACCTTGCCTTCCCGCGAATATCCCTTATAAGGCGCGGCATTCGTGGGCTTCCGGCCGGGAGCTGAACGGACGACCTCACCAATCATTCTTGTTGGATTGATGCGGCAGGGCTGATCGCCCGACGTCCCGTGTTCCCGCCTTCTGAGCAGTCGAGCCTTTCCCGAAGGGCTCGAAGGGCTTGCCGCCGAAAGCGCCACACCAACCAGGAAAGGACGTCCATGCCTCTTTATGAGCATGTATTTCTCGCGCGCCAGGACGCGAGCGCCCAGCAGGTCGAAGAGCTCACCACCCAGCTCACGGGTGTGATCGAGGGTCTCGGCGGCAAGGTCACCAAGACCGAGTCGTGGGGCATCCGCTCCCTGACCTATCGCATGAACAAGAACCGCAAGGCTCACTTCGTGATGTTCAACATCGACGGCCCGGCCGCGGTGGTGAGCGAGATCGAGCGCCAGGAGCGGATCAACGAAGACATCATCCGCTATCTCACCGTGCGCGTCGACGAGCTCGAGGAAGGTCCCTCGGCGATGATGCGCAAGGCCGAGCGTGACCGTGATCGTGACGATCGTGGCGGCGGCTTCCGTGGCGACCGTGAAGGCGGTGGCTTCCGTGGCGACCGTGAGGGTGGCTTCCGTGGCGACCGCGGCCCGCGCCGCCCGCGCGACGAAGCCCCCGCTGCAGAGACCCAGGAGTAATCATCATGGCTGATGCAGGTGCACGCCGTCCGTTCTTCCGCCGCCGCAAGTCCTGCCCGTTCACGGGCGATAACGCGCCGAAGATCGACTACAAGGATTCCAAGCTCCTGATGCGTTACGTGTCGGAGCGCGGCAAGATCGTGCCGAGCCGCATCACTGCGGTCTCCGCCAAGAAGCAGCGTGAACTCGCCCGCGCCATCAAGCGCTCGCGCTTCCTCGGTCTGCTTCCCTACGTGATCCGCTGACGCGGCCAAGGACCGGCGGCACGCCCGCCGGTCCTTTCGTTCGTTTGTTTTCGCATTTCATAAGGCTGCCGGGCTGAAGCTCCCGCGGCCGATGGTTGGGGTCGAGAGGACCTCTAACCGCTCGAAGGGAGCGGGACAGCTGATGATGACGCAGATCCTGATCGCCATTGCCGCCGGCTGTGCGTCGGCCCTGATGTTCGTGTCGATCGTTTCCGGCGCGCTGATCTCGCTCGTCCTGTTCTATCTCGCCCCTCTGCCGCTGATGGTCGCTGCGCTCGGATGGGGCGCAGCCTCCGCGCTTGTCGGCGGTCTCGCCGCCAGCCTTTTGATCGGCGCCGTTCTCGGCCTGCCCTATATGGTGGCGTTCGCCGTCACCATTGCCCTCCCCGCCTGGTGGCTCGGCCATCTCGCCCTGCTGGCACGGCCCGCCGAAAGCGCCGCGGCCGGCGCCCAGTCGGCACTCGACTGGTATCCGCCGGGTCGTCTGCTGGCCTGGATGGCGGCGTTCGCCTCTCTCACCACCATCACCGCGCTGCTGTCGCTCGGCTTCGATGCGGCGAGCATCACCGACAGCCTCAAGAGCGGCCTCACACGCCTGCTCGGCATGCGCGAAGGCGGCACGGACACCGACACCGAGAAGGTGGTCGCGGTCTTCGCCGCCATTGCCCCGGTCGCCGCCACCGTGGTCGCGCTCGCGACGCTGGCGCTCAACCTTTGGCTTGCCGGCAAGATCACCCGCACCTCGGGGCGCCTCGCGCGTCCATGGCCGGTGCTGCAGACCCTCGAGCTGCCGTCGATGACGCTGGTCGCGCTGGCCGTGGCGCTGGCGCTGTGCTTCCTCGGTGGCCTCATCGCCATGATCGCGCAGATCGTCGCCGCGGCGCTGGTGATGGCCTATGCCTTCACCGGCTTCGCCGTCCTGCACACCCTCACCCAGTCGACCGCGATGCGCGGGCTGTGGCTCGGCAGCGCCTATGCGGCCGTGGTGGTGTTCGGCTGGCCACTGGTCGTGGTCGCACTGCTCGGCATCGCCGACGAGCTCATTGGATTCCGCCGCCGCAAGGCGCAGCGGCTGAAACCACCGCCTTTGTCATCCTGACAAGTTTCTGAAAATACACACACGAAGGAGATCGCAGATGGAAGTCATTCTTTTGGAGCGCGTTGCCAAGCTCGGCCAGATGGGCGACGTGGTGAAGGTCAAGGACGGGTTCGCCCGCAATTTCCTGCTGCCGCGCGGCAAGGCGTTGCGCGCCACCAAGGACAACCGCGAGAAGTACGACGGCATGAAGGCCGATCTCGAGGCCCGCAACCTGCAGGCCAAGGGTGAAGCCGCCAAGGTCGCCGAGAAGATCGACGGCAAGAACGTCGTCGTGCTGCGCCAGGCTTCGGAGACCGGTCAGCTGTTCGGCTCGGTGTCGGTGCGCGACGTCATGGCCGCGCTCGCCAGCGATGGCGTCAACGTCAATCGCTCGCAGGTGCTGCTCGACATGCCGATCAAGGTCATCGGCCAGCATCCGGTCAGCATTGCCGTGCACCCCGAGGTCGAGGCCGGCATCACCGTGACGGTCGCCCGCAGCGCCGACGAGGCCGCGCGCATCAACCGCGGCGAGGACGTCAACTCCCGCAAGGAAGATCAGGACGCCGCCGCCGAGGCGCTGGCCGCTGCCGGCGAGTTCTTCGATCCGGAAGCCCAGCACGACGACGAGCCGGCTGCCGACGCCCAGTAAATCCGCCGGGCCTTCATGGCCCGCACAAGATTGCGTCCTGCGCCCCCGGTCTGTCTTCAGGCCGGGGGCGCACGTTTGGGGCAAGTGCCGCAACGCCAGGGACGGCGGCGAGTGGTGACGATGCAGCGCGCCGCGCGATCATCGCATCAGCAAAAAAAAGCAGCGGAGAGGCGCCCCTCTCCGCTGCGATGATCAGCCAGATCGAAGTGTCGCTGTTACTGCTGCGATCCGCTGGAGGTCGCCTTGTCGCCTGCGGGCGCTTCCGGCGCCGGTTTTTCAGCGGCCGGTTTCTCGGTGGCCGTCTCGGTGACCGCCTTTTCCGGCGCGCCCTTGTCCAACGCGGGCTTCGGTGCGTCCGGCTTGAGGTCCGCGGCACTCGGCGGCGGCACGTTGGCGGGCTCGGGCATCGGCACCCCGGCGTCGATCGCCTTCTCACTGGCCGCAGGCGCAGCGACCGCCGGCTTGCTCTCAGGCTTCACATCGGGCTTGGCTGATGCCGCCGCCGGCGCGGGAGCCGCAGCCGGTTCAGCCGCGGGCTCGGTCCTGGGCTCGACCTTCGGCTCGCTCTTGGCCTCGGCCGGCTCGCCCTTCTTTCTCCTGGCCTGCTTCGACTTGGCTCCCGCCCTGGCGCCGGCGGGCGGCTCGGCGCCGGCGGCCTCGGGCGGCGCACCTTCCACCGGGGCCGCGTCAGGTCGGCGATGCCGGGACTTGCGGCCTGGCACCGGGGCGGATTCAGCCGGCTGCGCCTCGGACGGATTGGCCACTGCCGCACGCGGTGGCTTGCGCTCGGCGCGCTCCACCGGCTCCTTGGCCCGTTCGTCCGGGGCGGCATTGCCGATCGGCGCATCGGAGCGCAGATTGCCGGCATCCTGCTTGCCGCGCTTGCCCCCGCGGGGTTCAGCCGCAGCCGCGCCATTCGAGACCAGATAGCCGGACAGCGCCTGGGCCATGTCGGTGCCGGTGGTGTAGTGCTGGCGCAGGAAGCCGGGCAGCGACGATGGCGGGACCGTTCGCAACAAGCCGCGCGCACTCTTGTGACAGGCCGCGCAGCTGCCATTGAACAGCTGCGCCGGCGACTTGCCGGCATCGAGGTTCTGCGCCCATCCAGCGGTTGCAACAAGGCAGCCGACCAGACCGGCCGCCGCCAAACTGAGCGCTCGGCCCAACATTCAATCCTCCGATGCGGAAAATGGCTCGTTTCGGGCAACAGATTTAGCCGATTATCCGGCGAATGGAAGCACTTCCATCAACACATCGCCGCTATTGCCAGGCTCTGCCAGGTTCTATCCGCCTTGTTCCCCGCGCATTGGTGATAGCGGGGACCCATGCTTAAATACCTAAAGGTCAATCCGGGGGACCTTGGAAAGGATTGAAAGTCCGCGCAGTCGCGGAGCTGGAGTCCGCCTGCGCTCATCATTGGGTGGCGACGATGAGCAGTTTACTGAAATTCGTTCTCGACAGATTCATCCAGCGCGGTTCCCTGACCGTGATCGCGGCAGATGGCAACCGCTTTACGTGCGGTGACGGCACGGGCCTCCCGGCCGCCATCCGATTTCTGACCAGGGAGGCCGAACGGCGTCTCATTCTCGACCCCGAGCTCGCCTTTGGCGAAATCTACATGGATGGCCAGCTCACGGTCGAACAAGGCTCGATCGCCGACGTGCTCGCCATCGCGCTCGACCAGCCCGACGCGGTGCCGCGCTGGGCCAAGCTACAGTGGCTGACGCGCTACCTGATGCGACACCTGCAGCAGTTCAATCCGCGCGGCCGCTCCAGGCGCAACATCGCTCATCACTATGACCTCGACGGCCGACTCTATTCCCTGTTTCTCGACGCCGACAAGCAGTACAGCTGCGCCTATTTCGAAACTCCCGACTCCACCCTCGACGACGCCCAGCTCGCCAAGAAGCGACATATCGCCGCCAAGCTCGTGCTGTCGGACGATCAACGGGTGCTCGACATCGGCTCGGGCTGGGGCGGCCTTGGGCTCTACCTCGCCGAGATGGCTGGCGCCGATGTCACCGGCGTCACCCTGTCGGAAGAGCAACTCGCCATCTCCAATGCGCGCGCCGCGGAAAAGAAGCTGTCGCAGCGTGCCCGCTTCCTGCTGCAGGACTATCGTGACATCCCCGGCCCGTTCGACCGGATCGTGTCAGTGGGCATGTTTGAGCATGTCGGGCTCGACTACTACGACCGCTTCTTCAAGCGCTGCGCCGAGCTGCTCAGTCACGATGGCGTGATGCTGCTGCATTCGATTGGACGCTCGGAAGGCCCCGGCATCACCAACCCGTGGATCGCCAGATACATCTTCCCGGGCGGCTACATCCCGGCATTGTCCGAGGTGCTGCCGGCGATCGAGCGTGCCGGCCTCCTGGTGACCGACATCGAGATCCTGCGGCTGCACTATGCCGAGACGCTCAAGGCCTGGCGCGAGCGCTTCCTGGCCCGCCGCGAGGAGGCCGAGCAGCTCTATGACGCGCGTTTCGTCCGAATGTGGGAGTTCTACCTCGCCTCCTCCGAAATGTCGTTCCGCAAGCAGAACAACATGGTGTTCCAGATCCAGCTCACCAAGCGGCAGGGTGTCGTGCCGATCACCCGTGACTACATCTTGAGGGAAGAGAGCCGGCTGCGCGCCATCGAGCGCAACTGCGGGCCGAAGCTGCAACTCGCCGGCGAGTAGCGCCCCTCCGGCAGCATGGTCTGGAACCGCGGGCGACGCAGATCATGCGTTGAGTCCCGCGGTCGACGCGGGTCGGCTTTACCGCCGCGACGTTGTGAGAATCGGGCATAAGACGGATCCCCTCTCTTCCGGAGCGGAGGCGCCGGGTGCTTGATAGCGCGCCCGCGTTTGTTGAAATGACCAGCTCAATTACCTCCATGTCACCGACCGATTCCAACGTCCTGAAACTGGCGCCCGACGCCGGAACCCCGGCCTATCGGTCGGCGCCGCACAATATCGAGGCGGAACAGAGCCTTCTGGGCGCGATCCTGGTCAACAACGACGCCTTCTACCGCGTCTCCGACTTCCTCGAGACCAAGCATTTCTTCGAGCCGATCCACCAGTTGATCTACGAGACCTCCGCCAGCCTGATCAAAGCGGGCAAGGTCGCGACCCCGGTCACGCTGAAGACCTTCGTGCCGGCCGACACCGACATCGGCGGCCTCACCGTCGGCCAGTACCTCGCCCGCCTCGCCGCGGAAGCGACCACCATCATCAACGCCCAGGACTATGGCCGCACCGTCTACGAGCTGTCGCTCCGGCGCGACCTCATCCAGATCGGCGAGGACATGGTCAACGTCGCCTATGACGCGCCGGTCGACTTCGCCCCCCGCGCCCAGATCGAGGACGCCGAGCGCAAGCTGTTCTCGCTCGCCGAACAGGGGCGCTACGATGGCGGCTTCCAGAAATTCTCACAGGCGCTGACCATCGCGGTGGACATGGCGGCCGCGGCCTACAACCGCGACGGCAAGCTGTCAGGCATCTCGACGGGCCTGCGCGACCTCGACACCCGCATGGGCGGTCTGCAGCGCTCCGACCTCATCGTGCTCGCCGGCCGCCCTGGCATGGGCAAGACCTCGCTCGCCACCAACATCGCCTACAACGTCGCCCGCGCCTACACCTACGAGGTCGCGCCCGACGGCACCCACAAGACCGTTCATGGCGGCATTGTCGGCTTCTTCTCCTGCGAAATGTCGGCCGACCAGCTCGCCACCCGTATCATCGCCGAAGTCACCGGCATCCCGTCGAGCAGCATCCGCCGCGGCGGCATTTCCGAAGCCGACTTCGACGTCATCCGCGACCATTCGATCGAACTGCAGAACCTGCCGTTCTATGTCGACGAAACCGGCGGCATCTCGATCTCGCAGCTCGTGGCCCGCGCCCGCCGCCTCAAGCGGCAGAAGGGCCTCGACCTGCTGATCATCGACTATATCCAGCTGCTGCAGGGCTCGGGCAAGAAGTCCGACAACCGCGTGCAGGAAGTCACGGAGATCACCACCAGCCTGAAGGCGCTGGCGAAGGAGCTCAGCGTTCCGATCATCGCGCTGTCGCAGCTGTCGCGTCAGGTCGAAAACCGCGAAGACAAGCGCCCGCAGCTTTCGGACCTGCGTGAATCCGGCTCGATCGAGCAGGACGCCGACGTCGTGGTCTTCGTGTTCCGCGAGGAATACTATCTGCAGAACAAGGAGCCGCGGCCGGGCACCCCCGAGCACGAGAAGTGGCAGACCGACATGCAGCTGGTGCACGGCAAGGCCGAAGTCATCATCGGCAAGCAGCGTCACGGCCCGACCGGCACGGTCGAGCTGCACTTCGACGCCAACATCACCAAGTTCGGCGACCTCGCCCACGACGGCTACGTGCCGGCGAGCGAGTAGGTCGCGAATTGAATTTTCGGCGCGCGGCCATCCAAGCGACGTCGGATCCACCACTTCGCCTGCGGTTGAACCGCCAGACGCTGCCGCGTATGGTGTGGGTCAGCTGCGCACAGTATCCTCCGCATCGCGCATTCGGATCTTCGCACGATGACCGCGCCTGACCAGCACGCCGCCAGCTCCCACCGGGCGATCGCGCTCGAAAGCATCGACAGCGTATCGCTGTCGGCGCAGACCGGCATCCTCAGCATCGACCTCGAGGCGCTGGTCGGCAACTGGCGCAAACTCGAAAGCCGCTCCGTGCCGGCCGAATGCGCCGCCGTGGTCAAGGCCGACGCCTATGGCTGCGGCCTGCCTGCCGTCGCGACCGCCCTCGCCGCCGCCGGCTGCAAGACCTTCTTCGTCGCCACCCTGAACGAAGCCCGCGCAGCGCGCGCCGCCGCCAAATCGGCGACCATCTATGTGCTCGACGGCTGCCTCGTCGGCACCGCCGAAGTGTTCGCCGAGATCAATGCCCGCCCGGTGATCGGCGATCTCGCCGAGCTCGCCGAGTGGGACGCCTTCTGTCGCCGCACCGGCTGGACCGGCGGCGCCGCGCTGCATGTCGACACCGGCATGAACCGGCTCGGCCTCACCATGACCGAGGCGCAAAGCCTCCTGCCGCGCGTCAGGAGCGGCAGTCATGGCTTCACGCTGGTGATCAGCCACCTCGCCTGCGCCGAGATGCTGGGACATCCGCTGAACGCCAGGCAACTTGCCGCATTCCACGAGATCGCGCAGGCCTTCTCCGGCATCCCGACGTCGCTCGCCGCGTCCTCCGGCATCTTTCTCGGCCCGCAATACCAGTTCGATATGGTTCGCCCGGGCGCCGCGCTTTACGGCGTCAATCCGACGCCGGAAGCGGACAACCCGATGCAGCCAGTGGTCAACCTCAAGGCCCGCATCGTGCAGGTCCGCCATGTCGAGCGCGGCGACACCATCGGCTACGGCGCGACCTGGACGGCGCGCCGTCCCACCCGCCTTGCGATCGTCGCCGCCGGCTATGCCGACGGCTATTTCCGCGCCGCCGGCGGCGTCGACGGCGTGCGCAGCGCCGAGGCGGTGGTGGCCGGACGTCGCTGCCCCGTCGCCGGCCGCATCTCGATGGACCTGCTCGCCGTCGACATCACCGAGCTGCCGCCGAACGCCGTGCGCCGCGGCCATCTCGTGACGCTGATCGGCGAAGGCATCACGGTGGACGAGCTCGGCCACCACTTCGGCACCATCGGTTATGAGGTGCTGACCAGCCTCGGCCACCGCTTCGCGCGGGTCTATCGCGGCGGCAAGCCCTGAGGCCCCCGCCGCGTCGCTTCAGCGCTGCAGCACGAACTTCTGCGCTCGCTTGCCGGTATCGACCTCGGTGGTGAAGATGTTGCCGTGGGAGTCGATCGCGAGGTTGTGCACCCAGTGGAAGTCGCCGGCCATGCGGCCGTTGCGGCCGAAGCGTCCGACGACCTCGCCGCTGTCGCGCTTGAGCGTGCGCACCTCGTTGTTGGCGCCGTCGGCATTGATCAGGAACGACTGGTCGGCATCGTTCCAGATCTCCAGGTCCCACACCGAGCCGTTGGCGCGGGTGTTCTTCTCGACGAACATCTCCTTCACGAAGCTGCCGTCCTTGCGGAACACCTGGATGCGATCGTTGGTGCGGTCGCAGACGTAGACCAGGCCGTCCCTGGCGATGCGCACGCAGTGCACGGGATTGGCGAACTGCTGCGACGCCGCCGCCGCCGGATCATAGGGCGGCACCTTGTCGTCGGTCGGCGGCTTGCCATAGGCGCCCCACATCCGCTTGAAGGCTCCGCTGTCCGCATCGAACACGATGATGCGGTGATTGTAGTAACCGTCGGCGACAAACAGCTCGTTGGCGGCGGCATCGAGCGTCATGTTGGCGGGCTTGCCGAGCCGCGTGGTGTCCTGGCTGTTGGTCTGCTCGCCGGCCTTGCCGATCTGCATCACGAACTTGCCGTCCTTGGTGAATTTCAGGATCTGGCCGTCGCGGTTGCCGTTGCCCGCGAGCCAGACGAAGCCCTTGGGATCGATGTAGATGCCATGCTCGTTCTCGGGCCAGTCAAAGCCGCTGCCGTTGCCGCCCCACGCCCGCAGCAGATTGCCCTCCTGGTCGAACTCCATCACCGACGGCGCCGGCAAGCAGCACTTGGTCGGCGGCGGCGACAGGCTGGCGGCCCGCTCGTCGTCGGTCAGCGTGCGCGGCCGCTGCACCACCCAGACGTGATCCTGCTCGTCCACCGCGACGCCGGCCGCCTGTCCCATGATCCAGTTGTTGGGCAGCGGCTTCGGCCAGAACGGATCGACCTTGAATTTTGGAGTGTCGGCGGCATGGGCCGCGGTCACCAGCAGCAGGCCGAACAGCGTGGTCATCCATCTCATCGGCGTTACTCCCTGTCGCCGCGTCACGCTGGCTCAAGCCATGCTGCGCGGTCGTTGATGGCGCCGGCCGGCGACCTCACGCGCGGGAAACACCGGTCCGGCCGGCCGAGCCTAGGCCATCACGGCCGCCGCGGAAAAGACCCGTGACAAACCGGCGACGGCCCCTTATATGTGGATCATGACCTTTGCATCCGCCCCGAGCTTTTATTGGTATTTTGGCTTTCGCAGGCCGCCGGCGGAGGTAGGGGTGCGCTCGATCTGAGGATTGCAGCAAATCAAGTCCCGAACAACCGCCAGCCGTCTGGCGGTTTTTTTGTGCCGCCAGCCGGAAGACCCAGACCGCCAAGGGAGCCCCAGGCATGTTGAGCACCACCGACGATGTCCGTATCCGTGAGATCAAACCGTTAGCGCCCTCTGCGGAGGTGATGCGCGAGCATCCGCGGACGCTGGAGGCGACCCGTGTCGTCGCCGGCGCGCGCGACGCCTTCCACGCCATCCTGCATGGCCATGACGATCGTCTCGCCGTCGTCATCGGCCCCTGTTCGATCCACGATCCGGTTGCCGCCCTCGACTATGCCTCACGTCTTGTTGCGCTGCGCAACCGCTTGCAGCCATCGCTGGACATCATCATGCGCGTCTATTTCGAAAAGCCGCGCACCACGGTGGGGTGGAAGGGCCTGATCAACGATCCCGATCTCGACGGCAGCTTCCACATCGACAAGGGGCTGCGCATCGCCCGCAAACTGCTGCTCGACATCAATCATCTCGGGCTTCCGGCGGCCTGCGAGTTCCTCGACATGACCACGCCTCAGTACATCGCCGACCTCGTCGCGTGGGGCGCCATCGGCGCCCGCACCACCGAGAGCCAGATCCATCGCGAGCTCGCCTCGGGCCTCAGCTGCCCGGTCGGCTTCAAGAACGGCACCGACGGCAATGTCCGCATCGCCGTCGACGCGGTGAAATCGGCCTCGCAGCCGCATCACTTCATGGCGGTGATGAAGGACGGCCGCTCGGCCATCGCCACGACGACGGGCAACGGCGATTGCCATGTCATCCTGCGCGGCGGAAAGGTCCCCAACTATGATGCGGCAAGCGTCGAGACGGCCTGCGCCGAGATCGCGAAGGCCGGCCTCGCGCCGATGGTGATGATCGATGCCAGCCATGCCAACAGCTCCAAGAAGCCCGAGCGCCAGCCCCTGGTGATCGACGATATCGCGTCCCAGATCGCCGCCGGCGATACCCGCATCATGGGCGTGATGGTCGAAAGCAATCTTGTCGCCGGCCGCCAGGATCAGGAGCCCGGCAAGCCCCTCACCTATGGCCAGAGCATCACCGATGGCTGCATCGGCTGGGACGACACGGTGTTGGTGCTGGAGCGCCTCGCAATCGCCGTCGAGCAGCGGCGGGCGACCAATCGCCGGGCCGTGAAGGTCGGCGCCTGAGGCCGTCTTGCGGCGGCCACCCGGCCGCCGCAAGCTCTCGCTCCGATCATGGACGGTTTGATGATCGTCTCCGGCCTTTCCATGCTATGGAATGCCGCCCACGCCTTCTGAGCGAATCTCCCCTCCATGGCCAAGAACGTTCTCTCCTTCGTCTGCCAGAACTGTGGCGCCGCTTATGGGCGCTGGCAGGGCAAGTGTGAATCCTGCGGCGAGTGGAACACGCTGGCCGAGGAAGATGTCGGCGGCGTCACCACCATGCCGGCGAGCATCCGCCCCAAGCGCAAGGGGCGGACCTTCAATCTGGAGAGTCTTGCCGGCGAAAGCCGTGATGCACCGCGCCTGCCGTCCGGCATGGCCGAGCTCGACCGCGTCACCGGCGGCGGCTTCGTGCGCGGCTCGGTGCTGCTGGTCGGCGGCGATCCCGGCATCGGCAAGTCGACCCTGCTGACCCAGGCCTCGAGCCTGATGGCGCGTGCCGGCCATCGCTCGGTCTACATCTCCGGCGAAGAGGCGATCGCCCAGGTGCGGCTGCGCGCCGCGCGCCTCGGCCTCGCCGACGCACCGGTGCAGCTCGCCGCCGAGACCTCCGTCGAGGACATCATCGCGACGCTCTCGGAAGGCACGACGCCGCGCCTCGTGGTGATCGATTCCATCCAGACCATGTGGACCGACACCGTGGAGTCGGCGCCGGGCACCGTCACCCAGGTGCGCGCCTCGGCGCAGGCGCTGATCCGCTTCGCCAAGAGGTCCGGCACCGCCCTGATCCTGGTCGGCCATGTCACCAAGGACGGCCAGATCGCCGGCCCCCGCGTGGTCGAGCACATGGTCGATGCCGTGCTGTCGTTCGAGGGCGAGGGATCACAGCAGTTCCGCGTGCTGCGCGCGGTCAAGAACCGCTTCGGGCCGACCGACGAGATCGGCGTGTTCGAGATGACCGGCCTTGGCCTGCGCGAGGTCACAAACCCGTCCGAGCTGTTCCTGTCGGAGCGCGACCTCGGCAGCCCGGGCACGGCGGTGTTCGCGGGCATCGAAGGCACCCGGCCGGTGCTGGTGGAACTGCAGGCTCTGGTTGCACCGACGTCCCTCGGCACGCCGCGCCGCGCTGTGGTGGGCTGGGACCAGAGCCGCCTGTCGATGGTGCTGGCGGTGCTGGAGGCCCATTGCGGCGTCAAGCTCGGCGGCCATGACGTGTACCTCAATGTCGCGGGTGGGCTGCGTATCCACGAGCCGGCTGCCGACCTCGCCGCCGCTGCCGCCCTCGTCTCCTCGCTGGCCCATGTGCCGCTGCCGACCGACGCGGTGTATTTTGGCGAAATCTCGCTGTCCGGGGCGGTCCGCCCGGTGGCGCAGGCCTCCGCCCGCCTCAAGGAGGCCGCCAAGCTCGGATTCGGCAAGGCCGTGGTTCCGGAGACCGCCCGCGGCGACGCCTCCGGTGACGCCGGCCTCTCCCTGAACCAGGTCGGCTCCCTCACCAGTCTCGTGGCCGATATCGCCGCCCGCGGCGTCGGCCGCAAAGGCACCACATCGGACGCAGCGGGAAAAAATGCCACACCAGCCAAAATCCGCCGCTCCGAGGGCTAAACCCCGGATGACGCTGGCGTTGGCCGCCGCTATACAACCGGCGCGCGACCGGATGCCGCCCGCACGATCGATGAACGCCAGGCGATCTAACTCACGTGATCCGAATGGTGTGATCGAAATGTTGGGATGGGCGGGACCGTATGGTTTCCCCGCCTTGCCGAACATGTCATATCGCCGTCTCCTGACGAGGCGCAGCGGAGCCGATTCGCAGGAGTCGAATGCAAGAGCGGACTTGACCAGCCGATGCCGATAACCCTCCTCGATATCATTGTCCTTGGCGTGATGCTGATCTCCGGCCTGCTGGCGATGATCCGCGGCTTCATGCGCGAGATCCTGTCGATCGCCGCCTGGGGCATCGCCGCACTGACAACGCTGTACGCGTTCAACAAGCTGCTGCCGACCGCCAAGACCTATTTCAACAACGATACGGTGGCGACCGTCGCCGTGATCGCCGGCGTGTTCCTGGGCACGCTGATCGTGGTGTCGATCATCACGGTGCGCATCTCCGACATGATCCTGGATTCCCGGATCGGGGCACTGGACCGCACCCTCGGCTTCCTGTTCGGCCTCGCCCGCGGCCTCCTGATCATCGTGGTCGCGTTCCTGTTCTTCGTCTGGCTGGTTCCCGAGAAGCAGCAGCCCGACTGGGTGCGCTCGGCCAAGTCCCGCGTGGTGCTGCAGGGCACCGGCGACTGGCTGATGTCGCTCTTGCCGGACGACCCTGAAAACACCATCTTGAAGAAGTTGAAGAAGCCGAAGACCGACGAGGAACAGACCGATGCCGCCCCGGCGGCACCGCCCCCCGCGGCTGGACCGTCCGATGGCGGCTATGCAAAATCGGCCCGGGACGGGCTCAAGCAACTGATCGACGGCAAGGCCGCAGGGCGTTAAGGGTTACTGGACGTTGAGGATTGCCGGACGCTGGTCCGGTGAAGAGAGGCACAATGGACGAGATGCAAGGCCCTTCCCGCTCCCATGCAAAGGGCGCGGAAGCACCCGATTTCGCCACACTTGCCACCCCGGCTGCCGCCACCGACGGAATCATCATCGACAAGGATCTGGACGGCGACACGCTGCGTGAAGAATGCGGCGTGTTCGGCATTTTCGGGCACCCCGACGCCGCGGCGATCACCGCGCTCGGCCTGCACGCGCTCCAGCATCGCGGCCAGGAAGCCGCCGGCATCGTGTCCTTCGACGGCAACCGCTTCCACTCCGAGCGCCGGCTCGGCCTCGTCGGCGACACCTTCTCCCGCCGCGAGGTGATCGAGCGCCTGCCCGGCTCCTCCGCCGTCGGCCATGTCCGCTACTCGACCACCGGCGAGACCATCCTGCGCAACGTCCAGCCGCTGTTCGCCGAGCTCAACGCCGGCGGCTTCGCAGTCGGCCACAACGGCAATCTGACCAACGGCCTGACGCTGCGCCGCGAGCTGGTGCGCGGCGGCGCCATGATGCAGTCGACCACCGACACCGAGGTCATCCTGCATCTCGTGGCACAGTCCAAGCGCAACCACTTCATCGACCGCTTCATCGAGGCGCTGCGCGCCATCGAGGGCGCCTACTCGCTGGTGTCGCTGACCAACAAGAAGCTGGTCGGTGCCCGCGACCCGCTCGGCATCCGCCCCTTGGTGCTGGGCGAGCTCGACGGCTGCCCGATCCTCGCCTCGGAAACCTGCGCGCTGGACATCATAGGCGCCAAGTACATCCGCGACATCGAGAACGGCGAAGTCATCGTGTTCGACGAGAACGGCACGCAGAGCCACAAGCCGTTCCCGCCGCAGGCGCCCCGTCCCTGCATGTTCGAGTACATCTATTTCGCCCGCCCGGACTCGGTGCTCGGCGGACGCTCGGTCTACGACGTGCGCAAGGCGATCGGCGCCGAGCTCGCCAAGGAAAGCCATGTGCCGTCCGACGTCGTCGTGCCAGTGCCGGATTCCGGCGTGCCCGCCGCGATCGGCTACAGCCAGTATTCCGGCATCCCGTTCGAGCTCGGCATCATCCGCAACCACTATGTCGGGCGCACCTTCATCCAGCCGACCCAGAGCATCCGCGAGCTCGGCGTGCGCATGAAGCACTCGGCCAACCGCACAGCGATCGAAGGCAAGCGCATCATCCTGATCGACGACTCGCTGGTGCGCGGCACCACGTCGAAGAAGATCGTGAAGATGATGCGTGATGCCGGCGCCCGCGAGGTGCACTTCCGCATCGCCTCGCCGCCGATCACCCATCCCGACTATTACGGCATCGACATGCCGGACCGCGCCCACCTGCTGGCGGCGACCCACAATCTCGAGCAGATGCGCGAACTGATCGGCTGCGACAGCCTCGCCTTCCTCTCGGTCGACGGCCTCTACCGGGCGATGGGCGAGCCCGGCCGCGACCCGGCACACCCGAAATTCACCGACCACTATTTCACCGGTGACTACCCGACCCCGCTGACCGACCAGAACCAGGCCGAGCCGACGCCGCGCCAGCTGTCGCTGCTGGCCGAGGCGAGTTGAACGGTTCGAACGCTCACGCGATGCGGCGTTCCATCAGGCGCGCCGCAGCGTCATAGCTCGCGAGCTTTTGCCTCAGGGCCGGCATTTCAACCTCCGCAAATCCCTGGCGGTGCCAGAACACCTGCGATCCGTTGACCGCCACCAGTGACAGGTTTGCGAGCCCTTCCGCGCGCGCCTGCGCCACGAGCCGCGCAACCACGGCGGCGCCGGCACCGCTGCCGCGCGCTTGCGGCAGCAGCGCCACATCGTGGATATAGTAGGTCGACGACATGGCTGGCAGCGCCCCCAGGAGGCTGTTGAGCGCCGGCGGTTGCAGATGATGCCAGGGGTGGCTGACGACATAGGCCACGAGCTCCGGTCCCGCGGCCAGCACCAGGCAGCCGGCGGGATAGAGGCGCAGCCGCTCGGCGAACACGGCGTCGTTCTCCGGATAGTCGGGATGGACGCGCGCGGCGATGGCGGCAACGGCCGGCAGGTCGGCCGCGGCCATCGGCCGCCACAGCGTTCCCGGCGATGTGGGGTCGATCGGCATGGCCCGCCCTTAGCACAGAACGCCATCCCGTGCGGACACGGAAGTCGTGCCACCACGGCCCTTTCGATCGGGCGGAAATCGCGATAAACCCCGCCCGCACACACTGCTCGTTGCCGGTATCGATTGACGGCGGCGCCGTGACGGCCCGGCAACGGGCCCGCTATTTCCGCCCCTTGGACTGCAGGACCTTCGCATGGCTGTCGATCTCTCCTCCCGCATCGCCCTGGTGACCGGCGCCTCACGCGGCATCGGCTATGCCACCGCGCGCACGCTCGCGCGCGCCGGCGCCCACATCATCGCCGTGGCGCGGACCGTCGGCGGCCTCGAGGAGCTCGATGACGAGATCCGCAAGGACGGCGGCACCGCGACGCTGGTTCCGCTCAACCTCACCGACAGCGACGGCATCGCCCGCCTCGGCGCCGCGCTCAACGAGCGCCACGGCAAGCTCGATATCCTCGTCAGCAATGCCGGTGTGCTCGGCCCGGCGTCGCCGCTCGGCCACATCGACCTCAAGGCCTGGACGGATGTGTTCGCGGTCAATGTCACCGCCAACTTCCAGCTGGTGCGCTGCATGGAGCCGCTGCTGCGGGCCTCCGACGCCGGCCGTGCCGTGTTCGTCACCTCGGGCGCGGCGCGCAAGGCCACCGCCTATGTCGGCCCCTACGCCGCCTCGAAAGCTGCGGTAGAGACGCTGGCGCGGGTGTGGGCGAACGAGACAGCGACCACGGCGCTGCGCGTCAACCTGTTCAATCCCGGCCCGATCCGCACCCGGATGCGGGCAACGCTGATGCCCGGCGAGGATCCGGAGACGCTCGACACGCCGGAGCAGGTCGCCGAGCTGATCGTGCCGCTGTGCGCGTCGTCGTGGACCGAGACCGGCAAGCTCTACGACTACCGCACCCGCAGCACACTGGACTTTCCGGCCCCCACGCCCTGAACCTGCGCCGTCGTTCCGACAACAAAGCAGCGACCGGCCTGCGCGCTTTTGCGCGCACGGGCCGTGTTGACTCCATCCGGCCGCGGTTGCTTGACTACCATCAGTCCGGCACGAGACCGGACAAATCAGGGAGATGCCGCAAGATGTTGAAGATGTTCGTCAGCCGCACTGCAATTCTCGCTGCCGTTGCCGCAACCGCATCATGGGCCGTGCCCGCCACAGCCGCCGACATCGGCGGGACGTGGCTGCGCGACACCGGCGCCTCGCAGGTCAAGTTCGCCTCCTGCGGCGGCGGCGCGGTGTGCGGCCACATCGCCTGGCTGAAGCCTGGCATCGAGACACCGGCCAAGGTCGGCCAGAAGATCTTCTTCGACATGAAGCCGAACGGCCCCGACAGCTGGAGCGGCAGCGCCTTCAATCCGGAAGACGGCAAGACCTATACCGGCAAGATGTCGCTATCCGGAAATACCCTCACCACCTCCGGCTGCGTCATGGGGGGCATGATCTGCAAATCCACCACCTGGACACGGGTCAACTGACCTCCGATCATTCGAAATCGACTCGAATCGCTGGGATCAGAAACGAACGGCGGCCGGCGGCGTTGCTGTCGAGGAGGCCTGCATCATGCGCCTGTTCGGACGAAAGCAGCGCGCCCCCCGGCGCAAGATCGACCGCGAAGGCTGGATCGCGTTTCCCGGCGACTTCGCCGCACGGCGCTGCACCGTGATCGACATCTCCGAAGGCGGGGCGAAGCTGCAGGTCGACGACCCGCGCTTCACGCGCACCCAGTTCGAGCTGCGGCTGTCGCGCACCGATCCGGGCCGCCGCTGCCGCGTCACCTGGCGACGCGGCAGCCAGATCGGTGTCACGTTCTTCTGAGGCGGATCAGCGGCCAGATCAACCGGGCTGCGCGTCGCGCATCGTCTGCACGGGCCGTTGGCGGCGAGCAGGCTCGCCACCGTCACGGCGTCACGACTTGCGCTTGGCCTTGTGCGCAAACGGGTTGGATTTCTCCCGCAGCGTGATGCGGATCGGCGTGCCCGGCAGGTCGAACGCCGTGCGCATGCTGTTGGTGAGGTAGCG
This sequence comes from Bradyrhizobium sp. 2TAF24, assembly GCF_052115025.1. Lineage (NCBI taxonomy): Bacteria > Pseudomonadati > Pseudomonadota > Alphaproteobacteria > Hyphomicrobiales > Nitrobacteraceae > Bradyrhizobium > Bradyrhizobium sp. 2TAF24. Next base: position 27,986 of record NZ_JBFRFW010000015.1, on the reverse strand, counting down.
CAGATAGGAATCCGGAACCGCATCGGCGCGCGAGCAGAACACCACGAAGCTCGGCGGCCGCGCCTTGGGCTGCGTCACATAGTTCAGCTTCAGCCGACGGCCCGAGACGGCGGGCGGCGGATTGGCGGCGATCGCCTGCTCGAACCAGCGGTTCAACATGCTGGTCGAGGTCCGCTTGTTCCAGACGGCATAGGCATCCTCGATCGCCGTCATCAGCCGATCGACGCCCTCACCCGTGACGCCCGACACCGCGACGACCGGCACGCCCTTGATCTGGGGCAGCCAGTGATCCGCATCCTGGCGCAGCGACGACATCAGATTGGCCTGGCGCCCGATCAGATCGGATTTGCTCACCGCGATGACGAGGGCCCGGCCCTCGCGCTCGACGAGATCGGCGATGCGCAGGTCCTGCTCCTCGAAGCGGTGCTGCGCATCCATCATCAGCACGACCACTTCGGCGAAACGGATGGCGCGCAGCGAATCGGCAACAGAGAGCTTCTCCAGCTTCTCCTCGATGCGCGAGCGCCGGCGCAGGCCGGCAGTATCGAACACCCGGAACGCGCGCCCCTGCCAGTCGACGTCGACGGCGATGGAATCGCGCGTGGTGCCGGCTTCGTCACTCGTCAGCAGCCGTTCCTCGCCGAGCAGATGGTTGATCAGCGTCGACTTGCCGGCATTCGGCCGGCCGACGATGGCGACGCGGATCGGCCGGTGCTGGTCGGTGCCGGCGGCCTCGTCCACCGTGTCGTCTTCCTCCTCGTCGACCTCTTCCTCCTCGGGCATCACCGCGCGTAGCGCGTCGTAGAGGTCGCTGAGGCCTTCGCCATGCTCCGCCGAGATCGGCACGGGATCGCCGAGGCCGAGCGCATAGGATTCCATGGCGCCGATCTCGCCATGCTTGCCTTCGCTCTTGTTGGCGAGCAGCACCACCGGCTTGCCGGCCTTGCGCGCGAGATCCGCAAAGCCACGGTCCGCCGGCGTCAACCCGATGCGTGCGTCGATGACGAACAGCAGCGCGTCGGCGCCATCGATCGCCGCCTCGGTCTGCTCCTGCATGCGCGCGGCAAGCGAGCCCCGCGGCCCATGGTCGAGGCCGGCGGTGTCGATGATGGTGAAGCTGAGGTCGCCGAGCCGGCCCTCACCCTCGCGGCGGTCCCTCGTCACGCCCGGCTGGTCGTCGACGAGCGCCAGCTTCTGTCCGACCAGACGGTTGAACAGGGTCGACTTGCCGACATTGGGCCGGCCGATAATGGCAAAGGTGAAAGACATGTCCGATCCGTTCGCCCGTCCCGGACCTCATGTCAACAGCGGGACCGATGGCAATCCTGCGAAGCCGTCCCCCGCGGGCAGCCTTTACCGAGAGAAGCTGCCGCTGGGAAGCGGCGCCGGGAACCCGGACTGGGCCGGCGCGGCCTGCTGCGCCGGCGGCTGGTCCTGGGGCGCGGCCGCCGGAGCCGGCCGCTGAGCGCGTTTCGCCGGCTTCGGCGGCGCGGTCTCCTCGGCAGGCGCGGCGTCCTGGTCGGCAGGCGGCGGTGCGGTGGTGGAGCGATGCCGCGGCTTCCTGGGCTTGGCCTTGGGCTCGGCGGCGGGCGCCGGAGCGGACTTCGCCGTGTCGGCAGCAGCGGCCGCCGCGGTCTGCTGCGATCCGGCGTCCTTGAACTGCTGCTCCTGGCTCTGCATTTCCGGCGAGCCCTTGTAGAGGTCCTTAGGCACGCCCTGCTCCAGCCCCGGGACGCCTTCCGGGAACACCGGCTGGCGGTTGCCCGGCAGCTTCTTCTTGGTGTCGAGGAAGTCGAGCATGTCCATCGGATCGAAGCTGCTGAGGCCGCCGCCGCCACAGCCGGCGAGCACGCTGCAGAGCGCCAGAAGGACACCGGAGGCAATCAGTCGTTGGGAACGGCGCATCAGGTCTTCACTCGGTTTTCGGTTCGTGCTGCGACGGTGCCGATCAGGCGCACGCCGTCGTCCTCGGTATGGTCAGCTCTTGGCGACCGGCGGCAGCAGCGCTTGCAGGGCCTCCGCACGGGTGCGGATGCTCGCCGGCGTTTCTGCGTCGGTCATGATCAGGTCGAGCCACTGCCGCGTCGCCGCGGTATCGTTCGCACGCCAGGCCGACACGGCCAGCAGGTCGCGCGCGGTGTGGCGGAAGGTGCGGCCGCTCGCGGTGATCGGCTCGAGCCGCTGGCGAATGTCGTCATAAGGCGCGGTGTCGACCAGCAGCGCGGCTGCGCGGGTCTTGGCGAGGTCCTGCTGCGGCTGGGCGACACCGGTGTCGTTGCCGATGGCGTCGAACAGCTTCACGGCCTCCTGCGGGGCGCGCGTCGCCGCTTCCGCGGCGGCCCGCAGCCGCGCCAGGGTGCGATAGCCGGCCGGCGCTTCGGCGGCGAGCTTGGTGAAGGCGGCCTCCGCCTCAGCATGCTTGTTCTGGTCGGCGAGCGTGACCGCGGCCTCGAATGCCGCACCGGCCTCCGCCGCGCGCTTGCCTTCCCAGTACTGATAACCGCGCCAGCCGGCGACGGCCGCGACGACCAGGACGGCCGCGCCAATGATGAAAACGGAATAGCGATCCCACAGCTTCTTGAGCTGTTCGCGACGCAGTTCCTCGTCGACTTCGTCAAATAATTCAGACACTTATGATATCCCACCTACGGCGCGGGCACAGTTTGGCCCAGCGCGCGCCAGCCCCAATGCGATGGCGGCGATACCCTATCGATATGGCGGAGGCAAGGCAAAGCAAGCCTGTTCAAAGAGTTACCCGCAATCAGGCGCGTCGCGAAAGGCTTGTCCACCGAATCGTCGGCCAGCCGCCCCCGGTCCGGCCGACGATCCAGCGCATTCTCAGGGCCGCGGATCGATCGGCGTCGGCATCGCCGCATGGCGCTCGATGACCTCCGCCGCCGCGAAACAGACGTCCTCACGGAAGCGGCCGGCGACCACCTGGACGCCGACAGGCCGGCCGTCGGCGAGGCCGGTCGGCACCGACAGCGCCGGAAAGCCGAGCGCGGGAATCGCCAGCAGCGAGCGCTGCGCGTCGATCAGCGCCCGGACAGTGTTGCCGTCCTCCTGGTCGAGGTTGTCGCGGAACGGCAGCTGGTGCGACACCGGCAGCACGATGACGGGATAGCGCGCCAGGAAGAGATTCCAGTCGCGCAGGATCGACTGACGGCGCTCGAAGCCAACCAGAATCTCGTCACTGGTCAGCCGCGGTGCATAGGCGATGTGGTCATCGACATTTCTCCGGCTCTTGGCATCGCCGTACTTGCGGATCAGCGGTTCGAGGAAGCGTCGCTCCTCGTTGACCACCAGGGCGTGCCAGAGGTCAGCAGCCTCGACGACGCGCGGCGGTGTCACCTCCTCGACCGCGTAGCCGGCCTCGGCGAGCCAGCGACCGGCGGCACGGATCGCCGCGCGCACCTCCGGTGCCGCATCACCGACCGGATCCGCCGCGAGCGCGACACGGACGGGACCGGCAAGGCGCGGCCCCTCCAGCGGCGCCGGCACCCAGTTGCCGTCGCGCGCGTCGGGGCCCGCCATCACGGCGAGGCCCGCGCGCAGGTCGGCGATCGAGCGTGCCAGCGGCCCCTGCACCGACATCATCTGCGCCGTGATCGGACGCTCGGACGTCGCGGACGGATTGAAATGGGCGACGCGCCCCGGCGTCGGGCGCAGACCGGCGACGCCACAGGCATAGGCCGGATAGCGGATCGAACCGCCGAAATCGTTGCCATGGGCGATCGGCCCCATGCCGGCGGCGACCGCGGCGCCGGCGCCGCCGCTCGAACCGCCCGGCGTCCATTGCGTCCCCCAGGGATTGCGGGTGGCGCCATGCAGCTCGTTGTCGGTGAACCAGCGGTGCGAGAACGCCGGCGTGTTGGTGCGCCCGACGATCACCGCGCCCGCCTTGCGAAAGTTCGCCACCGTCGGACAATCCTCGCTGGCGATGACGTCCCGGAATGCGACAACACCGTTGGTGGTGGCGCAGCCGCGCTGGTCGACATTGACCTTCACCGTCACCGGCACGCCGTGCAGCGGCGACAGTGCGACGCCGGCCTTGACCACGGCATCGGCCTGGTCGGCGGCGCTCAGCGCCTCGTCGGCCAGCACCTCCACGACGGCGTTGACCACCGGATTGACCGCGGCGATGCGATCGAGCACCGACTGCACCGCGTCGCGGCTGGACACGCGGCGCTCCCTGATCGCCTGCGCCAGATCCGTCGCCGTCCACTGCCAAAGCTCGTTGTGCATGATTTCTCCCCTGATATTGGTTTCGTTCAATCGGCTGTGACGGCGAGATACCGTTCACGCTCGCGGCTGGCGCCGGCGAACGTCGCGCGATCCGCCGCATACACGATGCGCCCCTGGTCGAGGATGTAGTGGCGGTCCGCCAGCGCCTCGCAAAACGACAGGTTCTGCTCGACCAGCAGGACGGCGACGCCTGCCCCGCGGACCGCGCGCACGACGTCGGCAAGCTCATCCACGATTACCGGCGCGAGCCCCTCGGTCGGCTCGTCCAGCAGCAGGACGCGCGGACCACCGATCAGCGCGCGCGCGATCGCCAGCATCTGCTGCTCGCCGCCGGACAGCGCGGTGCCACGGTTGCGGCGGCGCTCATGCAGGCGCGGGAACAGCTTGTAGATCTCGGCCAGCGGCCACAGCGTCGCCTTGCGGGCGGCGATGGCGAGATTTTCCTCGACCGTCAGCAGCCCGAAGATGCCGCGATGCTCCGGCACCAGCGCGATACCGCGCCGCGCGATCTGGTAGGTCCGCAGCGCCGTGATCGCCTCACCGTCGAAACGGATGTCGCCGCGCCGCGCGCCGATCGCGCCGACGAGGCTCTTCAGCGTCGTCGTCTTGCCGGCGCCGTTGCGTCCGAGCAGGCAGACCACCTCGCCCGCATCGACCTTCAGGCTCACGTCCTGCAAGACATGGCTCTTGCCGTACCAGGCGTTGAGATCGGTGACATTCAGCATCATGCCGCCGTCCCCAGATAAGCCGCTTTCACCTGCGGGTCCGCCGCGATGTCCGCCGGCAGCCCCTGGCGCAGGATGGCGCCGCGGTGCAGCACCGTGATCGACCGGCTGATGCGCATCACCAGACGGATGTTGTGCTCGATCAGCACCACGGCCATGGACTGGCCGAGATCCTCGATCAGGCGGGTCATGGTGTCGATATCGTCGATCCCCATGCCGGAGGTCGGCTCGTCGAGCAGCAGCACCTGCGGATGGCCCGCCAGCGCCATCGCGATCTCGAGCCGGCGCTGCTCGCCGTGGGAGAGCAGCCCCGCCACGGTCTGCGCCTTCTCGCCGAGGGCGAGCCGCGCCAGCAACGTGTCGGCCCGCGCGGCGACGTCAGGCAGCCCCGCGCGGTCGCGCCACAGGTCGAAAGCCTGCGGCGACAGCGCCTGCACCGCGAGCCGCACATTCTCATGCACGGTCAAATTCGCGAACAGGTTGGTGATCTGGAACGAGCGCGCCAGTCCATGGTGCACCCGGCGATGGGCCGGCATGGCGGTGATATCGCGTCCGCTGAGACGCACCGCGCCGGCGGTCGGCCGCAGCCGCCCGGTCAGGCAATTGAACAGCGTCGTCTTGCCGGCGCCGTTCGGCCCGATGAAGGCGTGCACGCCGGCATCGGTGATGGTGAACGACACGGGCCGGAGCGCCTGGAAACCGTCGAAGCGCTTCTCGATTCCAACGACCGCGAGTGCTGCGGGCTTATCCGTGGAGGTGATCATCGCTGCGTCCCTTCCTGGGGGCTGGCGAGTGCCGTAGGCCGCCCGTCGTCGTCGCTGCGTACCCGGCGCAGCAGCGGGTCGAGCAGCGCCGCGAGACCACCGCGCAGGCCGAACGCCACGACGACCAGCACGGCACCAAGCAGGATCTGCCAGCGCGCCCAGATCTCGGACAGTACGTAGCCCAGCACTACGACCGCGATGCTGCCGAGCACCGAGCCGAACAGCGTGCCGGTGCCGCCGAGGATCGTCATCACGATGATGCGCTCGCTCATGGCGAGATCGACGTTGGCGAGCGGCACGAACTTGAGCGCCATGGCGTAGAGCGCGCCGGCCAGCCCGGTGACGGCCGCAGACAGCACGAGGCTCACGATCTTGTAGCGGCGCACGTCGTAGCCGATCGCGATCGCGCGGTCCTCGTTGTCGCGGATCGCCTCCAGCGTCGCCCCGAAAGGCGATGCCACCAGGCGGCCGAACACGAAGAACACGGCGACGCAGACCAGCGCCACGAAGCCGTAGAAGTGGAGCGGCTGCGCGAACGACACCAGTCGGTGGCCGAACACCGCCAGATCGGGGCGCGGTACGTTCAACAGGCCGTTGTCGCCACCGGTGAGGTCCGAGGCCGCGTAACACAGGAAGAACGCCATCTGCGACAACGCCAGCGTCAGCATGATGAAGTAGACGCCGTGGCGCTGGGTCGCGACGACCCCGATGGCAGCCCCCAGCACGCCGGCGAGCACTACCGCAGCGGCAAGCGCGGCCACGAGACCGACATTGTAGCGGACCAGCAGGATTCCGGCGCAGTACGCCCCGGCGCCGAAGAAGATCGCCTGGCCGAACGACAGCAGCCCCACCCGCCCAAGCAGCAGGTTGCAGCCGAGCGCCGCCATCGCAAAGATCAGGCATTCGGTCGCCAGCGCCGGCGACGGCAATACCAGCGGCAGCAATGCCGCGACACCGGCGACAGCGAGCGCAAGGCCCATGGTCGAAGACATGACGCGCATGGCTCAGGCCCGTCCAAGCAGGCCGTGCGGCCGCAGCAGGATCACCAGCGCCATCGCGACATAGATCATGACGCTGGCCCCCGCCGCCCAGAACACCGTCATGACGCTCTGCACGACGCCGATCAGCAGTCCGCCAACGAGCGCGCCGGTGAAACTGCCGATGCCGCCAATCACGATGACCACGAAGGCGATCGACAGCGCCTCCACGCCCATGAACGGCTCGACGCCGCGGATGGGCGCGATCAGGACGCCTGCGAGGGCCGTCAGCGCCGCACCGATCGCGAAGGTCAGAGAGAAGGTCCGGCTGATATCGATCCCGAGCAATTCGACAGTCGGCATCGACTCGGTGCCGGCCCGCAGCACCGCGCCGTAATTGGTGCGCTCCAGCAGCAACCAGAGCACGGCGGCGATCGCTGCCGCAACGGCGATCACGAACAGGCGGTACTTCGGATAGGCGAAATCGCCGAACATCACCGCGCCGCGCAGCAGCGCCGGCGCGGCGACATTCTTGCCGACCGGATCGAAGATCAGGATCACGACCTCCTGGATGATCAGCGCGAGCCCCAGCGTCGCCAGGATCTGGAAGCTCGCCGGCAGATCATACAGCCGCCGCACGCCAGGCTCGGCCAGCCACGCCACCACACCGACAATGGCCGGCGCCAGCACCAGCGCCAGCCAGAAGTTGCCGGTCGCCGCGATCAGCACATAGCAGAGATACGCGCCCACGAGGTAGAACGCGCCGTGCGCAATGTTGATGAAGTGCATGATGCCGAAGATGATCGACAGACCGATCGCGATCATGAAGTAGATCATCCCGACGCCGAGGCCGTTGACGATCTGCGTAAGCAGCAGGTTGAGAGTCATGACGGTGCCGTGTGCGAGGGGCGCAGCTCAGGTCATCTTGCAGTCGGAGCGCGAGGCCTCGACGAACGACTTGCCGAAACTGACGACCTCGACATAGTCGTCCTTGTGCTTCTTGCCGGCCGGCGCCTTACCGCGCAGCAAGTAGTAGTTCTTGATGCACTGGTGGTCGAAGGCGCGGATATGCTCCTCCCCGGTCGGCCCTTCGTAAGTGAGCCCCTCCAGCGCCTTGATCACCTGCGCCGGCTCGGTGCTGCCGGCAGCCTTGATGCCGCGCATCAGAAGGTCGGCGGTGATGAAGCCGTTGACCATCGAATAGCTCGGCCGAACCTTCAAATGGGTCTGGAACAGGTCCACCAGCCGCCGGTTACCCGGGCTGTCGATCGCATCGTCGTACTGCGCACCGATATAGATATCCTCGAGAGCCTCGCTGCCGATCTCGGCATACTGCTCGGCGCCGGCGCCCCACACCAGCACGATCTTCATCTTCTGCTTCAGGCCGAAATCGACGGCCTGGCGGATGGTGTTGGTGCTCTGCGGGCCGAAGTTGAGGATCGCCAGCACATCCGGCCTGGCGGCCGCGACACTCGCCAGATAGCCTGAGAATTCCGTGTCGGCCATGGCATGGAAGCTGTTGCCGACATGCTCGATGTTGTTCTGCTTGAAGATGGCCTGCGCCTCGCGCAGCATCGCCTCGCCGAATACGTATTTCGGCGTGATGGTGTACCAGCGCCTGGCCTTGGGATCGGCGCCGATCAGCGCGCCGATGGTCTGGTGCACGGCGCCGTAACTCGACACCGGCCAGCGGAAGGTGCTGCGGCGGCAGTCCGCGCCGGTGATCTCGTCGGCGCCCACCGATGACATGTAGACACCGCCGCCATTGGCGATTTCCGCCGACATCGGCAGCCCGACATTCGACAGCACCGCGCCGGAGAAGAAGCGCACGCCCTGCTGCAGCGCCGCGATGATCTTCGGCATCGCGCGGCCGGGATTGCCCTCGTCGTCGATGACCAGCAGCGACGCATCGAGACCATAGTCCTTCGCCAGCGCCTTGACCGCGAGCCGGGCGCCTGCCTCGGCGGGCTGGCCGGCCATGGCGAACGGCCCCGACAGCGACAGCGCCGTGCACAGCCGCACCGGCTCGGCGGCCATCGCATGCCGCAGCACGGCGGGCGCCAGCGCAACGCCGGCAAGCGCGGACGTGAAGGTGCGTCGTGTGATCATGGTCGTTCCTCCCTGTATTATGTTTTGTTGGTTGTCGTGTCCGGGCCGCTCAGTCGAGCTGGAGCGGTTCGGCAAAGATCGGTGGCTCCGCTTCGTGCGGGCGCATCAGAAAGCTCTCCGCGCTCAGCACATGATCGAGCATCACCTGCCGCGCCTGCACGGCATCACCCGAGCGGAAGGCGACGATCAGGCGACGGTGATAATCGATGTTGGCGCAGGAGAACGCCCATGACAGCTCGTTGTCACCGACGGTGCCGATCGTCCAGTTGATGGCCTCGTTGACGAAACGGCACATCAGGGCGAGCAGCGGATTGGGGCACGCCGCGATCAGGATGTCGTGGAATTCGACCTCGACCTTGCGGTGATGCGCCCAGCCGGCGGCATCGGTCGGGTGCGCGTGCTGCGCCTCGATGGTGCGCTCCAGCGCCGCAAAATGCGCGTCCTGGAGATGACCGACGACGCTCGCCGCGAGCTCCGGCTCGGTGAGACGGCGCATCTGGTAGATCTGCGTGATGTTGATCGGGTGAAAATAGAAGTAGTTGCTGAGCAGCCCGATGGTGCGTCCCGACGACACCGAGGCGACCCGCGCGCCGCCGGCCGGACCGGTGGTGTTCTGAACCAGCCCCTGCACTTCCAGCGACTTGAGCGCCTCGCGGATGGTCGAGCGGCTGCAGCCGAACATCTCGATCAACTGGGTTTCCTGCGGCAGCCGGTCGTTCGGCTGCAAGCCCGCCTGGAAGATATGGCGACGGATCCGGTCCGCGACCGCGTCGGAGCGCTTGCGCTTGATCGCCGCCTTTTGCGACGGGTCGACCAGCTCGTCATACTGCTTATTATCCATATTATAATCATAAATAGGAAAGGTATGATTTGGCAAGCGTGTTGGACGGCCGTCCGACGGCTTTCCACCGAACGCTTCAACGGATTGATTTTATTATATAAATTACCCATCCGCCCCCGCCCCGCCAATCCAATGGCAGAAGCGGCTGGCACATGGCGTTCAGCAGCGGATGAGAGGCTTGGGAGACCGCGTCAGTGCTTCGGCGGGGTCAGGCCGTAGGTGTGCTCCGGTCCTGGAAAGGCGCGGCTGCGCACCTCGGTCGCATAGGCTTCGATCGCCTCGGCGATCGCCGGACCGAGATTGCCGTAGCGCTTCACGAACTTCGGCACCCGTGCCGACAGGCCCAGCATGTCCTCCAGCACCAGCACCTGGCCGTCACAGGCGGCGCTGGCGCCGATGCCGATGGTCGGGATCGCAATGGTCTCAGTGATGCGGCGGGCGACCGGTTCGGCCACCGCCTCGATCACCACCGAAAATGCGCCGGCCTCCGCGACGGCCCGCGCATCGTTCTCGATCCGCGCGCCATCGGCGTCGTCGCGGCCCTGGGCGCGGAACGAGCCCAGGGTGTTGATCGCCTGTGGCGTGAGCCCGACATGGGCCATCACCGGAATGCCGCGCGCGGACAGGAAGGCGATGGTCTCCGCCATGTATGCGCCGCCCTCGAGCTTGACCGCCCCGCAACGGGTCTCCTTCAGAATGCGGGCTGCGGAGCGGAACGCCTCCTCCTTCGAGGCCTCGTAGGAGCCGAACGGCATATCGACCACCACAAGCGACTGCTGTGAACCGCGCATCACCGCCCGCCCCTGCAGGATCATCATCTCGAGCGTCACCGGCACCGTGGTCTCGAATCCGTGCATCACATTGCCAAGGGAATCGCCGACCAGGATCACATCGCAGAAGCGATCGACCAGCGCAGCGGTGTGGGCATGGTACGACGTCAGCATCACGATGGGCTCGCCGCCCTTGCGGGCGCGGATCTCGGGCGCGGTCTTGCGCTTGATGGCCGACTGGATGGACATGGTCAGGCTCCGAACACAGGCACGCCGATGACGACCGGGTGGAACGCAAAGGCGAGCGCGAGATAGACGACGACGCCGATCACCACCGCGAGCACGTCGTTGAGCACACCGCCGACCGGGATCGGCGGCGCGCCGGCATCGCTGCGGCGCTTCAGCGAGATGCGATCATATACCGCCCACGCCAGAAACGAGCCGAACAGGATGATCGAGCCGAGGTCACCATTGGCGAGCAGATGGCCGAACGCCCACAGCTTCACGCCCGCGAGCATGGGATGCTTCAGCGTGACGTAGATGCGGCCGCGGAGATAGGACGCGACCACCAGGATCGCCGCCGGCAGCATCAACGCGATGGTGATGTGCTTCATCGCCGTCGGGGGATGCCACACGTCGACCCAGCCGGTGGCGCGGTAGACCGAGAACCCCCAGGCGATCAGCGCGATGCCGACGAGCGAGGCCAGCGAATAGGCGATCTTGTAGAGGCCCTCGCTGGTCGAGGCGATGATCGCCGCGCGGGTGTCGCGCCGCGTGGTCAGCACATGGACGCCGAGAAACAGAACCAGCCCCACAACGAGCAGCGCAAGCCCCATCGCCATCCCCTCCCGTGATCGCCGCCAGCCTGCGGCAGTGCGAAATACGCACGGCGCATTCCCGCGTCCCAGCGGCCTTGCTATGGTGCGCGTGTCGTGCCCGGGTATCATCTTTCGGGGGCGGCGCGCAATGCTGGCCCGACCGGCACAGAACCAAGACCAGGAGGATGCCCGATGAGCCACATCGCAGCCATGTCCCGCTTCGCCGCCGGCGCCGTTGTCGCGCTGCTGCTTCACGGCGTCGCGCAGGCGGCCGAGATCAAGGTGATGATCTCCGGCGGGCTGTCGGCCGCCTACAAGGAACTGGTGCCGCAGTTCGAGAAGGCGACCGGTCACACCGTCGTCACGGCCTACGGCCCGTCGATGGGAACCACCGAGAACGCCATTCCGGTGCGGCTCGCCCGCGGCGAACCGGCTGACGTGCTGATCATGGTCGGCGACGCGCTCGGCAAGATGAAGGAGCAAGGCAAGGCGGTGGAAGGCACGCGGGTCGACCTCGTGCGCTCGCCGATCGGCATGGTGGTGCGCGCCGGCGGTCCCAAACCTGACATCAGCACGCCGGAGGCGCTGAAAAAGGCGCTGCTCGACGCCAAATCGGTCGCCTATTCCGACAGCGCCAGCGGCGTCTATGTCGGCACCGAGCTGTTCGAAAAGCTCGGCGTGACCGAACAGATGAAGAGCAAGGCGAAAATGATCCCCGCCGAGCCGGTGGCCGCGGGCGTCGCGCGCGGCGAGTCAGAACTGGGCTTCCAGCAGGTCAGCGAACTGCTGCCGATCCCTGGCGTGGATCTCGTCGGCCCGCTGCCAGGAGCGGTGCAGAAGATCACCATCTTCTCGGCGGGCATTGCCTCCGGCGCCAGGGAGCCCGACGCCGGCAAGGCGCTGATCGCATTTCTCGCTTCGCCCGCGGCGGCGCCCACGCTGAAGAAGACCGGGCTCGACCCGTTCGTGTCGGACAAATAGGCGCAGGCGACGCCTACCTGCCGTTGATCGCGGCCGGGACCACGCGTGTGGCATGAGGTCGCGCGACGGTGGTTTCCCCGCCTGTCATCGGCTCGCAACGCGCCTGTAATCCGGCCATCACGATCGCTGCGCAGAACAGACCCCGTTCAACGATCAACGGGGCCAACATGATCCGCACCACTCTACTGGCGAGCGCAGCGCTGTGTCTCGCCACCACCCTGCCGGCGCTCGCGCAGCAGGAGTTTCCGGCCAAGCTCGCCGGCCATGCCGTGCTGCCGGCCGAAACCTTCATTCCCGCCCCGGCGGACGCCCCCGCCGACCTCAAGACCTCCGGCAAGTACACCACCGGCAAGCGCGTCGATCAGGTCGGCAGCGTGATGGGCAAGTCCTATGAGCGCGACACCGGCGTCAAGCTGCCGTTCCAGGGCCAGCCGATCCAGGGCCACTCCGGCATCAAGGTGATGCCGGACGGCAGCTTCTGGATCCTCACCGACAACGGCATGGGCGCGAAGGCCAATTCGCCGGACTCGATGCTGTACCTCAACCGCTGGACCATCGACTGGGCCAAGGGCGAGTGGAAGCACCTGCAGACCATCTTCCTGCACGATCCCGACAAGAAGGTCCCGTTCCGCGTCGTCCACGAGGGCACCGAGAAGCGCTACCTGACCGGCGCCGACTTCGACACCGAGGGTTTTCAGATCATCGGCGACACGCTGTGGATCGGCGACGAGTTCGGCCCGTATGTGATCAAGGCGGATTTGACCGGCAAGGTGCTGGCGGTGTTCGAGACGGTCGCCGACGGCAAGCCGGTGCGCTCGCCAGATCACTATGCCGTGACCTCCCCCAGCGCGCCGGGCGCGACCTACACCAACGTCAACCTGCGCCGCTCCAAGGGCTTTGAGGGTTTTGCCGCCAGCAAGGACGGCAAATTCCTGTACGGCCTGCTCGAAGGCCCGCTGTGGGACGCCGACAAGAAGGACTGGGAGAAGGTCGACGGCAACGAGGCCTCGCGCATTCTCGAGTTCGATGTCGCGGCGGAGAAGTTCACCGGGCGGTTCTGGTACTACCGCTTCGAGAACACCGGCAACGCCATCGGCGATTTCAACATGATCGACGGCGCGACCGGCCTCGTCATCGAGCGCGACAACGGCGAAGGCACCGCCGACAAGGCCTGTGCCGCCGGCGTCCGCGGCACCGACTGCTTCCCTGATTTGGCCAAATTCAAGCGCGTCTACAAGATCGAGCTGAGCGATGCCAATGTCGGCAAGCCGGTGCGCAAGATCGGCTACATCGACCTGATGAAGATCCAGGACCCGGACAAGAAGGCCCGCAAGCCGCTCAACGACGGCGTGCTGACCTTCCCGTTCTTCACCATCGAGAACGTCGACGTGGTCGACGCCAGCCACATCGTCGTCGGCAACGACAACAACCTGCCGTTCTCCTCCAGCCGCGATCCCAACAAGGCGGACGACAACGAGATGATCCTGCTCGACGTCGCCGACCTGCTCAAGGCGAAGTAAGCGGCCGAAACTCCCCGCCCCCGGCGCGCTTGCGCCGGGGGCGGGCGCTCCCGCCGCCACCTTGTCAGGCTACCATCATCACCACTCAGCCCAACCAGACCTTTTCCCACGCCGTGGGAGCATAGGGATCGACGGTGCCCTGCATCGATGCGAGCGTCAGCGCACTGCCGCTCTGAAGAAGGGGCCCCCGATCGCGGGCAATGCTGTCGAACCTCGACACATCCAGAGTGAGACCGGAATTTCGGAACGGAAAATACGCGCGCGCAGGGATGTCGGGATCGGAGACATAGCGGATCGACGCCGCGGTGTTGGCCACCGAGGCCAGCGTCTCGATCCATTCGTTGAAGCTGTAGGCGCTGCTCTCACCGACATTGTAGGTCCCTGCCGGGACGTCGAGAGCCAGCGCGATCTGCGTCACGAAGGCCGCCAGCGTCTCCACGAACATGAACTGAACACGGGTCTCGCCTCGTTCCGGAACGAAAACCGGCTTTTGCTGCAGCAGCCTTGACCAGATGAAGCGCTCCCGCTGCAGATAATTGTTCGGCCCGTAGACATAGGGCGGACGCAGGATGAACAGCGACTGGCCAAGCCGGGACGACAGCAGGTCCTCACAGCGCGCCTTGTCGACCCCGTAATCGCCCCAGATCCGGCTGCCGCCCGACGGATCCTCTTCACGGAAAGGGACTGATGCGCGGGCGTCGTCATAGACTGCCGCCGAGCTGATGAAGACATATTTTGTGGGCGGCCGCGCCAGAGCATCGAGCACGCCTGCCACCTCGACAGGCCGATAGGCCGACACGTCGACGATGACGTCGAATGCACCGGTCAGGCTGGCACGCAAGGCGACGGGATCTCCCCGGTCGCACACGATCTGACGGGTGCCTGGCTCGGGTCGCCGCGAGCCGCGGTTGAGACAGATGACCTCGGCCCCCGCAGCATGGAGACTTGCCGCGATGGCGCGTCCCAGGAAATAGCTGCCTCCCAGCACCAGGATGCTGGCTTTCGCCAAACCTGCTCCAGTCTCCTCCGACGACATCACTCCTCCGGCAAGCACAGTGCCGGCACATTCTAGAGCGCGCCCTATGACGACAATATATCGTCGCCTCCCGCTGCCGGGCGTGCCTGCCGCTACGGCCTCTTGTCGGAAGGCTCCATTGTGCGATTGTCGACGTACCGCACCAGGATCGGCCGGCCGGCGATCGCCCCGCCCAATCCCTTGCTGAACGACAGCGGCGCACAATGCGAAAGGGATGCGTCGATCGCCTGGCGATAGGCGGCACGCGTTTCCGGCGCGGCATCAGGCGTCGCATAGGTCAGCCGCGGCGGCGCGATCAGGGCGCCGTCGCGCCGAAAGCTGAACTTGACCGCCATCTGCATGCCCGCACGCGCGATATCCTGCTCCGGCGGCGTCCAGCACGACCGCAGCGCCTGGAACAGGTCACCGATGGTATCGAGGTCGTGATCGGGCATGCGGTAGCGTGCCGCATCCTTGTCCGGCGGATTGCTCTCGACGGTCACCTGCAGGTTCTCGCCGATCGGATAGTCGATGTCGGGAAAGCATGGGCCGCTTTCGAGCGCGCTGCACACCGACGGCGTGCATGGCCGGTTGTCGAACACGCTGCAGGGGACATGGGCAAAGGGCGACGGATCGGCCGGGCGACGCTCCTGCGCCACGGCGGACCGGCCCATGGCCACCGCCGCCATCACGATCAGGAGAACGATCACGGCGCGCATGGCCTGCTCCCGGAACCGATCCGGCCAGCATAGCGCTGATCGCGACCGACAGTGGCCGGCCGCGCTTCACATCTTCGCGCTCAGGACGCTTTCTTGACGTCCTTGACGTTGGCGAAGCGGATGCCCTCGGAGCGCTCGCGGGTGTAGTCGAGGTAGAACTGGTTCTTGGCCAAAAAAACCAGGTCGCCGTCGACATCCTCGGCGATGCCCGATCCGTTGGCGTTGACGAAGGCGTCGTACACCTTGCGGTCGTCCGCCGAGAACCAGCGCGCCAGCGAGAACTCGCTGATTTCGAAATCCACCGGCAGGCCGTATTCGGCGTCGAGCCGGGCTTTCAGCACGTCGAGCTGGAGCTGGCCGACGACGCCGACCAGCGCCGGCGAGCCGTCGCGCGGCCGGAACACCTGCACGACGCCCTCCTCCGACATCTGCTGCAGCGCTTCCTTGAGCTTCTTGGCCTTCATGGCGTCGGTCAGGCGCACGCGGCGCAGGATTTCCGGCGCGAAGCTGGGAACGCCGACGAAGGTGATGTCCTCGCCCTCAGTCAGGGTATCGCCGATGCGCAGCGTGCCGTGATTGGGAATGCCGACGACGTCGCCGGCGAACGCCTCGTCGGCGAGCGCGCGGTCCTGAGCGAAGAAGAACTGCGGCGACGACAGGCTCATCGGCTTGCCGGTGCGGGTCAGCTTGGCCTTCATGCCCCGCTGCAGCTTGCCCGAACACAACCGCGCGAAGGCGATGCGGTCGCGGTGGTTGGGATCCATGTTGGCCTGGATCTTGAACACGAACGCCGACATCCGCGGCTCGTCGGCCTCGACCTTGCGCAGGTTGCTGTCCTGGGCGCGCGGCGGCGGTGCGTAGCGCCCAAGCCCTTCCAGCAGGTCGCCGACGCCGAAATTGCGCAACGCGCTGCCGAAGAACACCGGCGTCAGATGGCCCTCGCGAAACGCGGCGAGATCGAACGGCTTGCAGGCCTCGGTGACCAGCGCCAGCTCCTCCTCGATCGCAGCGGCGTCGAGGTTGGAATTGCGCGCAGCGAGATCGCTGATCGCAATCTGCTCGGCCGAGCCGGTCTTGGCGCCGCCGCCCTCCAGCAGGCGCACGCCGCCGGTAAGAATGTCATAGGTGCCGATGAAGTCGCGGCCGCGTCCCACCGGCCAAGTGATCGGCGTGGTGTCGAGCGCCAGCGTCTTCTCGATCTCGTCGAGCAGCTCGAACGGATCGCGGGTCTCACGGTCCATCTTGTTGATGAAGGTGATGATCGGGATGTCGCGGAGGCGGCAGACCTCGAACAGCTTGCGGGTGCGCGCCTCGATGCCCTTGGCGGCGTCGATCACCATCACCGCCGAGTCGACCGCGGTCAGGGTGCGGTAGGTGTCCTCCGAGAAGTCCTCGTGGCCGGGGGTGTCCAGCAGGTTGAAGACGAGGTTCTCGAACTCGAAGGTCATCACCGAGGTGACGACCGAGATGCCGCGGTCGCGCTCGATCTTCATCCAGTCCGAGCGGGTGTTGCGCCGCTCGCCCTTGGCCTTGACCTGGCCGGCAAGGTTGATGGCGCCGCCGAACAGCAGCAGCTTTTCCGTCAGCGTGGTCTTGCCGGCGTCAGGGTGGGAAATGATGGCGAAGGTGCGCCGGCGCGCCACTTCGGTGGCGAGCGGCGAGGACGGCGCGTCGGCGGAAAGAGCGATGTCGGACATGGGCCGAGCGTGTGACAAAGAAACGCGGCGGGATCAAGGGTGAAGCGGCCGTCGCCCGCCCTCCGCCCCCTGTCAAGCGGGACATTTGATGCAATTGCATCTTTCTTTGACGCCCCCCATGGTCGTTCCTATGTAACGGGGAATGGCGAGGACGGCCTCGCCCCTTCCCCTCAATCCCCCGGCAGGGACGGCCCTGTCATCTGCGCCCCGGCGGGCCTTCCCTCTCGGGTTCCCGTCCGGCGGAACGCCCATGAAAGGACGTGGCTGTCATGGCCTGGATCATTCTGTTCGTCGCCGGCTTGATGGAGATCGGCTGGGCCATCGGCCTGAAATACACCGATGGTTTCACCCGTCTCGTGCCGTCGGTGCTCACCCTCGCCTGCATGGTGGCGAGCGTGCTGCTGCTGGGCTGGGCGCTCAAATCGCTGCCGGTCGGCACCGGCTATGCGGTGTGGACCGGCATCGGCACGGTCGGCACGGCGCTGCTCGGCATCGCCCTGTTCGGCGAGCCCGCGACCGCCATGCGCCTCGCCTGCATCGGCCTGATCGTCGCCGGGATCTTCGGATTGAAGCTCGCGACCTGAGCCAACGGGCTCAGCGCAGCGCCAGCACGATCCAGTAGCTGACCGCCGCCACGGTCGCCGACGCCGGGATCGTGATCACCCAGGCGACCACGATCGAGCTCGCCACATTCCAGCGCACGGCGGAGATCCGCCGCGCGGCGCCGACCCCAACGATGGCGCCGGTAATGGTGTGGGTGGTGGAGACCGGCACGCCGAACCAGGTGGCCAGGAACAACGTCACCGCCCCGCCGGTCTCGGCGCAGAAGCCCTGCATCGGGGTCAGGCGGGTGATGCGGTTGCCCATGGTGCGCACGATCCGCCAGCCCCCCATCAGCGTGCCGACCGCCATGGCGGTCTGGCAGGACAGCACGACCCAGAGTGGCACGTGGAAGTCGCCGCCGAGATAGCCTTGCGAGTACAAGAGTACCGCGATGATGCCCATGGTCTTCTGGGCGTCGTTGCCGCCATGTCCCAGCGAATACAGCGAGGCGGAGGCGAACTGCAGGGTGCGGAAGGCGCGGTCGACCGCGAATGGCGTCGAGCGCACCGACAGCCACGACACGATCGCCACCAGCACCAGCGCCAGGAAGAAGCCGAGCAGCGGCGAGGCCACGATGGCGAGGATCGTCTTGGTCAGGCCGCTCCACTCCATTGCCGCAAAGCCCGCCTTGGCGAAGCCGGCGCCGACGAGGCCGCCGATCAGGGCGTGGGAGCTCGACGACGGAATCCCGAGTCGCCAGGTGATCACGTTCCAGACGATGGCGCCGATGAGAGCCGCGAAGATCACCCGTGGATCGACGATGCCGGGATCGATGATGCCGGTGCCCAGCGTCTGCGCGACATGCAGGCCGAAAAACAGGAAGGCGATGAAATTGAAGAACGCAGCCCAGAACACCGCGTATTGCGGCCGCAGCACCCGCGTCGAGACGATGGTGGCAATTGAGTTCGCCGCATCGTGCAGGCCATTGAGAAAATCGAACAGCAGCGCGACGGCGACGAGGCCGACGAGGAGCGGAAGGCTGAGGCTGGCGTCCACGGCGTGCCCTTGGCTCAGACCTGT
This sequence comes from Bradyrhizobium sp. 2TAF24, assembly GCF_052115025.1. Classification (NCBI taxonomy): domain Bacteria; kingdom Pseudomonadati; phylum Pseudomonadota; class Alphaproteobacteria; order Hyphomicrobiales; family Nitrobacteraceae; genus Bradyrhizobium; species Bradyrhizobium sp. 2TAF24. The sequence goes on along the minus strand of NZ_JBFRFW010000015.1, from coordinate 9,182 downwards.
TCGATCATGATGCTGTTGATCTCGTTGGCGACATCGTCGAAACGGTCAGCCACCTTCTCGAGATGCTCATAGATTTTGGCGCCGACGATGTAGTCCATGGTGTTGGCGTTGCGGTGCTTGAGGTAGAGCTCCTTCAGCCCGATGTCGTGGAGGTCGTCGACCCGGCCCTCCAGCTTGGTCAGCTCCTCGGTGATCGCGGCCAGCGTCGTGACGTTGTCGCCGATCGCCTGCAGCAGCGGCAGCGCTCGCACCACGAGCTTGGCGCATTCCACCAGGATGGCGCCGATCTCGCGCATCGTCGGCTCGAACTGCCGCACCTCGAACAGCGTCACGGCCTTGGCGGTCTGGTGCATCTGGTCGATGGCGTCGTCCATCGACGTAATCAGGTCCTTGATATCACCGCGGTCGAACGGCGTGATGAAGGTCCGCCGCACCGCGGTCAGCACCTGGCGCGTGACCTCGTCGGCCTGCTGCTCGAACTGGCTGACCTGCTGGCAATAGGACGGCACCTCGTCGCCACCGCGGAGCACCCCCTGCAGCGCCTCCGCACCGCTGACGATGGCCTGCGAATGCTGTGCAAACAGGTCGAAGAAGCGCTCCTCCTGCGGCAGCAAGGCCTTGAACCAGCGTAGCATCGTTATCCCCTGCCCCGGGCCGACCATGGGCCGCAGGATCGCGGCGCACGGGCCGATACCCTTGCTCACGCGCCGCCCTTCGGATCGCGGGACTCGCCTGCGGTGCGATGTCACGTGATTGTCATAAAATATCGAGCCGGGAAACCGGGCATGCGACCAGCTCCCTCCCCATCCACAGGCTGTGGATAATCCCGATCCGTCAGACGACGACACCCCGGCGGACAGCCGCCGGGGTGCTTGGATCACGAAGCCGGCGCCGTGATTACAGCGATCGCTTGAAGAAGTGGCCGATCTCGCCGATGACGCCACGGCGGAAAGTCAGCACGCAGATCACGAAGATCGCGCCCTGGATCACCGTCACCCATTGACCGAACTGCGCCAGGTACTGCTGCATGGCGATGATCACGAAGGCGCCGACCACCGGCCCGAAAATCGTGCCGAGGCCGCCGACCAGTGTCATCAGCACCACCTCGCCCGACATCGACCAGTGCACGTCGGTCAGCGAGGCGTTCTGAGCAACAAAGATCTTCAGCGATCCGGCAAGACCCGCAAGGCTGCCGGACAGGATATAAGCCATCAGCTTATAGTGGTCGGTCTTGTAGCCGAGCGAAATCGCCCGCTGCTCGTTCTCGCGGATCGACTTGAGCACCTCGCCGAACGGCGAATTGATGATGCGGAAGATCAGCAGGAACGCCAGCAAGAAGACCGCGAGGATAGTGTAGTACAGCGTCGTCGGCTGGGACAGGTTGAGCAGCCAGAACATCTTGCCCTGCGGCACGCCCTGGATGCCGTCCTCGCCATGGGTGAATGGCGTCTGCAGGTAGATGAAGTACAGCAGCTGCGACAGCGCCAGGGTGATCATCGAGAAATAGATGCCCTGGCGGCGGATCGCGATGAGGCCGGTGATCACCGCAAGCAGCGCCGACGCCGCGACCCCGAGCAGGATTCCGACCTCCGGCGCCACCAACCAGACCTTCAGGGCGTGGGCCGTGACATAGCCGGCGGTGCCGAGGAACATGGCGTGGCCGAACGACAGCAGGCCGCCATAACCGATCAGCAGGTTGAAGGCACAGGCGAACAGCGCAAAGCACAGCGCCTGCATCACGAAGTACGGATAGATGCCGGTGAACGGTACGATCGCCAGCGCCAGCGCCATGATGGCGAAGGCGACGATCTCGTCGCGGCTCGAGCTGTGCGCGGGCGCGGCGTTGTCGGTAATCGATGTCATGTCAGTTGGCCCGTCCCGTCAGTCCCGTCGGTTTCACAAGCAGCACCAGCACCATCAGCACGAACACCACGGTATTGGAGGCTTCCGGATAGAAATACTTGGTCAGGCCCTCGACGATGCCGAGCGCGAAACCCGTGATGATCGAGCCCATGATCGAGCCCATACCGCCGATCACCACCACCGCGAACACCACGATGATGAGATCGGCGCCCATCAGCGGCCGCACCTGGTTGATCGGCGCCGACAGCACGCCGGCGAGCGCGGCGAGCCCGACGCCGAGGGCGTAGGTCAGCGTGATCATGCGCGGCACGTTGATGCCGAAGGCCCGCACCAGGGTCGGATTTTCCGTCGCGGCACGCAGGTAGGCGCCGAGCCGGGTGCGCTCGATCAGGTACCAGGTCGAGAGGCAGACGATGAGCGAAAAGATCACGACCCAGCCGCGGTAGATCGGCAGGAACATGAAGCCGAGATTGACGCCGCCCTTGAGCGCGTCGGGGATCGCGTAAGGCAGGCCCGACGAGCCGAAATAGTTCTGGAACAGGCCCTGGATGACCAGCGCCATGCCGAAGGTCAGCAGCAGGCCGTAGAGGTGATCGAGCCCGGAGAGCCATTGCAGCATGGTGCGCTCCAGCACCACGCCGAACAGGCCGACCACGAGCGGCGCGAGAATGAGCGCCCACCAGTAGCCGATGCCGGCATATTCGAGGAAGAAATACGCCACGAACGCGCCCATCATGTAGAGCGCGCCATGGGCGAAGTTGATGATGTTCAGCATGCCGAAAATGACGGCAAGGCCGAGGCTGAGCAGCGCGTAGAACGAGCCGTTGATCAGACCAACCAGCAGTTGGGCGTAAAGGGCTTGCATATCGATCGGTCTTTCCGGTCAGGCTCTCACGGATCGCAGGGGATGGATCCCGGCAGCGCCTGGCGCCGCCGGGACAACTCTCACTTCTTGACGAGCGGGCATTTGCTTTCCGACAGCGGCGTGAAGGCCTGGTCGGCGGGAACGGTGGCGACCAGCTTGTAATAGTCCCACGGCCCCTTGGATTCCGACGGCTTCTTGACCTCGAACAGGTAGGCCGGATGCATCTTGCGGCCGTCCTCGCGGATGGTGCCCTTGCCGAACAGCGGATCGTCGGTCGGCGTCGCCTTCATCTGGGCGACGACCTTGGCGCCGTCGTGCGGATTGCCGCCCAAGGCGTCGAGCACCTTGAGATAGTGCAGCACGCCGGCATAGACGCCCGCATGGATCATGGTCGGCTTCTGCTTGTTCTTCATCCGCTCCTGGAAGCGCGTCGCGAAGGCCCGGCTCTGATCGTTCTGATCCCAGTAGAAGGTTTCGGTGAAGTTCAGGCCCTGCGCCACGTTGAGCCCGAGCGAATGCACGTCGGTGAGAAACAGCAGCAGCGCGGCGAGCTTCTGGCCACCGCTGACGATGCCGAACTCGGCGGCCTGCTTGATGGCGTTGGTGGTGTCGCCGCCGGCATTGGCGAGGCCGACGATCTTGGCCTTGGAGGCCTGCGCCTGCAGCAGGAACGAGGAGAAGTCGGAGGTGTTGAGCGGGTGCTTCACCCCGCCGACCACCTTGCCGCCGGCCGCGTTGATTACCGCGGTGGTGTCACGCTCGAGCGCGGCTCCGAAGGCATAGTCCGCGGTCATGAAGAACCAGGTGTCGCCGCCGGCCTTGACCAGCGCGCTGCCGGTGCTGTGCGCCAGCATATAGGTGTCGTAGGTCCAGTGCACGGTGTTGGGCGAGCACTGCGCGTTGGTCAGGTCCGAGGTCGCGGCGCCGGAATTGATGTAGACGCCGTTCTTCTCCTTGACCACGTTGTTGACCGCGAGCGCGACGCCGGAATTCGGCACGTCGACGATGACGTCGACCTTCTCGACGTCGAACCACTGGCGGGCGATGTTGCTGCCGATATCCGGCTTGTTCTGATGGTCGCCGGAGATCACGTCGATCTTCCAGCCCTTCTTCTGCAGCCCGGAATCCTCGATCGCCATCTGCGCCGCGAGCGTCGAGCCCGGGCCGCCGAGATCGGCATAGAGGCCGGATTGGTCGCTGAGCGCGCCGATCTTGACCGTCTTGTCCTGTGCGAACGCCGCCCCTGCGACCAAAACCATCGCGGAGCCGAGCAGCAAGGCGGAGAGAGACCTCTTCATGTTTCCTCCTGAACCCCTTTTGTGGGGACGCTTCGTTTTAGACGCCGAGATAAGTATGCAGCTTGTCCATGTTGGCCGGCAGCTCGGCACTCGCGAAGCCGTCGATCACCTTGCCGTGCTCGACGATGTAGAAGCGGTCCGCGACGGTCGAGGCCCAGCGGAAGTTCTGCTCGACGAGCAGAATGGTGAAGCCCTGCGACTTGAGCCGGGCAATGGTGTTGCCGATCTGCTGGATGATGACCGGAGCGAGGCCCTCGGTCGGCTCGTCCAGCATCAGGAAGCGCGCGCCGGTGCGCAGGATGCGGGCGATCGCCAGCATCTGCTGCTCACCGCCGGAGAGCTTGGTGCCCTGGCTGGTAAGACGCTCCTTGAGGTTCGGGAACAGCTCGAAAATCTGGTCGAGCGGCAGCCCGCCGGGACGCACCGTCGGCGGCAGCAGCAGGTTCTCGCGCACGTCGAGGCTCGAGAAAATGCCGCGCTCCTCCGGGCAGATCGCGATGCCCTGGCGCGCGATCTTGTCCGAGGACGTCCTGATGATCTCTTTGCCCAGGAAGCGCACCGAGCCGGCGCGCTTGGTGATAATGCCCATCACCGACTTGAGCGTCGTGGTCTTGCCCGCGCCGTTGCGGCCGAGCAGCGTCACCACCTCGCCTTCGCGCACGTTGAAGTTGATGCCGTGCAGGACGTGAGACTCGCCATACCAGGCTTCAAGATTCTCGACCGACAAGACGACATCGGCGGCGCTGCCGGTCGCCGGCTCGCGGGGAACGGATGACGAAACATCAAGCATGACCCGCTCCCAGATAGGCTTCCTTCACCCGCTCGTCCTTGGTCAGGTCCGAGTAATTGCCCTCGGCGAGGACGCGGCCGCGGGTCAGCACGGTGATCTTGTCGGAGAGATTGGCGACCACCGACAGGTTATGTTCGACCATGACGATGGTGTATTTCGCCGAGATGCGCTTGATCAGCGCCGCGATCTTGTCGATGTCCTCGTGGCCCATGCCGGCCATCGGCTCGTCCAGCAGCATCATTTCCGGATCGAGCGCGAGCGTGGTGGCGATCTCCAGCGCGCGCTTGCGCCCGTAGGGCATCTCCACCGCCAGCGTGTTGGCGAAGGCGCTGAGACCGACATCCTCGAGCAATTCGCGCGCCCGGTCGTTGAAGCGGTTGAGCACGGACTTGGAGCGCCAGAAGTCGAAGGAATCGCCGTGCTGGCGCTGCAGCGCGACCCGCACGTTCTCCAGCGACGTCAGGTGCGGAAACACCGCCGAAATCTGAAACGAGCGCACGAGACCCAGCCGCGCGATATCCGCCGGCTTGGTCGCCGTGATGTCCTGGCCCTTGTACAGAATCTGGCCGCGCGATGGCGTCAGAAACTTGGTGAGAAGATTGAAACAAGTGGTCTTGCCGGCCCCGTTGGGCCCGATCAGGGCGTGGATGCTGCCACGCTTGATCTGCAGGTTGACGTCGTTGACGGCGACGAACCCGGCGAACTCTTTGGTCAGACCCTTGGTTTCGAGAATGAAGTCATCGGCCAACTAACTCTCCCCCTCCAGCCTTCATGCGGTGTGCCGCCGCCGTGGCCGGTTTTCGTGTCATGCCGTTTGCCCGCGGCAATGGTTTCACCCATCGGCCTCGGCGCCGGCTTGGCCGGGACTATGCCGCCAACTCCTTGCCTTCTGCAAGCCGTAAAGCGAGGCAGTCCCGAGATGTGTCGCCAAAGACATATTCGACTAAATGATAGCCTTTCCGCAGAATGCGGATCTCCTCAACGCCCCGCGCGGCGAGCCGGGCCGTTCGCAGCCGATTCTCCGATGGAAAACGCCGCCCCGGATGCGTCGCCTGCCCGCGCCGTCACAATCGTTCCGCCTGACAGAGCAGCACCCATATGACGGTGCGCCACGCCTTGCGGGTCACGATCCCGTTGACGCGGCAGGTATGTCGCGCCGCCGGATGACGATCCGGCGATTCCGGCGTATTTCACGGCGCGACCGATCCCCCCTCCCGCCCACGACCGATCAGGTGTCATGACCGCTCCCACAACAGACAAGCCCCGGATCTGGGGCCGTGCCAACTCCGTCAACGTCCAGAAGGTGATGTGGTGCAGCCACGAGCTCGGCCTGACGGTCGAGCGGATCGATGCCGGCATGCAGCATGGCCGCACCCAGGACGCCGACTATCTCGCCATGAACCCGAATGCACGGGTGCCGACGCTGGTCGACCGCGATTTCGTGCTGTGGGAGTCCAATTCCATCATGCGCTACCTGGTGCTGCAGTTCGCACCGGCGTCGTCGCTGTATCCGGCCGAGCCGCGGATCCGCGCCGGCCTCGAGCGCTGGCTGGACTGGTCGCTGTCGACGTTGCAGCCGGCCGAACGGCCGCTGTTCTGGGGCATCGTGCGTACGGCGCCGGAGAAGCGCGACATGGCGGCGCTGCAGGCGGCCACCGAAGCCGTGGCGCAGCTCTGGCGCATCCTTGATAGCCATCTCGCCGGCCGCACGTATCTCGAAGGCGAGCAGTTCACCCTCGCCGACATCACACTGGGCGCCTATGCCCGCCGCTGGTTCGGCATCGAGGGCGTGGACAAGCCGGTGCTGCCCAATCTGCGGCGTTGGTACGACGGCATCGCTGCACGCAGCGGCTTCCAGGTCTACGTGGCGCAGCCGCTGTCGTAGCGCATCTGACGCGCCTCAGCGCTTGCCCGGCACCGCCTCGGCATAGGTGTCGGGCTTGAAGCCGACCACGAGGCGCTTGCCGAGATCGAGCACCGGCCGCTTGATCATCGACGGCTGCGCGAGCATCAGCGCGATCGCCTTCTTCTCGGTGAGGTCCGCCTTGTCGGCGTCCGGCAGCGCGCGGAAGGTGGTGCCGGCGCGGTTGAGCAGGGTCTCCCAGCCGACCTCCTTGCTCCAGCTCTCCAGCCGCTTCTTGTCGATGCCGGCCGCCTTGTAGTCATGAAAATCGTAGGCCACGCCGTGGCCATCGAGCCAGGTGCGCGCCTTCTTCATGGTGTCGCAGTTCTTGATGCCGTAGATGGTGATTGCCACGGGAGAACCTCGCCGGTTGCGGGCGTAAAGATTGCCCTGCTCTAGCCGCGCAGCGGCCAGTGGTCGAGATGCTCGTGCCGCCCCCGCCCCACCAGGCTGTGCACGAGCACGATCTCGTGCACCGTCCAGCGGACCGGCGCGACCGCTCGCGGCATCACCAGGCGACGATCAGAGAGCAGCGTCATGTGCGGGGTGAAGCCAGCATGCCGAACCGCCACCACGACGGATTCATCTTGGAAGTGCGCATTGACTATTACTTCTCCCTGTCGTTAAATATTTCCAATTTCGACAAGGAGAGCCGATATGACTGACCCGTTCCAGCGTCCGACCCTGGTCTCAGCAATCGTCTACCGACATCCGCTGTCCGCCCTCGACTGGCTCGAAACGGCATTCGGCTTCGAACGCAGCATGGTCATCACCGGCCCCGACGGCAGCCTTGCCCACGCCGAGATGCGCTTTGGCGACGGCCTGATCTATGTCGGCTCGGAATGGGCCGACTTCGTCGCCAGCCCCGCCACGCTCGGCGGGCGCAACTCACAACTGATCCACGCACTGGTGCCCGGCGACATCGACGCCCATTGCGTCCGCGCACGCGCGGCGGGCGCCGCGATCCTGCAGGAACCGACCGACCAGTTCTACGGCGACCGCACCTATCGTGCGCGCGATCCCGAGGGCCATGTCTGGGTCTTTGGCGCGCCGGTTCGGGCAGTCTCGCGCGAGGAGGCCGAAGCCGCAACCGGCTTCAAGATCGAGGGCTGGCATTGAGCGCAGCCGCCGGCATCGACCGAACGCTCGCCGCCCTCGCCGATCCGGCACGGCGGCGGGTGATTGAGCTGTTGCGCGAGCAGCCGCGTCGCGCCGGCGAACTGGCGGACGCGGTCGGCCTCAATCCGCCGGCGCTGAGCCGCCATCTGCGCACGCTGAAGGCGACCGGGCTGATCGAGGAGAGCCATCCTGCCTTCGATGCCCGGGTGCGCATCTACAGCCTGCGGCCGCAGGCGATGACCGAGCTGAAGTGCTGGCTGGAGGAGACCGAGCAGCTGTGGACCATCCAGCTCGGCGCCTTCAAAGCGCATGTCGAGCGCGCACCATGACGCCGAACAGCATGACCTCCCGCGTCGTCGTCGCGCTGCGCGTCGCTGCCACGCCCGCGCGGGCATTCGCCGTGTTCACGACCGAAATCGCGGCATGGTGGCAGCCCAGCCCACTGTTCCAGCTCACCCCGCGCTCGCCCGGCGTGCTGGCGTTCGAGTCGGGCGTGGGCGGCCGTTTCACCGAAACGTTGCCCAACGGCAAGGTGTTCGAGATCGGCCGCATCGCCGTGTGGCAGCCGGGGCATCGCCTGGTGTTCAGCTGGCGGCAGGCGACATTTGCCGGCGATCAGGCCACCGAGGTCGAGGTGCGTTTCGAGCCGGTCGGCGCCGAGACGCGCGTCACCGTCGAGCACCGCGGCTGGGAGAGCGTGCCGCAGGATCACGTCGCCCGCCACACCATGCCCGACGCAATCTTCATGCGCCGGCTCGGTGAATGGTGGCAGCACCTGCTGGCGGCATGCCGGACGCGAGCCCAGGGTGGCGATTGCGCCACGCCGCCCTGAGACGGATGGCGCTCGCGCAATCGCGCAACCGGCTACAGCGCGCCGTGCCGCTCGATCTGCGCGCGCAGCCGTTCGCGCTCCTCCAGCGTCAACCGCTCCTGCTGCTCGCCATTCAGCAAGCCGTTGCCGATCAGCTGGAACGAGCTGTTCGGATCATAACTCTGCTGTGCTGAACCGCTGCGGCGCTTGCGTTTACTCTCGTCCCCCTCATCGTCGCCGTCACCGCCACCATAGCCGAGCACCTCGACCATGATGATCGATGCCTGCCCCGTGTTCGGCGGCGGCGGCGCCGCGGTCTGTTGCTGGGTCGCGCCTGCGGTGTTATTGGCCGACGTCAGCGCGCCGACCGGCGGCCCCTGCACCACCGGCACGCCGACCGATGCGCCCTGCACCTGAATGTTGGCAATGTTGAGCACATGCAGCGCCTCGAGCGTGAGATTGCCCGACACGCGGATGCCCGCCTCTCCCGCATCGATCGTGCCGTGCGGCGCGAACAGGTCGACATTGCCGGG
>NZ_JBFRFW010000014.1:0-195132 GCF_052115025.1 Bradyrhizobium sp. 2TAF24 | reverse complement strand
CGCTGTGATCTGGGTGGCGCTGTTGACGACATAGCTGGTGGCATTGGTGGTGCCGAACTTGACGCCCGCGGCACCGGTCGCCCCTGTCAGATTGGTGCCGGTGATCACCACCGAGGTGCCGCCGGTGGCCGGGCCCGCCGTGGGCGACAGCGAAGTGACCGTCGGGGGAAGCGCTGTGACCGTCAGCGCTGTCGGAGTCGTCGCAGCGGAGCCCGTCAAACTGGGAGTCGCGCTCGAAACTGCTCCGCTGGTGTAGCTGTAATTGCCCGGCACCGTCGACGAGACCGTCAACGTCACCGTACAGGACGCACTGTTCCCGAGTGTGGCACCGGACAGGGAGAGACCGCTGCCTGCGCTATAGGAGGCCGTGCCACCGCTACAGGTGGTTGCGGGGCTTGATCCGGTAAGATTGGCGGGAAGGGTGGTCGCAGCCACCGCAACGCCGGTCAGGCTGATCGAGGCATTGGGATTGCTGATGGTCAGCGTCAGTGTTGATGTGCCCGATGTCGTGATCGACGTTGGACTGAAGGCCGCGGCGATCGTTGGCGGTGATCCGGCGGCGATATTGTGGAYGGTGATCGGGAAAGGAGTGCTTGCCGTTATCCCGTCCGGCGATGAATACAGCGTCAGCGTATCGGTTGGCGACGAGCCCACCGTCTTGATGGTGATGGTATAAAAGCCGAAGTGCGTCGTGCCGCCGCCCGAGCCCGAATCCACCTCGGGTGCGATCGTGTAGATCGTTCCAGTGGCGCTGTTCGCCGCGGTGGTATCGCCGGGGACCGCGAAGCTGAAGTTTTGCGGATTCCCCATCGGATAGGAATTCTGCGGCACGTTCGGCGCGTTGGTCGTGAACAGCCCGGTGTTCAGGATGTTGGCGGCGCAGGTATCGGTATGAAGCGTGACGGAATCGTTGACCTTGCCGGTCGCGAATGTCACGGACGTATCGCAGGCGGCCTGCGCGGCTGCCGGCGCCACCACCAGGGCAGATCCGACCAGCAAGATTTTCAGCGTCGCGCGCCTGCTATCGAGCAGACATCGCAGACCGCGCATCAGAACGGCGGCGCGCCCCGCGGCCGCATGCCAGAATCCGGAAAGAAAAGCGCAGCCACGGCGCAACGCCGTGTAAGGCAAACCATCGACCGATGTGCGCCAAGTGCTCGTGAACATTATCGAGCCTAAATTATGTTGGGCGACCAGGCCGCCGAAGCGTCCCAACCGCGCGTATCAACGAAAAAAGTAACTTTCAGCGCCCTCAAAGCAGGGCGTGCACTCTAAATTGCATTCCGGGTCCAATCGGACCGGGCGCGACTTGCAAATTCCAAAAAGCTCTGAATCCTCAAGCTACATCATTGGATTTTCGCCGCGGTCGCAAGAGCCGGAGCGTACAATCCCGACGCCGGCGAGCCTTCCAGACAATGTTCGTTGCGATGTGTTGCATGCAGGCAACATTGCAATAGCCGCCGGACTTTCGAACGCATGGAAATGCGCAGGGAGCGCACTCACATCACGTTGGTTGCAAAATACTTGACCGCGACGAAATGACACCGTAAGAAAAACGGGTCTTTCCAGTCGAATTTTTTCAATCCCTTCTCCCGTTTTTCTATCAATTAACCTTCATGAGGCTGCTATGCCGGCCACTCCCTTTGTTGGTCAGATCATGCCCGCGGGCTTCGGAATCATTCCGAAGGGGTGGGTACTGTGCAATGGTGCGCTGCTCGCCATTTCGGCAAATCAAGCGTTGTTTTCGCTGATAGGAACGACCTATGGCGGAGACGGCATCCGGACCTTCGCATTGCCGGACCTGCGTGGCCGCGCGGTTTTGGGCTGCAATTTCAACAGCGTTCCCTGGGGACTGGTGAGCGGTACGGAAAACGTAACGCTCAACGTTCAGCAATTGCCGTCGCACAATCATATGATTCAGGCGACGACTGTGACGGCGTCCAGCAAATCGTCGACGCCGACATCGAACATCTTCGGCGTGACGACAACCGGCAATCCGGTCACGTCCATCTTCATGACCGCCGGCAGCCAGGAAGTCCCGCTTTCTGTGTCGACCAACGTGGTCAATGACGGCGGCAATCTTCCGCACAACAATATGCAGCCGTTCCTGGTGATTAATTACCTCATCGCGACGCAGGGCATTTTCCCGTCGCGCCCGTGACGCGGACAGCACTCGCGGATGAAACATTCGCGGTGGCAAATCCAAATCCAAAGATTGCCTTTTCGACATCGCGGAGCGCGCGCCCTTTCGGCGGTTCTTCCTGAAGCATCAGGCCGATCGCTGCAAAGGGTTGCAAAGGGCTCTGCCGACCGCAGGAGCTGATTGTGTCTGACCAATATGTCGGCGAAATTCGCCTGTTTGGGTTTCCACGTATTCCGGATGGCTGGCTTGCCTGCAACGGTCAGTCGTTATCGATCGCGAATTATGACGTGCTCTACGCGCTGATCGGCACTACCTATGGCGGCGACGGCGTTCAGACCTTCAATGTTCCGGATCTGCGTGGACGCGTGCCGATATCGCAGGGCACAGGCCCCGGCGGTCTCTCGCCGCGGGTGCTCGGACAGGTCGGCGGCCAAGAAACCCATACGCTGCTTGATCAGGAAATGCCGTCGCACAGTCACGGGCTGATGTCATCCACGACGGTGGCCACGTTCCAGACGCCCGGTCCGACCGTTCATCTGGCGACATCCAATTCATCTCTGCACAATCTCTATGTGCCGCAGGCCAATGTCGCCGGCTACGACCTGATGGCGCCCTCCGTGGTGATCAATGGCAGCAGTTTTCCCCACAACAACATGATGCCGACGCTGACGGCAAACTTCTGCATAGCCTATGTCGGCATCTATCCGAGCCAGGGCTGACGACGCTCGCCAAGACATCAACAGGAGATGAGATATGGCGGATTCTTATGTCGGCGAGATCCAGGCCTTCGCCTTTGGATTTTATCCGAACAACTGGCTGCCCTGCGACGGACGCCTGCTGTCAATTCATCAGTACACACCGCTCTACAGTTTGATCGGCACCTATTACGGCGGCAATGGCACCGTGAATTTTGCGCTGCCAAATCTCGTTGGTACGGTGGCGATGAGCCAGGGGCAGGGGCCCGCTCTCTCGATGCGAGTCATCGGCGAGCAGGTGGGGAGCAACACTGTAAATCTGACGATACAGGAGATGGCAGCGCACAGACATGGGCTGCAGCTGGCCAAGGCGGGGGCGAGCGGTGCCACTCCCGGCCCCACCGGAGCGTCGAATGTCGCGATGGATCCATCCTTCAATGGGTTCCTGCCCTTGCCCGCGACCACGACATTCTCGCCCAATGCCATGACCCCGACCGGCGGTTCGCAAGCGCATCCCAACGATCAGCCGACGCTGGCGATGATCTATTGCATCTGCATCAACGGCGTCTATCCCTCCTTCACGTCGTGAGGCGATGACCTCAGCCGACCGTGACGTCGGTCCGGGCCCGATCGCCACCGCGGTCGGGCCGCTTGATTCCGGGGTCCGATTACGCCCGGTGTCCGCCGCGGACGACACCTTCGTCCGCGCGCTGTTTCATGCCGATCGCGCGCCGCAGTTTGCCGGCGTGCCCGAGCCGATGCTGACCATGCTGCTCGATCAACAGTTTCGCTCTCAGCAGCTCGGCTACCGCCAGGCGTTTCCTCGAGCCGAGCATCTCGTCATCGTCAGCGACGGCCAGTCCGTCGGTCGCGTCATCGTGGCGGTTGTCGGTGAGGGACAGCGGCGCGTCCTCCATTTTGTCGACATCGTCGTCGCCGAGGCGATGCGAGGACACGGCATCGGCGCTGAGGTCATGACCAGCCTCGGCCGCTCCGCGCAGACGCTGGGAGCAACGTCCATGACGCTTGCCGTGCTCAGCGCCAATACGCGCGCGCGCCGGCTCTACGAACGGCTCGGCTTCATTGCGACCGGCGACGACGGCGTCCGTACCGCGATGGTCAAGCCGTTGTCCTGACGCGGCGCGTCTAAAAACACAGATTGGTGACGACGTTGCCGCGTTTGTCCTTGATGACGTAGGGGCACTCGGCGCGCTTGAGCGCCGCCCTGGCGTCGTCGTTGCCAAGCGCTGCGGCCTTCTCGAAATAGGCCCGGGCCGCACTCTTGTCCTGCGGTCCGCCGCGGCCGCTGAGCGAAAACGCGCCCATGCGCTCGAGTGCGCCGGCGTGTCCTTGCCCGGCCGCCTTCTCGAACAGGCCGCGCGCCGCGACATCGTCCTGCGGGCCACCGGTGCCGTCCGCCATCATCAGGCCGAGCTGATACTGCGCTTCCGCCGAATTGGCCTCCGCAGCCTTCGCCAGCAAGGCGCGCGATTTCACCGGATCCGCCTGTGGCCCGCCGGCTTTCGACAACGCCGCAAGATTGACTACGCCGCGCGGATTGCCGGCCTCCGCCGCACGCGAAAACAGCCGGCGCGCCTGGTCGTCGTCCTTGGCGATACCATGACCGGTTGCCAGCAACACGCCGAGCTCGACCATGGCCGACGAGCTGCCGCGATCGGCCGCCTTGCGGTAGGTCGCGACCGCCTCCGGCATCTGCTGATTGGCTGCCTGGGCGCGGCCGAGCTGATAGAGCGCGCGGCGTGATCCGCCTGCGGCGCTGCGACAGAATTTCAGGGCCGTCGGAACATCGGCGGCGGCGATCTCGGCAACACCCCTGACGTCCGCCGGCTTGTCCGGATCGGCCGGGTCGGCGGCAAGGCGGTCGCAGAGGACGAGGTCGGCGGACTGCGCCTGCCCTGGCGAGGGGCGTGACGCGGCGAAAGCCGCGAGGATGGCGAAGCCGATCAGATGGGCGAGCGCTGATGCGCCGAAGCGTGTGGTCATGAGTCCTGCGAACCGAGTTTTGGAGCCGGCGGCGAAAACTTAAAGTCGTGGCATGCGGCCAGCAAGGGCCGGCCGTCGTTACGGGGCTTCGTGTCACAATCGGAAGTGATCGCCTTTCGCAGGCCCGACGCCTATAACGGGCCGTCCAACCGACCAAAGCGATGGGAACTGGAATGGAAATGGTGTTGCGACGGCTGCTGATTGCGCTCACGGTCGCCGGCATGAGCCTTGCGGCGGCGACGGAGGCCTCGGCAGGCCACTGGCATCGCTACCGGCATGGGCCGTACTTCGGACCGTGTCTTGGCTATGGCTGGGGCTGTCCGTTCGGCTATGGCGGTCCCGGCGGCTGGGGCTACACCTACATTCCCTATGACTCGCAGTACGAGGAGGGCGTTCCTCGCTGCTTCCGCGAGCTGCGCGGCCGGGTGCGCACGGCCAAGGGCTGGCGCGATCGCTATGCCACGGTCTGCCCGCGCACGATGCCGGAGTAGGGTGGCGCGGTTCAAGCGCGCCCGGCGCGGTCCTTGTCGTTCTGGGCCTTGATGGACTCGCGCGCCGCCGTCCAGTCGGCGTCGCTCCAGTTGCGCAGCTCATAGAAACTGCCGCCGCTGGCGAGCGCCTGGGCGCCGTCCATGGCGATGGTCTCGCCGGTGATCCAGTCGCAGCCGCCGGAGATCAGGAACACGGCGAGATTCTGCAGCTCCTCCATGGTGCCGACCCGGCCCATCGGATTGACGGCGATCGTGCGCGCACCGGCCTCGTCGCCGGGCTTGATCCGCTTGCTCATGCCTTCGGTCGGAATTTCACCCGGCGCGATGGCGTTGAGGCGGATGCCATAGCGGCCCCATTCGGTCGCCAACGACATGGTCATGGTGTGAACAGCGGCCTTGCTCATGGCCGAGGGCACCACATAGGGGCTGCCGTTGCGCACCCAGGTGGTCACGATCGACACCACGTTGCCGCGGTGCTGGCCAGCGATCCAGCGCCGCCCGACCGCATGGGTGACATAGAAGGTGCCGTGCATCACGATGTTAGCGACGGCGTCGAAACCGCGCGGCGTGAGGTCCTGTGACCGCGAGATGAAGTTGCCGGCGGCGTTGTTGATGAGGTCGGTGAGCGGCTTATCGGCGAAGATGCTCTCGATCATGGCGTCGACCGCGGCGGCGTCGCGAATATCGAGGCCGTGGCTCGTCACCTTGCCGCCATGGGCTTTCATCAGCTCGGCAGCGGTATCGTCGCAGACGCCCTTGCGGCGGCCGCAGATGTGGACGTCGGCGCCGAGCGCGAGGAAGCGGCTGGCCATCGCCTTGCCGAGGCCGGTGCCTCCGCCCGTGACCAGAATGTTGCGACCGGCGAGCAGGCGGGGCGTGAACATGGTGGACCTCGCTGAAGGGATGACCCAGCAAGGTTTAATCGATCGTTTAAAAACTGCAAGACTGTTCTGGGCTGCTCAAAGCCAACCGGGGCGGTCAGCTTTCGTCAACCATGACGGCGTGCCTGAAGGCCGCTGCCGTCAGCAAGATGCCGTCCAGCCGTCAGGGAAGGGCTCGTGCGGCCAGATCGCGCCGTTGTCGTTGGCCGGTTCGGGCAGGAGGTCGATGTCCAATCCGTCATCGAGGCCGTCATCGAACACCGGCCTGGCCGGCGCACGGCTCACAGCGGCGCTGACCGCATCCAGCAGGTATTCGAATTCCACGTCCGTCATGACCAAGACCTCTTCTGTCGAGGCCGCACTGTGGCAGAGGACGTTTGTCGTCACGTTCAGCGGATCGTTAAAATTCGAACGATCCGGCGCGATTTTTACCGCCGTGGGAGATCAGGTTTTGCAGACGCGGATGGAGCTCCTGGCGAGCTCGGCGTCGTCTTTCGAGCGGTACGGCCCGTCGGAGAACTGGATGGTGCCGCCATCGATGATCGGGTTGCTCTCCACGATCCAGCAGCCCCTGGTGAAACTGCCGACCACCCAGAACCTTGCGGTGTCGGCGGTCCGCGCCGGCGCGATCCATGCCGCCGCGACTGTTCCGGCAAGGCATCCCAGCACAACTGCGACCGGCTTTCGCATGGCGTCCTCACGCACGCTGAGACCGACACGACCACTCGACGCAAGACGTCCAGTCCTGCCAACGCAAAAGGGGTAGCGCATGTTCCCTCGATCGGACAGCACGATGCCGATCACGTTGTTGCGTGCTGGCGTTTACCTTAACGTGGCGACACAACGCGGACAGACGCCGGTTCCGCGAACATTCCATGGCACGGGAGAGACGAACCATGAGCGAGCGGATTTCGGTGACGATGTCGGACGGCGTGGCCGATGTCCGCCTGGTACGGGCCGACAAGATGAATGCGCTGGACGCTGCGATGTTCGAGGCCCTGGTGGCGACCACGGCGCGGCTGCAGAACGAAAAGGGGCTGCGCGCGGTCGTGCTGTCGGGCGAAGGGCGGGCGTTCTGTGCCGGCCTCGACATGGGTCGCTTCGCGGCGATGAAGGAGCATGGCGGCAACGGCATCGCCGGCGGCGCGACGCGCGACCTCTCGGTGCGCACCCATGGCATCGCCAACGGGCCGCAGCAGGCGGTGTGGGGCTGGCGCCAGCTGCCGGTGCCGGTGATCGCCGCCATTCACGGCGTCGCCTTCGGTGGTGGCTTCCAGCTCGCGCTCGGCGCCGACATGCGCTTCCTCGCGCCGGACACGCGGATGTCGATCATGGAGATCAAGTGGGGACTGATCCCCGACATGGCCGGCACGCCGATCCTCGCGAGTCTCGTGCGTGACGACATCCTGCGCGATCTGACCTACACCGGCCGCATCTTCTCCGCCGCGGAGGCGCTGAGCTATGGCCTGGCGACACGCCTGTGCGACGATCCGCGTGCGGCGGCGCTGGAAATGGCGCGGGAGATTGCCGGCAAGAGCCCCGATGCAATCCGCGCCGCCAAGCGGCTGCTGAACAAGCTCAGCGTCGATCCTGCACCGGCGCTGCTCGCCGAGTCCGTCGAGCAGATGAAGCTGATGGGCTTTCCGAACCAGACCGAGGCTGTGCGCGCCAACATCGAGAAGCGTGCGCCACGCTTCGTCGATGTCTGACGATCGCCGCGCTTCGATCGCAGCGATCACCGATCAAGGTCGCCAAATTCACGGGAGCCCCGATGCGGGCTCCCGTTGAGGTTTGGCGATCCGAAAGCGGATCAGCCCGGTTATTGAATCCTGGAGGCGGCCGCGCCTACCAGTGACCGACATTCGGCATCGAAGCCCACGGCTCCTGCGCCGGCTTGGGCTCGCCCTTCTGCAGCAGCTCGATCGAGTGCAGGTCAGGAGAGCGGATGAAGGCCATGTTGCCGTCGCGCGGCGGGCGGTTGATGGTGATGCCGAGCTTCATCAGGCGCTCGCAGGTCGCGTAGATGTCGTCGACCTCATAGGCGAGATGGCCGAAGAAGCGGTCCTCGCCGTACTTCTCCTCATCCCAGTTGTAGGTCAGTTCGACCACCGGCGCGCCACGCGTCGCAGGCGACTGGGCGATGATGGCGTCGTCGTCAGGCGCGCCCAGGAACACCAGCGTGAACCGGCCCTTCTCGCTGTCGATGCGGCGAACTTCTTTCAGGCCGAGCGCATCGACATAGAATTTGAGCGCGGCGTCCAGCTTGTGAACGCGCAGCATCGTGTGCAGGTAACGCATGTGTCTTGTCCTTTTGCGAACAATGTCTGAATTCCGGCCGGTTGGCTGACCGCGCGACGTCCATAGCAGCAAAACACGGCGAAGGGCAGGTGGCGCGCCTTCACCGTTTGGCGCGCGGCATTGCCGCGTCAAGGCCCAGCGACGTCTGCGATTGTCGCCAGGAGGCGGCGTATGATCCTGTCGTGGATAAGCCTCAGGCTTCCTTGTCAGCCGACGGCGTTCACGATACGTCCATAGGGTCAATGGGAGGCCAGAATGGCGAAGTTCGACACGAAGTTCGAGACGAAGTTCGACTTGGAGACTCTGAGCATCGAAGAGCTTGCGACGCTGCGAGACCTCGCCGCCGAGAAGCTCATCGAGAAGGTTGCGGCCCGCCAGGCCGAACTCGAGGCCGAGCTCGAGCGGTTGTCGCAGTACGGCAAGCCGGCGAAGAAATCGCCTGCGCCTGCGGCAAAGCCGAGGAAGGACGATACGGCGCGGGGGGACGACGGCGAACTCAAGGCCGCCTGAACCGTCATCGCAGCATCGATCCCGGAACGTCTTGAAGGGGCTTCGGCCCCTTTTTGCATCTGCGCCGCGGGCATTGCGCTGTCGGAGGTGCGCACCTATCTGCGATGATCGCAGTGGCGCGAGGAAGGACGAGGCAGGTGCTAAGCTTACAGGTGTTGAATTTGCAGGTGTTAAATTTGCAGGAGTTGAACTTGCAAATGTCCCAGGCTGCGCCACTGTTGTGGATTGTCGTATCGAGCAGGTGCGTCGGATGATTGCCAGCAGCCTGGCCAGCGGGATCGAGCAGCTCGGGGACATGATCGCCGAGGCAGCGATGATCGTGCCGTTCACCGGCGCCGGGATCTCGACCGAGACCGGCATCCCGGATTTCCGTTCGCCCGGCGGCTTGTGGACACGCCATCGCCCGATCCCGTTCGACGAGTTCGTTGCGAGCCAGCAGGCGCGCGACGAGGCGTGGCGCCGCCGCTTCGCCATGCAGTCCACTTTCGCGGCTGCAAAACCCGGGCGTGGCCATCGGGCGTTGGCGGCACTCTATCGTGCCGGCAAGGTGCCGACGGTGATCACGCAAAACATCGACAATCTGCATCAGGATTCGGGGATTGCCGCGGAGCACGTCGTCGAGCTGCATGGCAACACCACTTATGCCTGCTGTATCGGCTGCGGCAAGCGCTACGAACTCGCCTGGGTGAAGCAGCTGTTCGACACCGATGGGCGGGCACCCGACTGCACCGTTTGCGATCAACCGGTGAAGACTGCAACCATTTCGTTTGGCCAGGCCATGCCGGAGACTGAGATGCGCCGCGCCGCCGAGCTCGCGCGCAGTTGTGATCTGTTCCTGGCGATCGGATCCTCGCTGGTGGTGTGGCCAGCAGCAGGATTTCCGATCATGGCGCGGAACTCCGGAGCCCGCCTGGTGATTATCAACAATGATCCCACCGAGCAGGACGATCTCGCCGATCTCGTGATCCGACACGACATCGGCGAGACGCTGGCTCCCTTTGTGGGCAATTGATCTGCCGAATTGATTCGCAAACGCGCAAGGCTGTTCATAGCTGGCGACGCGAGAGTTTTTTGTCTTTGCGCGCCGTCGAGGAGTGTTATCGTCGAATCACGAGATTCGCGCGCGCCACGGCTGGTTTCATCGAAGTTAACAGTGGCGCGAAAGCGGTGTCTTCGGTCGAGGCTTGCGATCATGACGAACCGTGATGATGCAAGAACTTCGATGGCGCAGGGCGTCGCTTGGTGTCGTAGATGGAGCGCGGTGGCTGACCGCGTTTGCTGGTGTGAGGTCCGGGGAGATGGGGTCGGACGGTTTTGAGTCCAAGAGGCCGGGAGGGCCGGCATCAGGCGGGCCCGGATCGCGCGGTCTAGATCCAAGGGGACTCGGTGCAGCCGAGTTCGCCAGCCGGGATCGCGGCACTGCCGCGGACCCGTTCATCGGTGCGGCCGAAGGTGTCGCGGCCAACCTTGTCGAGATCACCGGCGCGATCAAATGGTTCGACGCGTCGAAAGGATACGGCTTCATCGTGCCCGACAACGGTTGGCCCGATGTGCTGTTGCATGTCACAGTGCTGCGGCGCGACGGTTTCCAGACTGCGTATGAGGGCGCACGCATCGTCGTCGAATGCCTGCAGCGCACGAAGGGACTGCAGGCCTTCCGTGTCGTGTCGATGGATGAATCGACAGCCATCCATCCGGCACAGTTGCCGCCGCCGCGCACACATGCCTCGGTCACGCCGACCAGCGGTCTCGAGCGGGCACAGGTCAAGTGGTTCAACCGGCTGCGTGGCTTCGGCTTCCTCACCTGCGGTGAGGGCACGCCGGACATCTTCGTCCATATGGAGACGCTGCGCCGCTATGGCATGACCGAGCTGCGCCCCGGCCAGTATGTGCTGGTTCGTTATGGACCCGGCTCCAAGGGGATGATGGCGGCGGAAATCCAGCCGGAGGCCGGCGCACCCGGGCTGTCCTCGCACTGAGCGGTTCGTGCCGGGCACAGCGCCCGGCAACCGCCAGGACATCACGAATGGCGCGATTGATCCGGAAGCGACGAGCCTCGTCCCGAGGGGTGTGGCAGTTGTCCGGACCGGCCGGTTGTGCGCAGCCATTGCCGCTCTTCAGTAAGTGCTCTTCAATAGATTGTGCGCATCCACCTGCTTGATCGGTATTCACCTGCCGTCCAGGCCGCGCTAGAGCATAGGCCTTATTCCCGACGGCATCGGCCCGACGCGGCCGATTGAGGGGTCTGTCTCGAGGTTGGCCATCATGACATTTCGGTTTCGTTCGCTTTCCGGCGTCTTCGGCCGTCGTCGCTCCATGGCGTGGATGGCGGCACTGGCGTGGCTTGGGAGCGTCCTTCTTGCTCCCTCCGGCGCTGCCGCAGCCGATCGGGAGTCCCTGGAGATCATCACCGGCGCGGGCGTGCAGGTATTTTCCGTCGAGGTGATGCGCACCGACGAGGAGCGGGCTCGAGGGCTGATGTTCCGCAAGTCGCTGCCGGACGGGCAGGGCATGTTGTTCGACTTCAACCCCGAGCAGATGGTCTCGATGTGGATGAAGAACACCCTGATCCCCCTGGATATGATCTTCATCCAGTCCGACGGGCGGATCCTGCGGATCGCGGAAAACACCCAGGTCCAGTCCGAGAAGATCATCTCCTCCGGCGGGCCGGTTCGGGGAGTGCTCGAAGTCATTGCCGGAACGGCGAAAAAGCTGGGAATTCGGCCCGGCGACAAGGTCGCCCACCCGTTGTTTGGCGGGAAGTGACGGCCGCCGTCGATTTTGCTCTCGTGTCGAAGGCATCGGTATGAATGGTCGGGGCAGCAGGATTCGAACCTGCGACCCTCTGCTCCCAAAGCAGATGCGCTACCGGACTGCGCTATGCCCCGACGATTGTTTCAGGCCGTATGGCCCTCCGGTCCTTCGAACTCTCCGCGAGCGGCCATTCGCGGGCTTTCGATACACGCTTCGCTGGACAGCGGCAAGCGATCGCCCGCAGGCTCACGCGTGATCATCACTGTTCCGTGAAGGGCCGGGACGGCCCGCCAGCGGCCTACCGCCGGCCGGGCCGTGTTGGCCCATCAGGTCAGGCGGCGCTGGTTTCAGGCGCGGCGGCCGGCGCGGGTTTGGGCCGCGGCGGCGGCTTGTCCTGGCGCTTGGACCAGGCGCGATAGTAGGCGACGGCGGTCATCAGGGCGATGCCGATGACGCTCACCGCGACCTGCACGAACACCGAGCCGGAGCTCAGCGTCAGCACAAAGTGGCCGACGAACGACAGGAAGACGCCGACACAGAACACCTCCAGCGATTGCTGGCCGCACTTGATCATCGGTGCGAACACCTTCCATTCGAGGCCCGGCCAGTTCTTCGGGAAGAAGCGGGTGACGAGGAAGGCGATGATGACAAAGTGCAGCACGCGGTAAGGCGCGAGGTTGGTCTTGTCGTTCGGATTGAACGCGTCATACAGCCAGTGCGGGAACAGGTTGCCGAGCGCCTCGAAGCGCCCAGCCATGGTCATCACCAGCGCGAACACCAGATAGGCGAGGCCGGCAATCAGCAGAGGGCGCGAACGGATGATCGGTCGCGACTCCAGCGCACCGCCGAGCGCGAACCAGGCCCCGAACATGAAAAGCAGCTGCCAGCAGAACGGGTTGAAGTACCAGGTGCCGACCGGATAGGCGGGCAGGTTCCAGCCGAACTGTCGCGCCGCCGCATACAGGATCAGCGACGCGAACATCACGAGATCCGGATGGCGCAGCATCAGCCACAGGATCGGCGGAAACACGCCCATCAGCACGATGTAGAGCGGCAGCACGTCGAGGTTGACCGGCTTGAACTTCAGCAGCAGGCCCTGCGTCAGGGTTTCGATCGGATTGTCGATCAGGCCTGCGACGTTGAACTCGTTGATGATGTCCGGGTCGTGAAATTTGATCGCCACATAGCCGATGGTGACGATGTAGATCACGAACAAAAAGACGTGGGCGACATAGAGCTGCCACACCCGCTTCATCAGCCGCGTCGCGCCGACGACGAAGCCGCGCTCGATCATCATCCGGGCGTAGACGAACGACGCGGTGTAGCCGGAAATGAACACGAACAGGTCGGCGGCATCGCTGAAGCCGTAGTTCCGCGTCGTGAGCCAGTTCACGATGTTGTAGGGGATATGGTCGAGGAAAATCGCCCAATTGGCGATGCCGCGGAACAGGTCGAGCCGAAGATCGCGGCCGGCGGCGGGAAGTGTCGCTCTGATGTCCATGTTGACCACGTCGTGAGGGGGACCGATGGAGGGATCGTGCCCGATCCCGGCCTGACAGCAAGATTGTAACCGACTTTCCCGTCGAATATATTGCCGGAAAATAGCCCTGTTAAACCGCAGAATCGTACAATAAAACTCCCCGGCCTGTCCCCGCAATGGCTTGGTCGCCGGCGCTGGGCAGGACCGACCCAACGAGATGGAGCTTCTGTCGTCCATGACGGCCCGCATCTATAAGCCCGCCAAGAACGCCATGCAGTCCGGCAAGGCCAAGAGCCGGGAATGGCAGCTCGATTTCGAGCCCGAGCAGCCGCGGACGATTGAGCCGCTGATGGGCTGGACCAGCTCCGGCGACATGAAGCAGCAGCTGACCCTGCGCTTTCATACCCGCGAAGACGCGGTTGCCTACTGCGAGCGGGAAGGCATTCCCTACCAGGTGCAGGAGGCCCACGAGTCGGCCCGCCGGACCGTGGCCTATGCCGACAATTTTGCCTTCCGGCGCGGCGAACCCTGGACCCACTGACGGCGTTTCCGAACGTCTTGGTCGACGGCATGGATCCCTGGCCGATGCGCCCGGGATGATAGACTGATCGTGCCCTTCGATCCGGAGCGGCGCTATCCACCCGCCTCGGCGGCTCTGGACCCATCCCCCTTCAGTATACATCGGTTACTGCCCGAGTGCCGTGTGATGTTACGCTGGACAGCGCTGTCGGGCCTGCTTTAGTTCAGGGATCTTTGGCGCTCTGCGCGGCCCCCCTTGGTGACGGCGCGGCGGGCAGGGCCCCGATCGAACCAGCCCGGTTCGCCGTGTTCAGGATGTGACCATGACCAGCAGCAACGTGCGCATCGAAAAGAGCGGGGCCGTTGCCCGCGTCGTGCTCAACCGCCCGGAGCGCAACAACGCGTTCGACGAGGAGCTTATCGCCGGGTTGTGGCGCGCCTTTGACGAGCTCGCGGTGGCAACCGATGTCTCCGTTGTCGTTGTGCAAGGTGAAGGCAGGAGCTTCTGCGCCGGTGCCGACATCAACTGGATGAAGAAGGCGTCGACGTTCACACGAGAGGAAAATGTCCGGGACGCCCAGCCGCTGGCGCGCATGCTGGCGGCGCTCGATCGCATGCCGCAGACGACCATCGCCCGCGTGCAAGGGCCGGTCTATGGCGGAGGCATCGGCCTCGTGGCGGCCTGCGACATCGCCATTGCCACCAGTGATGCAACCTTCTGCCTGTCCGAGGTGCGGCTCGGACTTGTTCCGGCGGTGATCAGTCCCTACGTGCTGCGCGCGATCGGCCAGCGCGTCGGCCGGCGTTATTTCCAGACGGCAGAAGTGTTCACGGCGCCGGAGGCCGCACGGATCGGCCTGATCCATGAGGTGGTCGCGTCCGATGCCATCGATGGCCGTGTCGACGAGCTGTTGAAGCAACTGCGTGGCGGTGCGCCTCAGGCGCGCGCGGCCGCCAAGGCGCTGGTCGGCGCGGTCGCCGGCCGGCCGATCGACGACGCCGTGCTGATGGAGACGGCAGAGCTGATCGCCGATATGCGGGCGAGGTCCGAAGCACGCGAAGGGCTTTCGGCCTTCCTCGAAAAGCGCAAGCCGTCCTGGAGCCAGACATGACCGCTTCGCACGCGATCGCGACGACGGGGAAGCCGCACATGCCGTCCGGCGTCGTGCAGGTCGGTGCTGAGATCGCCGAGATCAAGCCGAAAGAGACATGACGCCCATGAACGACCAGGTCCGCATTGTCGAGGTCGGTCCGCGCGACGGGCTGCAGAACGAGAAGACGCCGATCAGCGTCGAGGATCGTGTCGCATTCGTCGAGGCTCTCCTGGCCGCCGGCTGTCCGATCATCGAGGTCGGCAGCTTCGTGTCGCCCAAGGCGGTCCCGCAGATGGCGAGCTCCGAGCAGGTGCTGCGCGCGGTCAACCATCATCCCGACCGCGAATTCCATGTGCTGGTGCCCAACGAGAAGGGCTATGACGCGGCGATCGCGGCGGGGGCGCGGGTGGTCGCGGTGTTCGCCTCGGCGTCCGAAGGCTTTTCCCGCGCCAACATCAACTGCACGATCGAGGAATCGATCGAGCGCTTCAGGCCGGTGCTGGCGCGCGCCAAGGCCGACGGCATCAAGGTGCGCGGCTACGTCTCCTGTGTGCTCGGCTGCCCCTATGACGGCGAGGTGCGGCCGTCCGCCGTAACCGCAGTGGCGAAGGCGCTGTGGGAGCAGGGCTGCTACGAGGTCTCGCTCGGCGATACCATCGGCGTTGGCACGCCGGCGAAGGCGCGCGCGCTGCTGCGCGCCGTTGCGACCGAGGTGCCGATGGCGCAGCTCGCCTTGCACTTCCACGACACCTACGGCCAGGCGCTCGCCAACATCTATGCCGGCCTCGAGGAGGGCGCGCGGGTGATCGACGCCGCAGCCGGCGGGCTCGGCGGCTGTCCCTATGCGCCGGGCGCCACCGGCAATGTCGCGACCGAGGATGTGGTCTACATGCTGCAGGGCATGGGGATCGCAACCGGCATCGACCTCCCCAAATTGCTGGCCGCCACCAACACCGTCAGCCGCCTGATCGGCCGGCCGCCGGTCAGCCGTGTCGCCGCGGCGCTCAACGCCAAGATCAACGCCAAAGCCAGGACGTAAGGAAAAAATCACGCTGACCGCAATGCGGCCTCCAGGCTGCGGAAGATCTGCGGGTCGGCGCACTGCGCCACATTGAAGCGCAGGAACTGGCCGGCCGCCTGCGACAGGCTGAAGGCATTGCCCGGCGCCAGCACGATTCCGTCAGCGAGCGCACGGCGCGCGAGATCCGACGCGTCATGGCCCTCCGGCAGCCGGCACCACAGGAACATCCCCGCCTTCGGCGCGATCCAGGGCACGATCCCGAGCTTTTTCAAGCGGCTTGCGGTTTCGCCCATGGCCGCCGCGAGCCGGACGCGCAGGCCGTCGATATGCTTGCGATAGGTGCCATCCATCAGCACGGTGAGCAGCAGATCGGCTGACAGACGGCTGCTGCTGAACGACGTCGCGATCTTCAGGTCGATCAGCTTGTCGATCCAGTCGGGCCGGCTGGCGATGTAGCCGCAGCGCACCGAGGCCGACAGTGTCTTGGAAAAACTGCCGACCTGCACCACACGGGCGAGGCCGTCGAACGCGGCGAGCCGCGGCGACGGTTCGGTTTCGAAGTCAGCGAAGATGTCGTCCTCGATGATGGTCAGGTCGTGCTGCTCGGCGAGCTTGAGCACGCGATGCGCCGTGACGGCCGACAGCGTCGCGCCGGTCGGGTTGTGGAGCGCAGCGTTGGTGACATAAAGGCGGGGCCGTGCAGCGGCGACGATGCGGGCAAACGCCTCGACGTCGGGACCGGCCGGGGTGTAGGGCACGCCGACGATCCGCGCGCGGTGGGCGCGCAGCAGGGCATGGAAGTTGAAATAGCCGGGATCGTCGACGAGCACCGTGTCGCCGGGCTCGAGCAGCAGGCGGCACAGCAGGTCGATGGCCTGCGTGCCGGAATCGGTGAGCAGGATCTGGTCCGGCGACGCCTCGACGCCATGGCCGCTCAGCCGGCGTGCCAGCAGCCGGCGCAGCGCCAGCGCGCCCAGCGGCGCACCGTAGTCGGTCAGCACCCCGCTGCTGTCGCGCGCAAGACGGCGCAGCGCCTTGCGCAGGCTCGCTTCCGGCATCCAGGACGGCGGCAGCCAGCCGCAGCCCGGCCTGAGCACGTCGGCGCCGGCCTCCAGCGACTGCCGCGACACCCACAGCGGATCGATCGCGCGGTCACGTCGCGGTTCGAGGTCCGCGAGCGACAGGGGCGGCAGGCGCGCCGCCACGTAGAAACCCGAACCGCGCCGCGCGTGGATGACGCCTTCGGCCGCGAGCCGCTCATAGGCGTCGACCACGGTCGATTTCGACACCTGCAGCGTCGTCGCAAGCGCGCGGATCGAGGGCAGCCGTGCGCCGGGCGCCAGCGTCAGCAATGCGCTGCCGGATGGTGTGCATGGTGCGCGCGACGAGGGTGCCGCCATCGTCTGCAAACGGGGTGTCCAGGTCCATCTGTACTGCTCAAGAGGCCATGACAGTTTGATCCAATTGTACTGCATTGTCTCTGGCTCGGCCAGCCGTCGCACGGCACTGTGCCGGAGCCAAGGAGAGGGTGCGAGATGGACAAGACGTCGGCCGGCTGGATCAACGGCTTTCTCGGAATGCTGATCTTCAGCGGGTCGCTGCCGGCGACACGGGCCGCGGTCACCGGCTTCGATCCGGTGTTCCTGACGGTGGCCCGCGCCGTCATTGCCGGCCTGCTGGGGCTCGGCCTGCTGCTCGCGTTCCGCCAGCCGCGCCCCGCCCGTGCGGATCTGGTACCGCTCGTGATCACTGCGCTCGGCGTGGTGGTCGGATTTCCGCTGCTGACCGCGCTGGCGCTGCAGCACATCACCTCGGCGCACTCGGTCGTCTATGTCGGGCTGCTGCCGCTGTCGACGGCGGTGTTCGGCGTGCTGCGGGGAGGTGAGCGGCCGCAACCGCCGTTCTGGCTGTTCTCCGGTCTCGGCAGCATCTGCGTGGCGGGCTTTGCGCTGAGCCGGGGCGTCGGCGCGGCGTCCGTCGGCGATCTCCTGATGCTGGCGGCGATCGTGGTCTGCGGGCTCGGCTACGCGGAGGGTGCCCGGCTGTCGCGCCGGCTCGGTGGCTGGCAGGTGATCTCGTGGGCGCTGGTGCTGTCGTTGCCGGTGATGGCTGCGGCCGTGCTCGCGACATGGCCGTCGTCGGCGCAGGGCATTACTGAGTCCGCCTGGCTTGGCCTTGCCTACGTCTCGCTGTTCAGCATGCTGATCGGGTTCGTGTTCTGGTACCGTGGCCTTGCGCTCGGCGGCATCGCCGCCGTCGGGCAGCTGCAGCTGCTGCAGCCGTTCTTCGGCCTGGCGCTGGCGGCCACGCTGCTGCACGAGGCGGTCGAGCCGGCGATGATCGCGGTGACCGCCGTCGTGGTGCTGTGCGTGTTCGGCGCGCGGCGCTTCGCTTAAAGCTACCGTGCCGCCTCCGGTCCCATCACCAGGTCCGGCAGGAGGGTCGAGATCTGCGGCACGAGACACAGCAGCACGACCGCGCCGAACATCAGCAGCACGAATGGCAGCGTGCCCCAGATCACCTCGCGCAGCGGAATGTCGGGGGCGACGTTGCGGATGACGAAGATGTTGAGGCCGACCGGCGGGTGGATCAGTCCCATCTCCATCACGATGGTCAGGACGATGCCAAACCAGATGATGTCGAAGCCAGCTGCGCGCAGCGGCGGCAGGATGATCGGCGCGGTCATCAGGATGATGGAAACCGGCGGCAGGAAGAAGCCGAGCACGATCACCATGGCGAGGATCGCGGCCAGCAGCTGCCATTTCGGCAGGTGCATGTCGACGATCGCCTGTGCCGTCGACTGCGAGATGTGCAGGTAGCTCATCACGTAAGAGTACAGCAGCGACATGCCGATGATCATCAACAGCATGGTGGATTCGCGGATGGTCGAGGACAGGATCGGCGCAAGGTCGGCCGGGCGCCAGACGCTGTAGATCAGCGCGATCAGCGCCAGCGCCAGCAGGCCGCCGAGGCCGGCGGTCTCGGACGGCGTCGCATAGCCGCCATAGAGCGCGATCATCACGCCGGTCAGCAGCGTCACGAACGGCAGCACCCGCGGCAGCATGCTGAAGCGTTCCGACATGGTGTAGCTGTCCTGCACCAGGATCGGCGAGGAGGCGCCGGTCGCCTCATACGCCGCCTTGGCGGTGGCGTACTCCTTGCGGAAGCGGACCACGGCGTAGAGGCCGAACAGCGTCACCAGCAACAGGCCCGGCCCGATGCCGGCAAGGAACAGGCGGCCGAGGGATTTTTCCGCGGCGACCGCGAACAGGATCATGGTGATGGACGGCGGCAGCAGGATGCCGAGCGTGCCGCCGGCGGCGATGATGCCGGCTGCAAAGCCGCCGGAATAGCCGCGCTTGCGCATCTCGGGAATGCCGGCCGAGCCGATTGCCGAACATGTCGCCGGCGACGAGCCGGCCATCGCCGCGAACAGCGCGCAGGCGAACACGTTGGCGACGCCGAGGCCGCCGGGGATGCGATGCAGCCAGGCATGCAGCGCCGAGTAGAGGTCCTGGCCGGCGCGCGACTTGCCGATCGCCGCGCCTTTGAGGATGAACAGCGGGATCGACAGCAGCGTGATCGAGGCGATTTCCTCGTAGACGTTCTGCGTCACCGTATCGAGCGACGCGGCCGGCATATACAGCGCCATGAACGCTACGGCGACGGCGCCGAGCGCAAACGCGATCGGCATGCCGGAAAACATCGCCACCAGCGTCGCCACGCCGTAGGCGAGCCCCATTCCAAGCGCGCTCATGGACGGGGTCCCCGGTAGAACGCCGCCCACAGCTGCAGCAGGATCTGCAGGCACAACAGCGTCATGCCGATCGCCATCAAGGCATAGGGAATGGCGAGTGGCGGGCTCCACATCGAGTTCGACACCTGGCCGTCGACATAGGCCTCATGGGTCAACGTCCAGGACTTCCAGGTGAAGAACACGCAGAAGGCGAAGCTTGCGAGATCAACGAGGAACAGCCGGATCCGGTTGGCGAGCGGCGACAGCAGGCCGACCAGCGCCTCGATGCCGATATGGCCGCGCTGCAACTGCACGTAGGGAGCGGTCATGAAGGTCGCGCCGACCAGCAGGAACACCGCCGCCTCGTCCTGCCAGTAGGTCGGCGTCTTGAACAGGGTGCGGGTCAGCACGCTGTAGCTGAGGATCAGGCAGGCGGCGATCAGGGCGAGCGACGCCAGCGCGACGATGACGCGATTGCACAGCGCCATGCTGCGCGACAGCGCCGCGAGCACCGGATCGGTGCGCACGTCGCTCGCCGTCTTCGCGAGAGTATGCATCATGCCGCGACGTCGGACGCGAGCTTCAGCAAATTGGCCGCATTCGCTGTCTTGGCGGCATAGTCCTTCCAGGCGGTGTCGCGGGCGATGTCCCGCCACTGCGCGACGGTGACCGCGTCGAGGTCGGCGATCTTGGCCCCGGCCTTCTCATAGACCTGGGCCACCGCAGCGTCGTCGGCTTGCGCCCCGGTCTTGCCGAACGCCTCCATGTCGGCACCAACGGCGAGAATGATGTCCTGCTGGTTCTTCGGCAGCTTGTCGAAGATCGCCTTCGACATCAGCAGCGGCTCGAGCATGTACCAGTAGGACTGGCCGCGGCCCGTGGTGAGATATTTCGAGACCTCTTCCAGACGGAACGAGATCAGGCTGGTGGAGGAGGTGATGCCGGCGTCGCAGGCACCGGTCTGCATCGCGGCGTAGATTTCGTTCGACGGCAGCGACAGCACCGCGGCGCCGGCGGTCTGCAGCACCATGTCCATCTCGCGCGAGCCGCCGCGCACCTTCAAGCCCTTGGCATCCTCGGGCGCGATCAGCGGCCGCGAGCGGCTGGCGACGCCGCCGGCCTGCCACACCCAGGTGATGAGCATGATGCCCTTGTCGGCGAGGAAGTCGGTCAATGCCTTGCCGATCGGCTTGGTCTTCCAGCTCAGGCCCTGGTCATAGTTCGACACCAGCCCCGGCATCAGGCCGATGTTGGTTTCCGGCACCTCGCCGCCGGCATAGGGCAACGGGAACAGGCTCATGTCGAGCGCGCCCTTGCGCATGGCGGAGAACTGGGCGTTGACCTTGATCAGCGAAGAGTTCGGATAGACTTCCGCGGCGATCTCGCCGCCGCTGCGCTTGCTGACCTCCGCCGCGAACATGCGCGTCAGGCGGTCGCGGAAGTCGCCCTGGTCGATGGTGCCGCCGGGAAACTGGTGCGAGATCTTCAGCGTGGTGGCAGCCTGCGCGGGACCGAAGCGCAGCAGGGCCGGCGCGGCGAGCGCCGAAGCCAGGACATGGCGGCGTGAAAGCATGAGCGTTGTCTCCCCAGTTCGATTCGGTGTTTTAAACGTCTTTTGGTTGTAGTCCCAGCCATCCCCGCTGCGACATCTCCGTCGCATCAGGTCGTCGTCACCAGATCTCGCGGTGCAAAATCCTTCAGATAACGCCGCACGGCGGGCGAGGTCACGATATCGCCGTTCTCGGCATACGCTTCGTGGTTCTT
The DNA here is from genome assembly GCF_052115025.1 of Bradyrhizobium sp. 2TAF24. Lineage (NCBI taxonomy): Bacteria > Pseudomonadati > Pseudomonadota > Alphaproteobacteria > Hyphomicrobiales > Nitrobacteraceae > Bradyrhizobium > Bradyrhizobium sp. 2TAF24. The sequence goes on along the minus strand of NZ_JBFRFW010000014.1, from coordinate 173,742 downwards.
CTCGATGGCGGCAAGATCGTAGAGGTAATTGACCATCAGCCCGTGCGCCTGCTTCAGCCCCCGCTCGGAGCGATCGCCCAGGAAATTCAGCCGCTCCAGCCGGGCGCCGTTGCCGAGATGGAAACGCGCCACCGGATCGACCGGACGCCCCGCAGCATTTTTTGCATGCAGGAAGTAGTAGGCCGCGACCGGCAACAGCAACTGCTCGATCTCCGCACACACGGCCGTATCATCGAACCAGCGCGGCGCATCGAGCAGCGCCAGCGTCTTGCGCTGTTCCGCGTCGAACATCGAGGCGTCACCCGCTGCCCGTTCGCGACGCAGCCAGCCGGCGAATCCAGGCACCGGCGACAGCGTGACGAAGGTCTTCAGCGCCGGCATCTCGCGCTTCAGGTCCTCGACCACCTGCTTGATCAGGAAGTGGCCGAACGACACGCCGGCGAGGCCGCGCTGGGTGTTGGAGATCGAATAGAAGATCGCGGTCGTGGCTTTGTCGGGGGCGATGGCGTCGCGGTTCTGCGCCAGCAGCGGGCCGACGGCCGCGGGAATATCGCTGGTCAGCGCCACCTCGACGAAGATCAAGGGTTCGTCGACGAGCTGTGGATGGAAGAAGCCGTAGCAGCGGCGATCGGCCGGCTCGAGGCGGCTGCGGAGATCGTTCCAGTCGGCGAACGGATGCACCGCCTCGTAGCGGATGATCTTTTCGAGAATATTGGCCGCCGTGGTCCAGCGGATGGGTTTCAGTTCGAGGAAGCCGCGGTTGAACCACGACGAGAACAAGTGCGCAAAATCCGCGTCCACCGCGGCGAGCTCGGGATGCGCCTTGACGTGGTCGAGCAGTTCTTCGCGCATGCGCACGAGGGCAAAGGTGCCGCCGGGCGCGAGATTAAGGCGGCGGAACAGCTCCTGGCGCCGCGGCTCGGTCGCATGGTGCAGAGCGCGAATGGCGGCGGCGTCCGGCGCCGTCCGACAAGCCTCCATTGCCGCATCGAGCTCCGCCTGGTCCGGGCCAAACTTGTCGGCCAGCGCCTTGAGGAATTCGAGGCGAACCTCGCGCGGGGCGCGCTCGTAGCCCGCGAGCAGGGACTGGGCCAGCATCACGCCCGAGGCCTCGCCGCGGCGCGACAGCAGCATCTCGGCAAGCTCGATCAGGTCGGTGTTGTCGGCCCGGCTTCGCGTGCGCCGCAACAAGGCGCGGCCGCGGTCCGTCAGCGTCTGCATCAAGTCATTGAGGAAGGCATGCGCCTCGGCCGTCTTTGCCATCACCTGACCCTGCATGGCCCCGCGCCCCAGCCGGAGGGGGAGCGTGCCGATTTTCAGTGCATACTATTCCGGCTTTCGTGTATACACCATTCGACCTTGGTTTGTTGGCAAGATCAAGACCATGAAACAGCCGTCGCGGTTGCGCGAAGCCATCGAGGACGAGATCGTCACCGGCCGTCTGGCCCCGGGCACGCGCCTCGAGGAGACGGTGCTGGCCGACAAGTTCGGGGTGTCGCGCACGCCGATCCGCGAGGCGCTGCTGCATCTCGCCGCCACCGGCCTTGTCGAGATCCGGCCGCGGCGCGGCGCCATCGTCAGCGCACCGGATCCGCGTCGCCTGGTGGAAATGTTCGAGACCATGGCCGAGCTCGAGGCCGCCTGCGGCCGCCTGGCGGCGCGCCGCCACACCGCGGCGGACGCGGCCGCCATCACCGCGGCGCATGCAGCCTGCGAGCAGGCGGCGCAGGCCGGCGATGCCGAAGCCTACTACTTCGAGAACGCCACCTTTCACGCAGCGATCTACCGCGCGAGCCACAACACGTTTCTCACCGACCAATGTCTCGGGCTGCACCGGCGGCTGTCGCCATACCGCCGCATGCAGCTGCGGGCACGCAACCGGGTCAGCCAGTCGCTGACGGAACACGCCGCGGCGGTGCAGGCGATCCTCGCCGGTGACGGCGAACTCGCCGCACGAGTCCTGCGCGACCACATCGTGATCCAGGGCGAGCGGTTCTCCGACGTGGTCATCAGCATGGCCGACGGCGAAGCCGCCTGAGAGAATGTGCCGCCGTCGTGTGACGGCCTTGTCCATGCTGCAGTGCGTCGCCGTTCACGACTTCGTCATCGACGGATCAGCGCCGAATGTTCGGCGCGACCGTAACATCGATCCTCCAGTGCCGTAGCAATCAGGGCGACGATCGTCGCGTCACACCGGTTTTGGAGGATTTTCGACCATGGCATTCAGCAACCGCATCTCGCTCGGGATTTCCGCGGCCGTTCTTTCGCTCGGCCTCGCGCTCGCGCCGGCGGCCTTCGCTCAGGACAAGATGGGCAAGGACACCATGAGCAAGGATACAATGTCCAAGGATACGATGAGCAAGGACGGGATGAAGAAGGACGATCATATGTCCAAGGACCACATGTCCAAGGACACCATGAGCAAGGACGGCATGAAGAAGGACGAGATGAAGAAGTAGGCGCCGCACCGCGCGCCGCAGCAGGCCGCGTCCGGGCGGGCGCGCCTGCTGCGCTATGTGCTGCGTCAGCCGATGAGGGCGGCGAGCACCTCGTCGGGGCGCTCGGCGGTCAGCATGTGGCCAGCGCCGGGAAGCACCACGCGCCGCGCCCCCTTGATAGCGCCCGCGAGTTCGGTGCCGGCCTTGAGCGGGGTCATCATGTCCCGCTCGCCCAGGATCAGCGTCGCCGGGATCGACAGGCCAGCTGCAGCATCCAGCGCGCGGCTATAGGCATTGCAGGCGGCGAGATCGGTGTGCAGCACGCCGGGCGCGGCCGCCTCGAGCACGCGCTCGCCACCGCCCAGCATCCACAGCCCCGGCGCGCGCGAGCCGCCAAGCGAGGCACGGAAGCCGTGTCCCCAGATCGACACCATGTCGATGGCGTCGTGCTGGTTGGCCTCGGCGGCGCCGAGCAGGTCGGGCGACACCTTCATGCTGGCGCCGGCGGCGATCAGGGTGATCTCCGCGATGGTGTCGGGATGGCGCGAGGCGGCCTCCAGGGAAATCAGCGATCCCATGGAGTGGCCGACAAGCCGTGCACGTGTCGCCCCGGCCGCATGGATCAGCCGCACTGTCCAGTCGGCGAGCCCTTCGATGCTCGCGATCGGCTTGCCGGCGGAGCGGCCGTGGCCGGGCAGGTCCGGCGCCAGCACCGCATGGCCGTGATGCGCGAACCAGCGCGCGGGCAGGGCCCAGATCGAATGATCGAAGCCGGCGCCGTGCAGGAACACCACCAGCGGCAGCGACGGATCGAACGGCTTGCCGCCGGTGGCGGCGAAGATCTCTACGTCATCGACGGTCAATCGCATGGTCAGGCCTTCTGGGATGCGCGCAGCGCCTGCGCAAAGTCATCGATGATATCGCTGGCCGCTTCGAGGCCGATCGACAGGCGCACCAGCTCCTCGCCGACGCCGGCCTCGGCGAGCTGGGCCGCATCCATCTGCTGATGGGTGGTGCTGGCGGGGTGGATCACCAGGGTCTTGGCGTCGCCGACATTGGCGAGATGGCTGGCGAGCCGCAGCGCCTCGATGAACTTGCGGCCTGCGGCGCGGCCGCCCTTGATGCCGAAGCTGACGATCGAACCGGCGCCGCGCGGCAGCAGCGTCTTCGCCAGCGCATGGTCGGGATGGTTCTCCAGCGAGGGATGGATCACCCAGTCGACGGCCTTGTTGGTGGTCAGAAAGGCGAGCACCGCCGCGGTGTTCTCGACATGGCGCTGCATGCGCAGCGGCAGCGTCTCGACGCCCTGCAGCAGGTGGAAGGCGTTGGTCGGCGACAGGCAGGCGCCGAAGTCGCGCAGCCCTTCGGCGCGGGCGCGCATGATGAACGCGGCGGGGCCGAATTCCTCGCTGAAGACGATGCCGTGGTAGCCGGCATAGGGCGTCGTCAGGGTCGGAAACTTGCCGGACTTTTCCCAGTCGAAACGGCCGACGTCGATGATCGCGCCACCGATCGCAATGCCGTGGCCGCCGATCCACTTGGTGGTCGAGTGCATCACGATGTCGGCGCCGAGCGCGCCGGGCTGGCTGAGATAGGGCGTGGCGAAGGTGTTGTCGATCAGCAGCGGAATCTGTGCTGCATGCGCGATCTCGGCGACCGCGGGAATGTCCAGCACCTCGAGGCCGGGATTGCCGATGGTCTCGCCGATCACGAGCCGCGTGCGTGGCGTGATCGCTTTGCGCAGGCCGTCGAGGTCGCGCGGCTTCACGAAGGTGGTGGTGATGCCGAAGCGCGGCAGCGTATGCGTCAGCAGGTTGATGGTGCCGCCATAGAGCGAGGCCGAGGCGACGATGTGATCGCCGGCGCCGAGCAGGGTGGCGATCGCCAGATGCATCGCGGCCATGCCGCTCGCGGTGCAGACCGCGCCGACGCCGCCTTCCAATGCGGCGAGCCGCTCCTCCAGCACCGCGATGGTGGGGTTGGAGATGCGGGTGTAGATGTGGCCGGCGCGCTCCAGGTTGAACAGCGCGGCGGCATGGTCGGCGTCCTGAAAGACGAACGACGTGGTCTGGTGGATCGGCACGGCCCGCGATCCGGTCACCGGATCGGGGTGTTGGCCGGCATGAAGGCTGAGGGTCTCGAAGGCAGGCGGGCGGGGAGCGGGCATCGGCAATCTCTTGGACAGGTCTGGCCCATTGTTCATGAGCCGCCACCGATTGCAAATGCGTGGGAGGCGGTTCCGGTCAGCAACCGGCCGCGATCAGAAGCGGAAGCCGGCCTCGAGGGAGCCGAACCAGTCGCTCTTGGGCTGGGTCTTGTATTCCGGCGAGCGCAGCGTCACCGAGGCGCCGAGCTTGTAGCCGCTCTGGGTGAAGACCTCGGCGCCGGCGATCAGGTCGGTGACGAACGGCTTCTTGGTCACGCTCGGGCTCGACGCGAAGGTGCTGCCATCGAGGAAGATGTTGCGGGCGACACCGCGCACCGCTCCGCCGGCAAAGATATCCCAGCCCCACCACGGATCATCCGGACTGGTCGACATGAAGTATGCCCCGGACTGCGAGGGGCGGATTCGGGTCGGTCCCCAGGTGGTGCCGAGCGATTGGCCGATGCGCACCAGGCCACTGATCTCGCCATAGGTAAAGACGTTGCCGGCGGCGACGCCGACCGCGGGGATGACGTCCATGCCGAAGCCGTTGCCGAACTCGGTGCCGAATTTCCAGCGCCGATCCCAGGCCAGCAGGATGCCGGGCTCATTGGCGAGCTGATAGTTGCCGATCTGCGGTATCGACGAGCCGATGATGGTGTGAAAGCTGCTCTGCACCCAGGGCGCCAGCGAAGCCGAGCCACCGACGGCGCCGACCTCGATCTCGAAGGTGTCGAGCTGGCGGCGGCCGCTTTCGCGCGCCAAGGTCACGCCAGTGTAGAGCCAGCCGCCGAACGGACGGTCGCCGGGCTGGCGCACCGGGCTTTCGATGCGCTGCGGCGTGTAGATGCTCTGGCCGAAGATCCAGCTCAGCTCGGACTGGCGCTGCCCGGCCGGCGCGCCGAAGGTGATCATGCCGCCCTGCAACGCGTCATAGACCTTGCCCGCTGCCGGCACCGCCTTGAAGTCGTCGAACACGACCGCGGCGTAGAAACCCTGGGTGTAGTCGTAGTCGTGGACGGCGTCGAAGCCTTTGACCGGATCGTAGCTCTTGGCGATGACGTCGTTCTCTTCGACCACGATCACGCGCTGCGCCAGCGCTCCTGTCACGGACAGGGCGGTCAGCACGCATCCAAGCAGCAATGGCCGAAGTGGCGACATCAAATGGGAACCCGCTCGATGCGACTATATGGCGCGATTTCATGAACATGAACAAGCGTAAAGTTCCCGCAGGCGAGTCAAATAGTCCTTTTAAAACAATGGGCTCTTGGGAATTTCAGGGGCTGTTGCCGCAAATCCTCACCCAGAGGTTAATGGCCAATGGCGCTCGCCAACGGAAGCGAACCGTTGTGGGCGGCGCAACCAAGCGGAGAACCCGCAGTTTCAGCGAGATACCGTGCGATAGCGGTGTAACCGCCAAATATCCGCGTCTCTTCAATCGAGTAAGACTGGGCGAAACGGTGGGAGCCAAGGCCCCTTGCGGGCCGCGTCGATCAGCAGCCATCCAGGACGCCAAAATCCACGACCTGCAAGTTGCTAGACTGCCCGCATCAACCGGAGGGACTGGTGGAAGCTCCGGCGCTGGTCTTGTCGCTATTTTCGAGTCGCCGTTATCGCGAAGTGGCTGCGGCAGATTGGGGTGGAAGGCTATGGCCCCGGTCGGTCGCCAACTACGCGCCGCCACGGGCGGCCTGCCGCAGCTCATCTGCTGCCACGCGCAGCACTTCAAAGATCATGCCATGCAAATGGCCACTCGCGGATGGTTTGAAGCCAAAAGGCGAGGCGACAAAACCTAGTTCGCGGCGCCGCGCTCGCCGTTTCAAGTGCTGTCATTTATCGAAACGTGCAAGCGTCGGCCTGCAGCGCGAATATCAGAATACCGTGCATTGGCGCTTTCTCTCGCTGCTGTGTAAGCTGCACGCAGCCTTTCGCCAGTATCCTTTGCGACGTTGACAGACCGAGACACGAACTCGGAGTCATCTTCATAATATTCGCCGTGCTCGCCTTCGTAACTTATCGGACCGTCCTTCAACTCGCGTATAGGAAAAACGATTGTCTTGATAGTCCCGTGCAAGCGCTGACGAACGACCCGTTCGTGTCTGGTCAACGTCAGGCGGCCAACGAACTCTTCCCAACGCGGAGAATGCAGATTGTCGAGATAATCAAGGATGGTCTTTGTGCTGGCCTCAGCGACCGAGAATCGATCATCGTACGTCTCGTCATCGGTCAGTTTGTCGTACATGTGGTCGATGTTCCGCAATACTGCGAGAACGTCGCTCAAAAGCGCGAAGTCTCTCTGCGTGGCTTCATGCTCCTGCTCAATCACGGGCAGCATCTGCATCGCCGCCTGGGCGCCCTGAATTCGCACCTGTCGCCAAACTGGCCGCACCGCCAAATAGCCAACGCCGAAAGCCCCAAGAACCCCAATCAGGGTTTGCCATTTCTCGACGACGGCCAGCCATCCTTTGGCGTCTGTTTCCGATATCAGCGGGCCGGCGAAGCCCAGCCACACCACCAGCACAGCGGTGAGCATAATGAGCGAAATTGGAAGAAGCCCGGGAAGCGTCGGTTTCATGCTGCGAGCATGCCGGGCGTCTAGTCCAGTGTCGAGGCGGCGAAGCTGGGAAATCCCCAACGGCGCGGTCATGACGCGGCTCAGCGGAGGAGAGCCGATATCTTATAAGCACGAGACGGTACGGGGCACGCCACCGTACACGCCACAGCAGCTTGCCTCGTGTCTCTGATGGGGCCGCATCATGAACAGTGTCGCTTTCACACGCGTGATCGCTCGCCGGCACGACGGCAAGTAGCGGGTATCGGCACGTTGGCCGACGACGCGGACCTGTTACAAGACACTGTACGCAAGTGGCTGAATGCCGAGGAGGCGAAGAACACTTCGGCTTGCGCTTCTTCCCTCGGTACGCTGCCGCCAGCCTTTTTTCACTCCTCGTCAAGTTTTCCTTGCGGTGCGGAATAGCTCGGGACAATCTGTGTTCCGGATCGATTTATCGGAATCGATCAAGCCGTCCCGGTTTGGACCCGAGACGGCTCGCTCACCCGACGTCGCGACGGCAGATAGGAGGGCCTGAGCCCAACTCCTGCCAACTGGGGAGCGGGGCTGATCACCCGGGAAGGTTCGAATCAGCATCCGCGTCCAGTACGTTTCTTATGGACCGCTCCAGTTCCGCTTCCAACCAACGTTTTGGTTTTGGGGGAAAATGAAACGGTGGGATTCGGGGAGAAGCCGAGTTCAGTTGGTTTCGACTCTCCTCAACCGTGAATTTAGGCTCTGCACGGCAACGTGTTGGGCTTTCTGCGGTGACTTGCGGCGTGATCGGCGGTCCAGCGTGGTGACATTGAGCGCCGTTCGATCCGACCGGCGAGATCATTGAGCACGAGGGCCGCTGGCGCGTCTACGAGTTCGCGCGGCCGGTCGACGCCATGATGTTCCGGGACGCCTTCCTCGGCCGATGGCTACGGCGCGTGACGTTTTCTATCCGGACCGGCCGGCCGACATGCCGACCATGAAGTCGCTGCCGGTGAAGCATCCGTTCGAGAGGCCGAGGTCGGGGAGGTGAGGGCGCTTCACCGTCGCCACCGCTGCGCCAGCTGCCAACATGTGGAAATTGCCAACAGCATAGCGAACGCCATCAGTGACCACTCGTTTTGAACGGCGAGCAGCGCGGAAATCCAGAGCTTCTCGTATTTCATAACTGACCTCGCAATTGTCGAGGTCTTTCAGAAATCTCACACCGTTGTTGTCAGCAACGCACCCGACTTCGGCTGCAGGCGAACGGAGGATGAAGAAAAGTTACAACCTCACAGACAGGTTGCAACTTTTGGGGTTTTTGAAGGCCGCTAAGTCATTGATTTTATGGCGATCCCGACAGGATTCGAACCTGTGACCCACAGCTTAGAAGGCTGTTGCTCTATCCAGCTGAGCTACGGGACCGTTACTTCTTCATAGCAGCAAATTGCTGATGAAATCCGACACAATTTCAGCGCGCGTCCACCGAACCTGAAACGGGGGTGGGGCGACAACTGCAGGGGTACCCCAGTTCGGGGCGCCCGCGCAATCATGCGTGACGAAGCCGTCATGCCGATGGATCATGATCGCGGCACGAGAGGCGACTTTTTCGTCGCCCGATCGTGTAGCCATGACACCGTCACGATTCGCGCATCTCGTCGGGTTCAGGCGGCGTCCGTCCGCCACTTCAGGGAGTTCACCATGATCGGTCTGGTTCGCGCCGCCACGTTGGTCGCAACGCTGGCGTTCGGCCTGGTCTCGGCGCACGCCGCGGACAAGGCATTCAGACGCGACGACCTCGCGGACGCCGCGATCCGGCTCGAAGCCCAGATGAAGAAGGATGCCGGCCCGGTCGCCAAGCCTGCGGCCACGCTCAAGACCGATGCGGACGCGGCGCTGCGCCGCAACGACCTGCGGGCCGGCCTGCAAATTCTCGGCCAGGTCGCCGCGGTCGCGCCGGAGGACGCCGGTAACTGGCTGCGCATCGCCAAGACCATCCTGCAGGTCCGCCCGGTCGACAGCCGCGAGCAGACCTTCCTGCTCGAGCGCGCCTCGACCGCGTCCTACATCGCCTATCAGCGGCTCGGTAATCCGGCAGAGGAGGCCGATGCGCTCGCGGTGCTCGGCAAGTCGCTGGCAGACCGCAAGCTGTGGCGCCCCGCGCTCGACGCGCTGCGGCTGTCGCTGGAGCAGCGCGAGGTCGCCGATGTCCGCGGCGAGTACGAGAAGCTGCGCGACGACCATGGCTTCCGGCTGCTCGACTATACGGTGGACTCGGATTCGGCGTCGCCCCGGGTCTGCTTCCAGTTTTCGGAGAACCTCGCCAAGCGGGTCGACTTCACCCCGTTCGTGACGCTCGGTGGCACCGACCAGCCGGCGCTGACCACCGAGGACCAGCAGCTCTGCGTCGAGGGGCTCAAGCACGGCGAGCGCTACAACCTCAACCTGCGCGCCGGCCTGCCGTCGACGGTCAAGGAGACCCTGCCGAAGTCGGCCGAGTTCAACGTCTATGTCCGCGACCGCAAGCCGTTCGCGCGCTTCACCGGCCGCGCCTATGTGCTGCCGCGCACCGGCCAGCGCGGCATCCCGCTGGTCAGCGTCAACACGCCCGCGGTGACCATCCAGATCTTCCGCATCGGCGACCGCAACCTGATCAACACCGTGCTCGGCAGCGACTTCCAGCGCTCGCTGTCGAGCTATGATCTGTCGAACCTCGGCGAGGAGCGCGGCGTCAAGGTGTGGTCGGGCGAGATGGCGACCGCGACCAAGCTGAATGAGGACGTCACGACGGCGTTCCCGGTCGACCAGGCGGTCGGCGACCTGCAGCCCGGCGTCTATGTCATGACCGCAGCGGCCAAGGGGCCCGGCTCGGCCAATGACGACGATTCCGGCTCGCTCGCGACGCAGTGGTTCATCGTCTCCGATCTCGGCCTGACCGCATTCTCGGGCAATGACGGCATCCATGTCTTCGTCAACTCGCTGGCGTCGACCGCGCCGGTCGGCCGCGCCGAGGTCCGCCTGATCTCCCGCAGCAACGAGATCCTCGCCACCAAGACCACGGACGAGGCCGGGCATGTGCTGTTCGAATCCGGCCTCGCGCGCGGCGAGGGCGGCCTGTCGCCGGCGCTGCTGACAGCGTCCGGAGAGAAAGCCGACTACGCCTTCCTCAGCCTCAAATCCAATGCCTTCGACCTGACCGACCGCGGCGTCGCCGGCCGCGCAGTGCCGGCCGGGCTCGATGCCTTCGTCTATGCCGAACGCGGGGTGTACCGCTCCGGCGAGACCGTCTATCTCACCGCGCTGTTGCGCGACGGGCAGGGCAAGGCCGCGACCGGCAGCCCGCTGACGCTCGTGGTCGAGCGCCCCGATGGCGTCGAATTCCGCCGCGCCGTGCTGCCGGACCAGGGTGCCGGCGGCCGCAGCCTGACGCTGCCGCTCAACTCGGCGGTTCCGACCGGGACCTGGCGGGTGCGGGCGTTCACCGATCCGAAGGCGCCGTCGATCGGCGAGACCACCTTCATGGTCGAAGACTACGTGCCGGATCGGATCGAATTCGATCTGTCGTCCAAGGCGAAGCAGATTTCTGCTGATAATCCGGTCGAACTGCAGGTCGATGGCCGCTTCCTCTATGGCGCGCCCGCCGCAGGCCTGACGATCGAAGGCGACATGCTGGTCGTGCCCGCCGATGGCCGGCCAGGATACGCCGGCTATCAGTTCGGCGTCGCCGACACCGAGACCGCCAGCAACGAGCGCACGCCGCTCGAGGACCTCCCCGAGGCCGACGCCGACGGCAAGGCGACGTTCAAGGCCAGCCTGCCGAAGCCGCCGTCCTCGACCCGGCCGCAGGAGGCGCTGTTCTTCGTCCGCATGGTGGAAACCGGCGGCCGCGCGGTCGAGCGCAAGATGGCCCTGCCGGTCGCCCCCCAGGGCAACATGATCGGCGTCAAGCCGCTGTTCGCCGACAAGAGCGTCGCCGAGGGCGACCCGGCCAAATTCGACGTCGTGTTCGTCGCGCCCGACGGCAAGCCGCTGGCGCGCAGCGGCCTGCGCTACGAGCTGCTGCGGATCGAGTCCCGCTATCAATGGTACCGCCAGGGCTCGTCCTGGGATTACGAGCCGGTGAAGACGACCAAGCGCGTCGCCGACGGGGACCTGACGGTCGCCGCCGATACCCCGGCACACATCCAGCTGGCGCCGCAGCCCGGCCGTTACCGCCTCGACGTCAAGACCACCGACGCCGATGGCCCGCTGACCTCGGTGCAGTTCGACGTCGGCTGGTATTCGGATGGCAGCGCCGACACGCCCGACCTGCTGGAGACCTCGATCGACAAGCCGGAATACCAGTCCGGCGACACCATGACGGTGTCGGTCAACGCCCGCACCGCGGGCCGGCTGACCGTCAACGTGCTCGGCGACCGGCTGCTGACCACGCAGTCCGTCGACGTCAAGGAAGGCATGGCGCAGGTCAAGATTCCCGTCGGCAGCGACTGGGGCACCGGCGCCTATGTGGTGGCGACGCTGCGGCGTCCGCTTGATACCACCGCCCAGCGCATGCCCGGCCGCGCCATCGGCCTGAAGTGGCTCAGCCTCGACAAGAAGGCGCGCACGCTCAGCGTCAGCCTGACGCCGCCGGCACTGATCCGGCCGAGCTCGACACTGAAGCTGCCGGTCAAGATCGAGGGGCTCGCCCCCGGCGAGGATGCCAAGATCGTCGTCGCTGCGGTGGATGTCGGCATCCTCAACCTCACCAACTACAAGCCGCCGACGCCGGACGACTATTATCTCGGCCAGCGCCGCCTGACCGCGGAGATCCGTGATCTCTACGGCCAGCTGATCGACGGCATGCAGGGCACGCGCGGCCAGATCCGCTCGGGCGGCGACGCACCCGCGGCGGAGCTGCAGGGCAGCCCGCCCACCCAGAAGCCGCTGGCGCTGTATTCGGGCATCGTCACCGTCGGCCCGAACGGCACGGCGGAGATCTCCTTCGACATCCCGGAATTCGCCGGCACCGCGCGGGTGATGGCGGTGGCGTGGACCGCCACCAAGCTCGGCCGCGCCAACACCGACGTCACCATCCGTGATCCAGTGGTGCTGACGGCGACGCTGCCGCGCTTCCTGCTCAATGGCGACCACGGCTCGATGACCCTCGACATCGACAATGTCGAAGGCGCCGCCGGCGACTACACCATCGGCATCAACACCACGGGCCCGGTGAAGCTCACCGGCAATCCGTCGACGGTGATGCGGCTCGCCGCCAAGCAGCGCAACAGCGTTTCCGTCGCGCTCGACGCGGGCGGGGCAGGGACGGCCAAGCTCGACGTCGACATCCGCGGACCGAGCGGGCTGACGCTCGCACGGCACTACACGCTCGAGGTCAAGCCGGCGACGCAGATCCTGGCGCGCCGCACCGTGCGCACCCTCGCCAAGGGGGAGAGCCTGACGCTGTCACCCGACATGTTCGCCGACCTCGTGTCGGGGACCGGCGGCGTGTCGGTGTCCGTCAGCACGTCGACGGCGCTCGACGCCGCCACCATCCTGAAGGCACTTGACCGCTATCCGTTCGGCTGCTCCGAACAGATCACCAGCCGCGCCATGCCGTTGCTCTATGTCAACGACCTCGCGGTCGAGGCCCATCTGGCGATGGACACGGCGGTCGACCAGCGCATCAAGGATGCGATCGACCGGCTGCTGGCGCGGCAGGGCTCGAACGGCTCGTTCGGCCTGTGGTCGGCGGGCGGCGACGACGCCTGGCTCGACGCCTATGTCACCGACTTCCTGACCCGCGCGCGGGAGAAGGGATTTGTGGTGCCCGACACGCTGTTCAAGACGGCGCTCGACCGCATCCGCAACACGGTGGTCAACGCGCCGGAGCCGGAGAAGGACGGCGGCCGCAACCTGGCCTACGGCCTCTATGTGCTCGCCAAGAACGGCACCGCGCCGATCGGCGACCTGCGCTACCTCGCCGACACCAAGCTCAACAACCTCGCGACCCCGATCGCCAAGGCCCAGCTCGCTGCGGCGCTGGCCCTCGTCGGCGACCGCGCGCGGGCGGAGCGGGTGTATGCGGCGGCGCTCGACAGCCTCAATCCCAAGCCGGTGCTGGTGTTCGGCCGCACCGACTATGGTTCGTCGCTGCGTGACGCCGCGGCACTGGTGTCGCTTGCCAGCGAAGGCAACGCGACGCGGGCGACGCTGACCTCGGCGGTGCAGCGTGTCGAAGCCGCGCGCGGCCTCACTCCGTACACATCGACGCAGGAGAACGCTTGGCTGGTACTGGCCTCGCGGGCGCTGGCGAAGGAGGCGAACGCCCTGGCGATGGATGTCGACGGCAGCCCGGTGAAGACCGCACTGTACCGCAGCTATACGGCCGCCGACGTCGGCACCAAGCCGGTCAAGATCACCAACACCGGCGATGCGCCGCTACAGGCGGTGGTGGCCGTGACCGGTGCTCCGGTGACGCCGGAGCCAGCGGCCGCCAACGGCTTCAAGATCGAGCGCGCTTACTACACGCTCGATGGCCAGCCGGCCGACGTTGCCAAGGCGAAGCAGAACGACCGCTTCGCAGTGGTGCTGAAGATCACAGAAGCCAAGCCGGAGTACGGCAAGATCATGGTGGCGGATTATCTGCCGGCCGGACTCGAGATCGACAATCCGCATCTCGTGTCCTCCGGCGACACCGGAACGCTGGACTGGATCGAGGACGGCAAGGAGCCGGCGAACACCGAGTTCCGTGACGACCGCTTCAATGCCGCGATCGACCGGACCGGCAGCGACAAGCCGGTGTTCACCGTGGCCTACGTCGTCCGCGCCGTATCGCCGGGCAAGTACGTGCTGCCGCAGGCCTATGTCGAGGACATGTACAATCCCTCGCGCTACGGCCGCACGGCGACCGGCACGGCCGAGGTGCGGCCCGCCAAATGAGCGGCGAGGGGACGATCGCGGCCGGCACGGGCCGACGGAGGCGGCTCAGGGCCGCGGTGCTGACGGCGCTGGTCGCCGTCGGCATCGGTCTTGCCGGCTTCGCCGCCTGGGTCGTGTCGCTCGGTCCTGTACCGCTCGCCGAGGCACACAAGGTCTCGACCATCGTCCTCGACCGCAACGGCAAGCTGCTGCGCGCCTACGCCATGGCCGACGGTCGCTGGCGGCTGCCGGTGACAGGCGGCGTCGATCCCACCTATGTCAACCTGCTGCTCGCCTATGAAGACCAGCGCTTCCACACCCACGTCGGCGTCGATCCGCTGGCGCTCGGCCGCGCCGCGTTGCAGCTCGCGACACGGGGCCACATCGTGTCAGGCGGCTCGACCATCACCATGCAGCTCGCGCGGCTGCTGGAGCCGCGCCGCGAACGCTCGGTGCTGGCGAAGCTCAAGCAGATGGTGCGAGCGATCGACATCGAGCGGCAGCTCGACAAGGACGAGATTCTCGACCTCTACCTGACCATGGCGCCGTTCGGCGGCAACCTCGAAGGTGTCCGTGCCGCTGCGCTCGCCTATTTCGGCAAGGAGCCCAGGCGATTGTCGCTCGCGGAAGCGGCGCTGCTGGTGGCGTTGCCGCAGTCGCCGGAAACGCGACGGCTCGATCGTTATCCCGAAGCGGCGCGGGCCGCCCGCGATCGGGTGCTCGATCGCATGGTGCGTGAGGGCAGGGTGTCCCAGGAGGACGCCGCGACCGCACGCGCCGAGAACGTGCCGCGGCTGCGCAAGCCGATGCCGCTGTTGGCGCCCCATGCCACCGATCAGGTCGTCGGCGCCTTGCCCGACACCCGCGTGATCCGCACCACGCTCGATGCGACGCTGCAGAAAAATCTCGAGGCGCTGGCCCGCGATCGCGCGGCGGCGCAGGGCGCGGACGTCTCGATCGGCATCCTCGTCGTCGACAATGACAGCGGCGACGTGCTCGCCCATGTCGGCTCACCGGACTATTTCGACGTGCGCCGGGCCGGACAGGTCGACATGACCCGCGCGGTGCGCTCGCCCGGATCGACCCTGAAGCCATTCATCTACGGGCTCGCCTTCGAGGACGGCTTCGTGCATCCCGACAGCCTGATCGACGACCGCCCGATCCGCTTTGGCAATTACGCGCCAGAAAACTTCGACATGACCTTCCAGGGCACCGTACCGGTGCGGCGCGCGCTGCAGCTGTCATTGAACGTGCCTGCGATCGCGCTGCTCGATCGCGTCGGCGCAAGCCGGCTGTCGGCGCGGCTGAAGCAGGCCGGTGCGGCGTTGGTGCTGCCGAAGGACGAGGTCCCCGGCCTTGCCATGGGGCTTGGCGGCGTCGGCGTGACGCTGAACGACCTCGTGCGGCTCTATGCCGGGCTTGCCCGGCTCGGCCAGACCGTGGCCTTACGCGAAATCGTTGATGACGCAGATGGGGTGCGCGAGCCGCAGCGCCTGATGGATCAGGCGGCTGCTTGGCAGGTCGGCAACGTGCTGATCGGCACGCCGCCGCCCGAAAACGGCGTGCATGGCCGCATCGCGTTCAAGACCGGCACCAGCTACGGCTATCGCGACGCCTGGTCGGTCGGCTTCGACGGCCGCATGACCATCGGGGTCTGGGTCGGGCGCCCCGACGGGGCGCCGGTGCCGGGCCTGATCGGACGGAGCGCTGCGGCGCCGATCCTGTTCGACGCCTTCGCGCGCACCGGCAAGCTGCCGGCGGCACTGCCGAAGCCGCCGCGCGGGGTCCTGATCGCCAGCAATACCAGGTTGCCGCTTCCGCTGCGCCGCTTCCGTCCGGCAGGCGACCTCATCCGCACCGGCAGCGAGCAGGCGCTGCACATCCAGTTTCCGTTGAACGGCTCGCGGATCGACGCTGCCGCTGACGGCGCGAAATCGTTTGTGCCGCTGCCGGTCAGGGTTGCCGGCGGGGTGCTGCCGCTGACCATGTTGGTTAATGGAATTTCCGTTGGCGACATCGACGGCCGGCGGCAGACACTGGTCGAGCCGCCGGGACCCGGCTTCGTGCGGCTCACCGTGATGGACGCGACGGGCGCCGCGGACACAGTTGTGGTGAGAATTCAATAACAGGGGTTCAAACTGTTGTCGGGGTGGCGGTTTCATCGTATGCGAAACCGATGGCCGAGACCCTTTACCGCCCCCGTTTTGGCGCGCCGCGCGAACCCACCAACCGGGTCGATCCCGGGCGCGGACTTGCACGCGTCATCGACGTGGTGGCAACCAGCCACGCCCGTGCCTCGATCTTCCTGGTCCTGGTGGGTCTGCTGTTCTTCCTGCCTGGCTTCTTCAACATCCCGCCGATCGACCGTGACGAAGCGCGCTTCGCCCAGGCCACCAAGCAGATGGTCGAGACCGGCGATTTCGTCGACATCCGGTTCCAGGACGAGGTCCGCTACAAGAAGCCGGTCGGCATCTACTGGTTGCAGGCGGCGGCGGTGGAGACGGCCGCCAAGCTCGGCCTGCCACGGGCGCAGGTCCGCATCTGGCTGTTCCGCATTCCCTCGCTAATCGGCGCCATCGGCGCCGTGCTGCTGACCTACTGGACCGCGCTCGCCTTCGTCACCCGCCGCGGAGCGCTGCTGGCGGCCTTGATGCTGTGCGGCTGTGTGCTGGTCGGGGTCGAGGCGCGCTTGGCCAAGACCGATGCAGTGCTGCTGTGCGCCTCGGTAGCCGTGATGGGCGCGCTGGCGCGGATCTACGTGCCCTGGCAGCGCGGCGAGGACCGGCCTCATCCGTCCTGGACCTTGCCGGCGGTGTTCTGGACCGCGATCGCGGTCGGCCTGCTGGTCAAGGGCCCGCTGATCCTGATGTTCGCGGCGCTGACCATCGCGGCGCTCTTGATCCTCGACCGCACCGGCGCGTGGCTGTGGCAGTTGCGACCGCTGTGGGGCCTGATGTGGGTCCTGGTGCTGGTGCTGCCGTGGTTCGTGCTGATCGTGCTGAAGTCAGGCGGCAGCTTCTTCGCCGACTCGCTCGGCAGCGACATGTTCAACAAGCTGGCGAGCCCGCAGGAGTCGCATGGCGCACCGCCCGGGCTGTATTTCGTGCTGTTCTGGCTGACCTTCTGGCCGGGCTCGGCGCTGGCCGGGCTTGCCGCGCCGGCGGTGTGGCGGGCGCGGCGCGAGCCGGGTGCCCAGTTCCTGCTGGCATGGCTGGTGCCGTCCTGGATCGTGTTCGAGATCGTCATCACCAAGCTGCCGCACTATGTGCTGCCGCTGTATCCGGCGATCGCCATCCTGATCATCGGCGCCCTCGAGCGGCGTGTGCTGTCGCGCACCCCCTGGGTGGTGCGCGGCGCGTCTTGGTGGTTCGTGGTGCCGGTCTGCATCTCGGTCGCCATGATCGTGCTGTCGATCGCGCTGACGCTGCAGCCGGCGTTCCTGGCCTGGCCGTTTGCCGCCGGCGCCATGATCTTCGGGTTGTTCGCGTGGTGGCTCTACGATGACAACGAGGCGGACCGCTCGCTGCTCAACGCGGTGGCGGCGTCCTGGTTTCTCGGCGTCGTGGTCTATGGCGTGGTGCTGCCGTCGCTGTCGCCGCTGTTTCCGAGCGTCGAACTGGCGCGCGCGCTGCGCAATGTCGAATGCGTCGGCCCGAAGGCGGTCGCCGCCGGCTTCCATGAGCCGAGTCTCGTGTTCATGACCAGCACGTCGACGCTGCTGACCGATGGCTCCGGCGCCGCCGACTTCCTCGGCCAGGGCAGTTGCCGTTTCGCGCTGATCGAGTCACGGCAGGAGCGGGCGTTCGCCGCGCGCGCCGAGGCGATCGGGCTGCGCTACAACGTGGCGACGCGTATCGAGGGCTACAATTACTCACAGGGCCGCCAGGTCTCGATCGCGGTGTTCCGCTCGGAAGGAACGCAGTGAGATGGCCATGGCCGGTCGCGAAGCTTATCCGGTTGCGCTCGCAGGCTTCACGGCCCGCTCCCTGGGGCGGCTTGTCCGTGCGCCCGCACGGCCGCGCGCCAGTCTCGGACGCCGGCGGTTGGCGCGCCAGACCCTGGGAATGATCGCAGGCACGGCGGCGCTGGTCGTGATCCTGATGCTGACATTGGACGTACCGGTCATCAGCGCGATGCCTGTACGCGGCGCCCCGCAGCTGTGGCCGGCCCGCTTCATCACCGATTTCGGCAAATCGGAATACGTGCTGTGGGCCTGCGGCGCGCTGGCGCTGCTGACGGTCATCGTGGCACCGGCGTTGTCGGGCGTGCGACGGGCGCAGTGGGCCGCGCTCGGCGTACGGTTGTCGTTCATTTTCCTTGCCGTAGCGATCCCGAACCTCGTGGGCGAGGTGCTCAAGGGCCTTATCGGCCGCGGCCGTCCATTCGTCGGTGGCGCGGCCAACGCCTTCAACTTCTCACCGCTGACCTGGTCGCCGCAGTTCGCGAGTCTGCCGTCTGCCCATGCCATCACCGCGTTCTCGCTGGCGTTTGCCGTGGCGGCGGTATGGCCGAGGACGCGGTTCGTCATGATGACCTATGCCGTGCTGATCATTCTCAGCCGTATCGTGCTGCTCGCCCACCATCCGAGCGACGTGGTGGCAGGTGGCGTGGTCGGAGTGATTGGCGCCATGGCCGTGCGGCAGTGGTTCGCGGCCCGCCGGCTCGGCTTCGTGATTGCGGCCGATGGCCGGGTCGAGCCGTTGCCTGGACCGTCGATTGCCGCCCTGAGGGGGGTTGCCGTGGGGCCCGCGGCCTCATAAGAAGCGTCCGCGTCCGCGAGCGCTCTTGGCCCTGACGGGCCAAAAGCCTGCAAACTATTGGACGAAAAGAAGTTTCCAGTATACCGGCAGTCGCTTCGCGATCGGCCGCGCAACGGCTGTATCCGGCGGATTGATAGAACGATGAACACCATGTCTCCCGATGCCGTCCGTCCGGTTCCTGCGGTGTCGATTGTCGTGCCGGTCCGCAACGAGCAGGACAACATCGCTCCGCTGGTGACCGAGATCGTAGCCGCGCTGGACGGGCGCTGGGCCTACGAGATCATCTATGTGAACGACGGCTCGACCGATGCCACCGCCGCGCGTCTTGCGGAGCTGATGCGGAGCCGGCCGGAGCTGCGCCAGGTCCGCCACGCCCAATCGGCCGGGCAGTCGTCGGCCGTTCGCACCGGCGTGCGCTTCGCGCGGGGCGGCATCGTCGCGACCCTCGACGGCGACGGGCAGAACAATCCCCAGTTCCTGCGCGACCTCATCGGGCGGCTGGAGGAGGGCGGAGAGCGCCTCGGCCTCGTCGCCGGCCAGCGTGTCGGCCGCAAGGATACCGGCTTCAAGAAATTCCAGTCCCGTGTCGCCAACGCGGTCCGCAAGACCGTGCTGCGTGACGGCACCCGCGACACCGGCTGCGGCCTCAAGGCATTCCGCCGCGACGTATTCCTCTCGCTGCCGTATTTCGATGGCCTGCACCGTTTCCTGCCGGCGCTGGTGCGGCGCGAAGGATTCGAGATCGCCTATGTCGACGTGATCGATCGTCCGCGCCACGCTGGCGTTTCCAACTATGGCTTCTTCGACCGGCTCTGGGTCGGCATCATGGACCTCGCGGGGGTGTGGTGGCTGATCCGGCGCAAGAAATCCACGCCGGTCGCAACCGAGGTGACTTCCCATGTCGGCTGATATCCTGAGCAGGCTCGGCGCCTACCTGCATGATGTGTTCGTCATGAACTTCGACGGCTGGGTGGTGCTCGGCTTCGTCGCGCAGGCGCTGTTCACCATGCGCTTTGTGGTGCAGTGGATCGCTTCCGAGCGCGCGCGCAAGAGCGTGGTGCCGTCCGCGTTCTGGTTCTTCTCGGTCGGCGGCGGCGTCCTGCTGCTGGTCTACGCGCTCTATCGCCGCGACCCTGTGTTCATCGCGGGCCAGGCGCTCGGCCTCGTGGTCTACGCTCGCAATCTCTACTTCATCATGTTCTACGGCCGACAGACGGCGGCCGAGGAGACGACGCCCGCCGCCAAAGGCTAGTGTCCCGAAGCCGCAGCTTGCACGATTTCGCGGCTAGCTCTTTCGCGAACTTCGGATTCGATAAGGACACCAGCTAGATTTTAGTGTCCTGATCGGTTTGCAAGTTCGTACTAAGGTTGCTGCAAATGCAGCGAACTTGCGAACCGGGACACTAGATCGCCGCGTTGAAGGCGGCAAAGCCGCGCTCGAGGTCGGCCTTCAGGTCGTCGGTCTGCTCGAGGCCGATGTGGAAGCGCAGCGTCGGCCCACCCGGCGCCCAGCTGGTCGCGGTGCGGTAGGACGCGCAGTCGAACGGGATCACCAGGCTCTCGAACCCGCCCCACGAAAAGCCCATTCCGAACAGCTCGATCGTGTCGAGCAGGGCGTTGACGGCCGCCTGCGGCGCCGGCTTGAGCACGACGCTGAACAGGCCGCTCGCACCGGTGAAGTCCCGCTTCCAGATCGCGTGCCCCGGATCGCTCTCGAGCCCCGGATGCAGCACGCGCGCGACCTCGGGGCGCTCGGCAAGCCAGCGCGCCATCTCGAGGCCGGCCTGCTGATGATGAGCCAGACGCACCGCCAGCGTCCGCAGCCCGCGCAGCGCCAGGAACACGTCGTCCGGGCCGACGCAGACGCCGAGCAGGCGGATCGCCTCGGTGACCAGCGGCCACGCCGTGGCGTTGGCCGCGATGGTGCCGAACATGATGTCGGAGTGCCCGCCGATATATTTGGTCGCGGCCTGGACGCTGATGTCGACGCCCTGGTCGAGCGAACGATGAAACAGCGCCGTCGCCCAGGTGTTGTCGTCGATCACCAGTGCGCCGCGCGCGTGCGCCAGCGCGGCGATCGCCGGAATATCAGGCATCTCGAACGACTGCGAGCCGGGGGCTTCCACCATCACGGCGCGGGTGTTGGGCCGAAACAGCGTCTCGATCCGCTCGCCGATCAGCGGATCGAAATAGGTGGTCTCGATGCCGTAGCGTGTCAGCAGGCTGTCACAAAAACTGCGGGTCGGGCGATAGATACTGTCGGTGACCAGCAGATGATCACCGGCCTTGAGGACCGCCAGCAGCGCGGTGGAGATTGCCGCCAGTCCCGATGGCGCGAGGCCAACGCCCTTGCACTGTGGCCCCTCGAGCGTCACCAGCGCATCCTGCAGCGCCCGCGTGGTCGGATTGCCATGGCGGCCGTAGGAGAATTCGCTGCGATGATGCAGCAGGTCGTCGGCGGTTGGATAGAGCACGGTCGAACCGCGGACGACCGGCGGATTGACGAAGCCCTTCTGCGCCACGGTGTCACGGCCGGAGGTGATCAGCGCGGTCTCAGGGGCGAGGGGGTGGTCCTTGGAAACGGCCATGGCGACAGACGACTGTAAAATCCGGAGGAAATGAGCTTTCGGGCCCACGCGGCACGAGGCGTGCTGCGCGGCCGAAGCGTTCGCCGGCGATAAGAGGACGGGGGAAGGAGGTCGTCAACCCCTTGACCTGCCGGGGCCGCCGTTCTGTTATGCGCGGCAAAGGTTTATCCCGTCCCGCCGCGCAAATGGAGCATGAATTTGCGCCTGCGGGACGTCGAGTCATGCGCCGTCATTGTGAAAGGTCTTGTCATGAAACGCCTGTCCGTCGTCTCCGCTCTCGTCCTGCTGGCCGGCGCCTCGATCCAGGCTGCCGATGCGCAAACGCTCAAGACCGTGAAGGACCGCGGCGTGCTGTCCTGCGGCGTCAGCCAGGGCCTGCCGGGCTTCTCCGCACCCGACGACAAGGGCAACTGGACTGGCCTCGACGTCGATATCTGCCGCGCCATCGCCGCGGCGGTGTTCGACGATGCAACCAAGGTGAAATTCGTGCCGCTGTCGGCCAAGGACCGCTTCACTGCGTTGCAGTCGGGTGAGATCGACGTGCTGTCGCGCAACTCCACCTGGACGCTGTCGCGCGATACCTCGCTCGGCCTCAACTACACCGGCGTCACCTATTATGATGGACAGGGCTTCCTGGTCCGCAAGTCGCTCAAGGTGAATTCGGCGCTGGAACTCAACAGCGCGTCGCTGTGTGTGCAGACCGGCACCACCAACGAGCAGAACGTCGCCGATTACTTCAAGGCCAACAACATGAAGTACGAGATCATCGCGTTCGGCACCGCCGACGAGACGGTGAAGGCCTATGAGGCAGGGCGCTGCGACGTGTTCACCTCGGACGTCTCGCAGCTCTATGCCGAGCGCCTCAAGCTCGCCAATCCCAGCGACCATGTCGTGCTGCCGGAAGTGATCTCCAAGGAGCCGCTCGGCCCGGTGGTTCGTCATGGCGACGACCAGTGGTTCGACATCGTCAAGTGGACGCTGTTTGCGCTGCTCAACGCCGAAGAGCTCGGCGTCACCCAGAAGAACGTCGACGAGATGGCCAAGTCCGACAAGCCGGAGCTCAAGCGGGTGTTCGGCACCGACGGCAATCTTGGTGAGCAGCTCGGTCTGACCAAGGACTGGTTCTCGCGGATCGTTCGCGCGGTCGGCAACTACGGCGAGACGTTCGACCGCAATGTCGGCGCCGGCTCCAAGTTGCAGATCGCCCGCGGCCTGAACAAGCTGTGGAACCAGGGCGGCATCCAGTACGCGCCGCCGATCCGCTGATCCGGCGCGGGGCCGCGCCATGGCGATCGATGCCCGCCCGCCGCCGTCGCAGCTCCTGCAGAAGCTGCGACGCGCGCTTGGCGGCCGCGCCGGCTGGAGCGGCCTTGCGCTCCAGCTGCTGCTGGTCGCAGCGCTGGCGTGGATCGGCTACGAGATCGTCGCCAACGCCCGTGCCAACCTGCAGGCGCAGCACATCGCATCCGGCTTCGGCTTCCTGTCCAATACCGCAGGCTTCGCCGTCAGCCAGGCGCTGATCCCCTTCACCGAATCCAACACCTACGCCCGGGTGTTCGTGGTCGGCCTGCTGAACACCCTGGTGGTGTCGGTGATCGGGATTTTCTTCGCGACCCTGATCGGCTTCATGGTCGGCCTCGGGCGGCTGTCGCCGAACTGGCTGGTGTCGCGCCTTGCCGGCGGCTATGTCGAGCTAGTGCGCAACCTGCCGCTGCTGTTCCAGATCCTGTTCTGGTATCTCGCGGTACTGGCAGCGCTGCCAAGTCCGCGGCAGAGCCTGTCGTTGTTCGGCAGCATCTTCCTCAACAACCGCGGCTTCGTGGTGCCGCGGCCGGTCCCGCTGGACGGGTTCGGTCCCGTCATGGCCGCGGTCGGCGTTGCCATCATCATTGCCATCGCGTTGCGGGTCTATGCCCGGCGCGAGCTGTTCCAGCGCGGCCGTCGGCTCGTGGTGTGGCCCTATGCCGTCGGGACGCTGGTCGGGCTGCCGCTCGTCGCCGCCCTGGTGTTCGGCGTGCCTCTGAGCTTCGAGACGCCGGCGCTGCGCGGCTTCAACTTCGCCGGCGGCTCGCGCATCATTCCCGAGTTCGTCGCGCTCACCGTCGCGCTGTCGACCTATACCGCCGCCTTCATTGCCGAAATCGTCCGTGCTGGCGTGCTTTCGGTCAACAAGGGCCAGATGGAGGCGGGCGCCTCGCTCGGCCTGTCGCGGGGCGCGACGCTGCGGCTGATCGTGGTGCCGCAGGCGATGCGGGTGATCCTGCCGCCGCTGACCAACCAGTACCTCAATCTGACCAAGAACTCCTCGCTTGCGGTCGCCATCGGCTATCCCGACCTGTTCTCGGTGTTCGCGGGCACGACACTCAGCCAGACCGGCCAGGCCATCGAGATCATCGCCATCACCATGGGCGTCTACCTCTTGATCTCGCTGATCACCAGCGCGCTCATGAGCTTCTACGGCTGGCGCCTCAACCGCAGCCTCGGTGCCACATGACCGATCAGCTCGCGACCTCCTTCGTCCGTCGGGAACTGGTGCCGCAGCGGCCGGCGCCGGTGGTCACGACCGGGTTTGTCGGCTTCCTGCGGACACGGCTGTTCAACTCGCCGATGAACGCGGTGCTGACCATCGTCAGCGCGCTGCTGCTCGGCTTCATCCTGGTGCCGACCGTCCGCTTCATGCTGGTGGACGCCGTCTGGCAGGGCCAGGATCGCAATGCGTGCCTGCCTGAAAACGTCGGCCGCGCGGTCGGCGCCTGCTGGCCGTTCGTCCAGGCCAAACTAACCCAGCTGATCTACGGCTTCTATCCGGAGGCGGAGCGCTGGCGGGTCAACCTGATCTTCCTGCTCGCGGTCGTGCTGCTGATCCCGCTCCTGATCCCGCGCCTGCCGGCCAAGACGCTGAATGCCGGGCTGTTCTTCCTGGCCTTTCCGGTCGTCGCCTATTTCCTGCTGCACGGCGGCGGCATTCGCGGCTTCGGCTTCACCTGGTTCGCGGACGCGGCGCTCGCGGTCGCCAACAGCCTGGTCGACGCCGGACGCAAGCTCGCCGATCTCGGCGAGGGACGGGGTCTGTTCGGCCTGCTGTCGATCGGGATCGGCAAGGCGCTGGTGCTGTTCGGCAGCGCTCTGGCGATCCCGATTGCGCCGTTCACCTGGCTGCGCGACGCCATCCAGACCTCCGGCCAGCCGGTCTGGGCCGATCTTGTGCTGACCGCGATCATCGTCTCGCTGCTGCTGTTTCTGCTCAATGGCGGGTTTCGGACCGGCTGGCGGGCGCTGCTCCTCAGCGGCATCACGTTCATTGGCATCGGTCTCGTGGTCGCGGCCATGGGGCTCGACCACGGCGGGCTGCCGGTGGTCGACAGCCGGCTCTATGGCGGCCTGCTGGTGACGCTGGTGGTGTCGGTGACGGGGATCGTCGCCTCGATGCCGATCGGCATCGCGCTGGCGCTCGGCCGACGCGCCAGCATTCCGCTGATCCGGGTGTTCTCGATCGCCTTCATCGAGTTCTGGCGCGGCGTGCCGCTAATCACCGTGCTGTTCTTCGCCACCTACATGCTGCCGCTGTTCCTGCCGGGCAATTTCACCGTCGACGGGCTGTTGCGGGTGCTGATCGGCATCGCGCTGTTCTCGGGCGCCTACAACGCCGAGGTCATTCGCGGCGGCCTGCAGGCGATCCCGCGCGGGCAGGCGGAGGCGGCGAACGCGCTGGGCTTGTCGTACTGGAAGACGACGGGCCTCGTCGTGCTGCCGCAGGCGCTGCGCCATGTCATTCCCGGCCTCGTCAACAGCTTCATCGCGCTGTTCAAGGACACCACGCTGGTGCTGATCGTGGCGATCTTCGACCTCCTGGGATCGCTGCGCGCCGCGTTCGCCGATCCGGTCTGGGCGACGCCGACCACGCTGTTCACCGGCTTTGCGTTCACCGGCCTGATCTACTTCGTGTTCTGCTTTGGCATGTCGCGCTACTCGCTGTTCGTCGAGCGCCGCCTCAATGCCCATCGCCGCCACTGACGCCGCTGAGAAGGATCATCATGACCGCCGAACCGATCGTGACCGTCGCAGGGCTGAACAAGTGGTACGGCGAGTTTCATGTGCTGCGTGACATCAGCCTCGACGTCGGACGCGGCGAGCGCATCGTGATCTGCGGGCCGTCCGGCTCCGGCAAGTCGACCTTCATCCGCTGCATCAATGCACTGGAGGAATTTCAGGAAGGCCGCATCGTGGTCGACAACATCGAGCTCGGCCCGAACCTGCGCCGGATCGACGAGGTGCGGCGCGACGTCGGCATGGTGTTCCAGAGCTTCAACCTGTTTCCGCACCTGACGGTGCTGGACAACTGCACGCTGGCGCCGATCTGGGTCCGCAACATCCCCAAGAAGGATGCGGAAGCGACCGCGATGAAGTACCTCGAGCGGGTCCGCATCCCCGACAAGGCCGACAAGTATCCGGGCCAGCTGTCCGGCGGCCAGCAGCAGCGCGTGGCGATCGCCCGCGCTCTGACCATGAACCCCAAGGTGATGCTGTTCGACGAGCCGACCTCGGCGCTCGATCCGGAGATGGTCAAGGAGGTCCTCGACACCATGGTCGATCTTGCCCGGGAGGGCATGACCATGCTGGTGGTCACCCATGAGATGGGGTTTGCGCGGGAGGTGGCGAGCCGGGTCGTGTTCATGGACGCCGGCCAGATCATCGAGGCCAACACGCCGCAGGAGTTCTTTGCCAACCCGCAGCATGCGCGGACCCAGCTGTTCCTCAGCCAGATCCTGCGCTAGTGATCCGCTTCCAACATTCGCATCCGATATCGGCGGGCATCATTGCGAATGTTAGAATCATAAGGACCACTGGCAAACATATGTTGCTGGTGGAGCGCTATACCTTCTCGTAGGGCACGCTCAGCGTGCTGCGGCGCTCGAGCCACTCCGGCACCGGCAGGCTCTTGGCCCGCATGAACTCCGGATTGAACAGCTTCGACTGATAGCGCGTGCCATAATCGCACAGCACGGTCACGATGGTGTGGCCCGGGCCGAGCTCCTTGGCGAGGCGAATGGCGCCGGCGACATTGACGCCGGTCGAACCGCCGAGGCAGAGCCCTTCATGCAGTAGCAGGTCGAAAATCAGCGGCACCGCCTCGGTGTCCGGGATCTGATAGGCGGCATCCACCACCGCGCCGTCGAGATTGGCGGTCACTCGCCCCTGGCCAATGCCCTCGGTGATCGAGGATCCCTCGGCCTTCAGCGTGCCGGACGTGTAATAGGAGAACAGCGCCGATCCCAGCGGATCGGCGAGGGCGATGCGGATGTCCTTGTTCTTGGCTTTGAGGCCGATCGAGACGCCCGCGAGCGTGCCGCCCGAGCCGACCGAGGCGACGAAGCCGTCGACCTTGCCGCCGGTCTGCTGCCAGATCTCGGCGGCCGTGGTCTCGATATGGGCCTGGCGGTTGGCGACATTGTCGAACTGGTTGGCCCAGACCGCGCCATTCGGCTCGGTTTTCGCGAGTTGCCCGGCAAGGCGGCCGGACAGCTTCACATAATTGTTGGGGTTGGCGTAGGGGACCGCGGGGACCTCGACCAGCTCGGCGCCGCATAGCCGCAGCATGTCCTTCTTTTCCTGGCTCTGGGTCTCCGGGATCACGATCACGGTGCGGAAACCGAGCGCGTTGGCCACCAGCGCGAGACCGATGCCGGTATTGCCCGCGGTGCCCTCGACAATGACGCCGCCCGGCTTGAGCTGGCCGCTTCGGACCGCATCCTGGATGATGTAGAGCGCGGCGCGGTCCTTGACGGACTGGCCTGGATTCATGAACTCGGCCTTGCCCAGGATGGTGCAGCCGGTCGCTTCCGACGCGTGCTTGAGTTTGATGAGCGGCGTATTGCCGATCGCTTCGACGACACCGTTATGAATGGGCATGATGGAACGCGGGCCTAGCTTCGGGATCGATTCAATTTTCGAGCCTAAAGCATTTTGCGGCCGAGGGGAAACTCGCCGGCCACGGCCTCGGCAGGGACGAGACGCGCGCGGGTGGAGGCGGGTCCGGCGGGTCTTCAGGCCGTCTTGGCAAAGATGACCTGGCGAACGTCAATATTTCCCGACAGGAAGCCAGCCTCGCAATAGGCGAGGTAATACTCCCACAGCCGGCGGAAACGTTCGTCGAACCCCTGTGGGGTCAGGCTTGGCCATGCTGCGCGAAAGTTATCCCGCCAGGTCGCCAGCGTCCGAGCATAATCTTGCCCGAAAATCCGCTCCCGGATGATGGGTATGCCAAAATGCTCGCCGAGCGACTTCAGCACGTTGGGCGACGGCAGCATGCCGCCCGGGAAAACATAGCGCTGGATGAAGTCCACCTCGCGACGGTAGGCGTCGAAGAACCGGTCCTGGATGGTGATGGCCTGGATGCCGGCGAGGCCCCCCGGCAGCAGCCGGTCGCGAAGCTGGGAAAAATAGCGCGGCCAGAACTCCTCGCCGACCGCCTCGATCATCTCGATCGATGCGATACGGTCGTACTGGCTGCGCTCGTCGCGGTAGTCCTGCAGCCGGATCTCGACCTGTTCGTTGAGGCCGGCGTCATGGATGCGCTTACGCGCGAAGTCGAACTGTTCCTGGCTGATGGTCAGTCCGACCACGCGGGCGCCGAAGTTCTTGGCGACATATTCGGCGAACCCGCCCCAGCCGCAGCCAATTTCCAGCAGCCGCTGGCCGGGCTTGAGATCGATGCCTTCGGCGAGCCGCCGGTACTTGTTGTTCTGGGCGGTGGTCAGGTCGTTGGCGCCATCCTCGAACAGCGCCGACGAATAGGTCATGCTGGAATCCAGCCACGACGAATAGAACGCGTTGCCGATGTCGTAATGCGCATGGATGTTGCGCCGCGCCTGGGCGCGGGTGTTGCGATTGAACCAGTGGCGCACGGCCTGCACCACCCGCATCCACGGCTTGTTGCCGAGCATCGCCTGGATCAGGTCGTGGTTGACGCAGAAGATGTAGAGGAATTGCGTCAGATCCGGGGTGTCCCATTCGCGCCGCAGGTAGGCCTCCGCGATGCCGATGTCGCCGCCATTGAGCAGGCGCCATGCAAAGGCATGGTCATGAATGACCATGGCGGCCGCGGGGCCCGGCTCGACGCCCCCGAACCGGACGCATCGGCCGTCCGGCAGCGTCACATCCAGCGTGCCGCGCCGCAGGCGCGAAGCAAAACCGAACGCAAGCCGTGTCAGCCGGGGCAGGTCGGAAAGCGTATCGGCGACGTTGTCCGGGGTGAGAACGATCGGCTCGGGCATTCCAGCATCCAGCGCTTCAATAGGGCTCCGGGTCCGGACGCAGCCTGGTCATGTGCTGCAGGTCATGTGGCCCAGCGCCATCGTCAGCCGGCGTCCGTGGAACCAGCCTCGCCCCTTTGCCCCAAAGACGCAAGGCCTCCCAGTGAATGGCGGCAATGATTTTGATGGTGACCAATGGCAGCGCGATGAACGCCCGCAGCAATGTCCGTGTAACGAGCGGCCGGCGCCGCCCGCTGAAGGTCGCCGCGAGCAGTGGCCCGTCGCGGTCGGTTTCCAGGATCCGCAGCCTGATCGTGTCCGTCGGTGGCGCGACCCGAAAATGGTATCGCGCTGCCATGTCGATGAAGGGAGAGACCCGGAACAGCTTGTCCTGCTGCTGGCGCAAGCCTGCGGCACTCCGCTCTTCCGGCCGAACCGGACGTACATAGGAATGCGCCTCGCCGAAGGTGTTGCGGACCTCGTAGATGATCAGTGCGAGATCGCCGCCTGCATCGTGGCAGAAGTAGACCGAGAGCGGATTGAAGACGTAGCCGAGCAGGCGCGGATAGCACAGCAGCTCGATCCGTCCGCCACTGAGGTCGAGCCCCTGTTCGCGGGCGCGGCGACGGACATAGCGGGCGAGCGACGATCCGTCGCGATCGCCGTGATCTGCCTCGTGGAAGCTGTAGATTGCGGCGCGGTTGACACCGAACATCGCTGAGAGCCGATCGGCATCGTCAAGGCGGTCGAGATCGATCAGCAGGCTCATGACGCGATAACTGAAACGGTGCGCGACCGGCTTCAGCCGCGCGTGCATCACATCGCCGACGTAAAGACTGGCAGCTGCGCGGGGGGCTCGGGCATCGTCGTGATCG
Source organism: Bradyrhizobium sp. 2TAF24 (assembly GCF_052115025.1). Taxonomy (NCBI): domain Bacteria; kingdom Pseudomonadati; phylum Pseudomonadota; class Alphaproteobacteria; order Hyphomicrobiales; family Nitrobacteraceae; genus Bradyrhizobium; species Bradyrhizobium sp. 2TAF24. The sequence goes on along the minus strand of NZ_JBFRFW010000014.1, from coordinate 144,258 downwards.
GTGCGATGCGCCATCGGACTACTCCGCGGCCTCGGCCAGGACCCTTTCCCGCCCGGGCGACGCCAGGCCAAGAGCCTGCGCAACGGCAAGACCGGAGTGCAGCCCATCCTCATGGAATCCGTAGCCGGTCCAGGCGCCGCAGAACCAGGTGCGCTGCAGGCCCTGAATTTCGTTGAGACGGGCCTGTGCGGCGAAGGCTCTGGCGTCGAACTGGGGATGCTCACAGAAATAATGGCCGAAGGTGAGTGCCGGATCCGGAGCGAATGGCGGGTTCAGGCTGACGAACAGCGGCTTGCCCGGATCGATGCCCTGCAAGCGGTTCATCCAGTAGGTGACGGCGACGTCGTTGAGCGGCGCGTCGTCGCGCGGCCAGCGCAGCAGGTTCCAGGATGCCCAGGCGCGCTTGCGGCGCGGCATCAGCCGTGGATCACGATGCAGATAGACGGTGTTGGGCGCATAACGAATATTGCCGAGGATGTCGCGCTCGGCGGGGGTGGGGGCCACAAGCATGCGAAGCGCCTGATCGCTATGAGCGGCGATCACCACATGATCATAGGCCGTGGAATGACCGCGGCTGTCGTGGACGACGACGCCATGGACATTGCGCTCGATCCCCACGACCGCACAGCCCAGCCGCAGACGGTCATGAAAGGCAGCCGTGAGCCGTTGTACATAGCGGATGCTGCCGCCTTTCACCGTTCGCCATGTCGGACGGTCATGGTGCAGCAGACGATGATTGTTGAAGAAAGCCACGAAGTTCTCGGCCGGAAACTCCAGCATCCGGTTCGCTGGCGCGGACCAGATCGCAGCCCCCATCGGCAGGAGATAGTCCGTCAGCAGGCGGCGCGAGAACCGCCGCCGGTGGCAATAGTCACCGAGCGACAGGCCCTTCAGGCGTCCGGCATGGTAGTCATCGATACTGGTCCGGTTGAAGGTCAAGATGTCACCCAACATCCGCAGGTAGGACGGTGAGAGCAGGTTGCCCGGCTGGGCGAACAGGCCCGTGGCCATCGCCGCGAAGGTGTTGCCGCCGCCTTTCCATTCGAAGCGGCCCATATCGGCCGACACCGAAAAGCTCATGCAGCTTTCGACGGTTTCGACGCCAAGCCGATTGAACAACGCGGTAAGCTCGGGATAGTTTAAGGTATTGTAGACGATGAAGCCGATGTCCACGGCGACCGGCGTGCCGTCATAGTCGATGGTCACGGTATGGCTGTGGCCGCCCGCGCGCCACTCACGTTCGTAGACGGTGACCTGGTTGCCGTGCGACAGCGCCCATGCCGCCGAACTGCCCGCGATTCCCGTTCCGACCACTGCTATTCGCATAGGGTACCCCCGACCTCGATTTGCGATGGAGGTACGGCGGTCCTTCGGTTCCGGTTTCACGGGCGGAAGTCACGTTCCGTGGTATTTGTTTCTGCTAGAAAAGATTTTGAACGCTGGACAAATCCGCCGGCGACTGGGCGAAGCCATGCAGGCGGGCTAGGGTGCGCCCCGCAACCGGGGCGATCTCGTTCAGGAAGCAGCGGGGCCATACCCCGACCCGAATCACCGGTTTCAGGTGTCCTTCAGCGCCCGAAATTCGCTCAGAAGTGGATGTCTGCTAGTTCATCGACCATGTCCGTTGTGTCCGACGATCATGCTTCTCGCCGCCTCCCGCTCTTGCCCCAGCCACGGCTCGATCCGCTGGCCGGACATGCGGGCGCTCTGGCCGTGGTGCGGAAGCAGGGCAGGGCAGGCTGGGGCGTGGTCCGCCGGCTTGGTCTGGTCGCCGCGCTCGCCGTGCCGGCGGCCGGCTGCATCCTCAAGGCCGACCTGCCTGACCCGGCCATCGACATGCCGCAGACCTACAAGTTTGCCGGCCGGGTGCCAGCCGCGGCGACACCGGCGCTCGACTGGTGGCGCGCGTTCCGCTCACCGGAGCTGACGGCGCTGATCGAAGAGGCTCAGACCGTCAATCTCGACATCGCCGCGGCGACCGCGCGGATCGTGCAGGCGGACGCGCAGGCGCGGCTCACGGGAGCTGCGCTGCTGCCGACACTGAGCGGCGCCGCCCAGGACACGCGTTCCAAGTCGTCGGGCGCGAGCTCGAGCGGCCTGACCAACGTCGGACGTCCGACCACCACCTATTCGACATCGCTGAGCGCCAGCTACGAGATCGACTTCTGGGGCAAGAACCGCGATGCCACACTGGCGGCGGAGGAAACCGCCAACGCCAACCGGTTCGATCGTGACGTCGTCGCCCTGACCACCTATGCCGCGGTGGCCAATGCATATTTCCAGGTACTGGCGTCGCAGGATCGCATCCGCATCGCCAGGCAGAACATCGCCAGCGCCCAGCGCATCTATGACGCGATCAAGCAGCGGCTCGACGCCGGCACCATGAGTGATCTCGATCTCGCCAGCAGGCGAGCGTGCTCGCGACCCAGCAGGCAGCGGTGCCGCCGCTGCGACAGACCCTCGAGCAGAACATCAACGCGCTGGCGACACTGGTGGCGCGGCCGCCCGAGAGCCTGCGCGTCAGCGGCGGCTCGATGAACCGCCTCACCGTGCCGCGTGTGACGCCGGGGCTGCCGTCCGAGCTCCTGACCCAGCGGCCCGACATCCGCCGTCAGGAAGCCGACCTCGCGTCCGCCACGGCCAATGTCGGCAATGCGCGCGCGCAATTTTTCCCCAGCATTCAGCTCACCGGCCAGGGCGGCTATCAGAGCGCGGCGCTGGCGGCGCTGTTCACGCCGAACGCGGTATTCTACAGCATGGCCGCCAGTGCGACCCAGCCGATCTTCGACGGCGGGCGCAATCTGGCGAATTTCGACTATCAGAAAGCCAAGCAGGACGAACTGCTGCAGACCTATCGCAAGACCGTGGTGTCCGCGTTTGCCGACGTCGACAACGCCCTGATTGCGATCAAGGAGACGTCCGAGCGGCTGCGCCTGCAGAAGGCGGCAGAGCTGGCGTCGCGCCGCGCGTTCGATCTTTCCGAGCAGCGGCTGCGAGCCGGCACCATCGACATCGTGACGCTCCTCAACACACAATCGACGCTATTCCAGGCCGAGGACACTTTGGCACAGGCTCAACTGGCACGTTTTCAGGCCATCATCAGCCTCTACCAGGCGTTGGGGGGCGGCTGGCTACCGAAAATGGAAGGGCCGGGTGATGCTATTTAAGCCCGACGAGAACAACGCAGCGAACGTCAGCGGGGAGGCCACGCCGAAGCGCCGACGAACGGTCTGGATCGCGGTCGGACTGTTGATCGCCGGCGGGCTCGGATACCTCGGCTGGACCTACCTGCAAGAGACCCGCATGGCTGCGTCACGCAGCCGTCCCGATCTTGCCGTTCCTGTTCTCGCGGCCACGCCGCGCATCCAGGACGTGCCGGTCTACCTGGATGGCGTCGGCACCGTGAAGGCGCTGAACACAGTGACCGTGCGGGCTCAGGTCGACGGCAAACTGCTGTCGGTCAACTTCCGGGAAGGCCAGGACGTCAGGGCTGGCGACGTGCTGGCCGAGATCGACCCGGCGATCTATCAGGCCCAGTACGATCAGGCGGTCGCGAAAAAGGCGCAAGACGAGGCAGTGCTCGCCAATGCCAGGACCGACCTCGTCCGTTACGAACAGCTTGCCGCCTCGAAAGCCGGTACCACCCAGCAGGCCGATACCCAACGCGCCCTGGTCGCCCAATACGAGGCCCAGGTGAAGGCCGATCAGGCCGCCATCGACAATGCCAAGGCGACGCTCGGCTATACCAAGGTGGTGGCGCCCCTCAGCGGCCGTGCCGGCCTGCGTCAGGTCGACCAGGGCAACATCGTGCACGCCTCCGACACCACGGGGCTCGTGGTGATCACCCAGCTGCAACCGATCACGGTCTGGTTCAGCCTGCCGCAGCAGCAGATCGTCCGGGTCAATGCCGCGGCCGCCCGGGGCCAGCTGGCGGTCGATGTGTTCGGCAACGATGGACGCACCGTGGTCGATACAGGAGTGCTGCGGGGCATTGACAACCAGGTCGACCCGACCACAGGCACCGTCAAGCTCAAGGCCGAATTTCCCAACAGTCGTTTCCAGCTCTGGCCGGGCCAGTTCGTCAATGTCCGCCTCCAGGTCGAGACGCTGTCCCAGGTTGTCGTGGTTCCGACGGCCGCGGTGCAGCGCGGTCCGGCCGGCACGTTCAGCTACGTCATTGGCGCGGACAACATCGTCTCCGCATGGCCGGTGACAGTGGTGCAGCAGAACGAAACCGATGCGGTAATCGGTAAGGGACTGACGGTCGACGATCGTGTGGTGACGACAGGCTTTGCCAACCTCGCCGACGGTGCCAAGGTCGAGATCGGTCGGGACGATCCGGCCGTGGCCCCGGATCTCGCGCCCCGGCGCCGCCAGGGCGGCAAGGCAACCGGCGGCGACCGGGCGAGCCCGAAGTCCGGTCAGCGGACGCGGACCGAACAGGGGAGCGGCGCACCGGAAGCGGCAGACAACAAGGGCCCGGAGCAGGCGGGCCAGCCTGGGGGAAGCCCGAAGGCGTCGCAGTAGCGGCAGGCTCGAAAGTGCAGCGCCATGAGCGTCTCTGAACCCTTCATCCGTCGGCCGATCGCCACCTCGCTGCTCGGCATCGCCCTGCTGATCGGCGGTGCGCTCGGCTATTGGGCGCTGCCGGTTTCGGCGCTGCCGCAGGTCGATTTCCCGACCGTCCAGGTCACCACCCAGCTGCCGGGCGCGAGCCCCGACGTTACGGCGTCTCTCATCACCGCACCGCTGGAACGGCAGCTCGGCCAGATTCCGTCGCTGGCATCGATGACATCGACGAGCTCGTTCGGCGTCAGCCAGATCTCCCTGCAGTTCGACCTGAACCGCGATATCGACGGCGCCACCCAGGACGTGCAGGCGGCGATCAACGCCGCCGCAGGCATCCTGCCCAAAAACCTGCCGTATCCGCCGACCTACGCGAAGGTCAATCCAGCCGACGCGCCGGTGGTGACGCTGGCGTTGACCTCGGACACCGTGTCGATCCGCGCCATGAGCGATATTGCCGACACCATGATGGCGCAGCGGCTTGCGCAGATCACCGGTGTCGGCCGGGTCGCGGTGCTCGGCGGGCTGAAGCCGGCGGTTCGCGTCCAGGCCGATCTCGCGCGTCTTGCCGCCTACGGCATCGGCCTCGAGGATCTGCGCACGGCGATCGCCGGCGCCAATGTCTCCGGACCGAAGGGCTCGCTCGACGGCGCCCAGCAGGCCTACACCATCGCCGCCAACGACCAGATCGCCGCGGCCGATGCCTATAAGCCCATCATCATCGCCTACCGCAACAATGCCCCGGTGACGATCGGAGACGTCGCCACCATCGTCGACGGCCTGGAGAACGATCGCACCGGCGGCTGGTATCAGGGCGTGCCCGCGGTCGTCATCAATATCCAGCGCCAGCCCGGCGCCAACGTCATCGATGTTGTCCAGCAGATCCGGGCAGAAATTCCACGGCTGCAGCGCGCGATCCCCGCCGGCGTCAAGCTCACGGTAGTCAGTGACCGCACCGTCACCATCCGCGCCTCGGTGCGCGACGTGCAGTTCACGCTGGTGCTCAGTGTCATCCTGGTGACGCTCGTCGTGCTGCTGTTCCTGCGGTCGCTGCGTGCGACCATCATTGCAGGCGTCGCGCTGCCGCTGTCGCTGGTGACCAGTTTCGGCATCATGTGGTTCGCCGGCTTCAGCCTCGACAACCTGTCCCTGATGGCTCTGACCATCGGCACCGGATTCGTGGTCGACGACGCCATCGTCATGATCGAGAACATCGTCCGCCATATGGAGGACGGTGAAAGCGCCATGGAGGCGTCGCTGCGCGGCGCCCGCGAGATCGGGTTCACGGTGATCTCGCTGACCGTGTCGCTGATCGCGGTGTTCATTCCGCTGCTGTTCATGTCGGGCCTCGTCGGCCGCATGTTCCGGGAATTCGCCCTGACGCTCACCATCGCCGTGGTGACCTCAGCGGTGGTCTCGCTGACGCTGACGCCGATGATGTGCTCGCGGATGCTGAAACGCCACGGCGAGGAGCTGGCGGTGCCTGGACTAGCCACCATCAGCGGCTGGATCGATCGCAGCGTCGCATTCTATCACCACACGCTGCTGTGGGTGCTGCGGCACCAGCGCGCCACGCTGGTTGCGACTTTTGCGACACTGGCGGCAACCCTCGGCCTCTATGCCCTCGCACCGAAAGGATTCCTGCCGCTGCAGGATACCTCGTCGATCACAGCGGTCACCGAAGCCGGACCGGACGTCTCGTTCGCGGAGATGCAGAAGCGGCAGGCCGAGGTCGCGCGCACCATTCAGTCCGATCCCGACGTCGTCGGCGTGGTCTCGGTGATCGGGGCGGGCTCGGTCAATCCGACGACCAACACGGGCAGCATCGTGGTCACGCTGAAGCAGCGCGACGAACGCAAGGCCGACATTGTCGAGGTGACGAGGCGCCTGAAGGAGCGGGTTGCATCGGTGCCCGGCATGATCGTCTACTTCCAACCGGTTCAGGACATCCAGATCAGTACCCGGACCAGCCGCTCCCAGTACCAGTATACGATCACAGCGAGCGACGCGAAGGAGGTCTCGACCTGGTCCGGCCGGCTGGTGCAGGAATTGCGACGCAATGTCATGTTCCGCGATGTCTCATCGGAAGTCCTGGAAGGCGGATTGCGGGCGGCGCTCGACATCGATCGCCAGCGTGCCGGCCAGCTCGGCGTCTCGCTGCAGTCGGTCAACGACACCCTCAACGACGCCTTCAGCCAGCGCCAGGTCTCGACCATCTACGGCCAGGCCAACCAGTACCGCGTGGTGCTCGAGGCGTTGCCGCAGGACCAGCGCGATCCCACGGTGCTCTCACGGCTGTACGTACCGGGAGCGGGCGGAGCGCAGGTCCCGATCTCGGCGATCGCGACGCTGCAGCGGACGACCGCGCCGCTCGCCATCGCCCACCAGGCCCAGTTCCCGGCGGCGACGCTGAGCTTCAACCTCGCGCCCGGCGTTGCGCTCGGTGACGCGGTGGCGGCGGTTGCCGCCACCGAAGCCAATATCGGCATGCCCGCCAACATCACCGGGATCTATTCTGGCGACGCCGCCGAGTTCGCCCGCTCGCTGGCGGGGCAGCCCTGGCTGATCCTTGCTGCGATCGTCACCATCTACATCGTGCTTGGCGTGCTCTATGAGAGCTACATCCATCCGATCACCATCCTGTCGACGCTGCCCTCTGCCGGCGTCGGCGCGATCCTCGCACTGATGCTGTTCGGGCAGGATCTCTCCGTGATCGGGCTGATCGGCATCATTCTCCTGATGGGGATCGTCAAGAAGAACGCGATCATGATGATCGACTTTGCCCTCGAGGCGGAGCGCCATCAGGGCATGTCGTCCTATGACGCCATCGTGCAGGCCTGCCTGCTGCGCTTCCGTCCCATCATGATGACGACGCTCGCCGCGCTGTTCGGCGCGCTGCCGCTGGCGATCGAGCGCGGGACGGGCGCGGAGCTGCGCTTTCCGCTCGGCATTTCCATCATCGGCGGCCTGATCCTGAGCCAGTTGCTGACGCTCTACACCACGCCGGTGATCTATCTCGCCCTCGACCGCATCAACCGCCGGATCGAGAAGGCGGTGCCGCCGGCCCCCGAACCGCCCGCGCCGCCGATCGCCGGAGCCACCGAAGGGGTGCAGTGATGTCGCTCTCCGAGCCGTTCATCCGCCGGCCGGTCGGGACGACGTTGCTGGCGATCGGCCTGTTCCTGGTCGGCCTCGTGGCTTACCAGAACCTGCCGGTCGCGAGCGTTCCCAATGTCGACTTTCCGATGATCCGGGTGTCGGCATCGCGTCCCGGGGCCGATCCGTCGGTCATGGCCGCGACCGTCGCAGCGCCGCTCGAGCGGCGGCTCGGCGAGATCGCAGGCATCGACCAGATCACATCGACGAGTTCGCTGGGCTCGACCAACATCCAGCTTCAGTTCGCGATCGGGCGCAATATCGACAAGGCTGCACGCGACGTCCAGGCGGCGATCAATGCTTCGCTCGCCGACTTGCCGACCGACCTGCCATCGCTGCCGAATTTCCGCAAGGCGAACTCCGCGGCCGCGCCGGTGTTCATCCTGGCGCTGACCTCCGAGACGCTGTCGTCGAGCGCGATCTACGACGTCGCCGACACCGTGATCGCGCAGCGCCTCGCGCAGGTGCCCGGCGTCGGCGAGGTGACGGTCAGCGGCGCCGACCAGCCGGCCGTCCGCATCCAGCTCAACCCGGTGCTGCTGGCCAATGCCGGCATCGCCACCGACGACGTCCGTAACGCCATCATCGGCGCCAACGCACTCGGCCCGGTGGGAACGTTCAATGGCGGCCGCCAGGCCGAAACCATCAGCATCAATCCGCAGATGCGAACCGCCGCCGAATTCAAGAACATCATCATCAAGGCTTCGAACGGCAACTTCGTACGGCTGTCGGACGTCGCCACCATTATCGACGCGACCCGCAGCAGCCGCTCGATCGCCTGGTTCAACAAGCACCCCGCGGTGCTGCTGCAGATCACCAAGCAGGGCGATGCCAACGTCATCGACACCGTCGATCGCATCAAGGCGCTGCTGCCGGAGCTGAAGCAGTGGATTCCCGCCGGCGTCGAGATTTCCGTGCTGACCGACCGCACCGGCACCATCCGCGCCAGTGTGCACGACATGGAATGGACGCTGGGGGCGACCGTCGTGCTGGTCATGGCCGTGGTATTCATCTTCCTGCGCCGCATGACCCCGACCATCGCCGCGGGCGTCTCGGTGCCGTTGGCGCTGGCGGGAACCTGCACCGGGATGTGGCTTGTCGGCTTCTCGATCGACAACCTGTCGCTGATGGCGCTGGCGATCTCGGTCGGCTTCGTGGTCGACGATGCCATCGTGATGATCGAGAACATGGACCGCAACCTGGAGCACGGCATGCGGCCGTATCAGGCCGCGCTCGCCGGTGCCAGGCAGATCGGCTTCACGGTCCTGTCGATCAGCCTGTCCCTGATCGCGGCGTTCACGCCGCTGATCTTCATGGACGGCATCGTCGGGCGGCTGCTCCGCGAATTCTCGCTGACGCTCACCTTCGCCATCATCGTCTCGACTCTGGTCTCGCTGACCATCACGCCGATGATTTGCGCCCATTACGTCAAGGCCACGGCGGTGAGCGACGCGACCTGGTTCGATCGCCTGGTCGAGGGGGCGCTGTCGCGGACGCTGCGCTTCTATGAGCGCACGTTGCATGTCGTGCTGCGCTTTCCGGTCGTCACCGTCCTGGTCTTCGTCTCCACCATCGCCCTGACCGTGATGCTCTATGCCAAGGTGCCGAAAGGGTATTTCCCGACCGACGACAGCGGCTTCATCTTCGGAGCCACCCGGGCGTCCGCCGATATCTCTTTCCAGTCGATGCTCAAGCTGCAGCAGCAGGTCGCCGACGTGGTGATGGCGGATCCCGCAGTCGAAGGCATTGGATCGACCCTGGGAGGCAGCGGGCCGGGGGGAGGCGGGTCGAACCGCGGCAACATGTTCATCAGCCTGAAGCCGATCGATGAGCGGGACGGGGTGTCGACCCAGTTGGTGATCGACCGGCTGCGCCGTGAACTCGGCAAAATTCCCGGCATCCGGCTGTTCATGATCGCCGCGCAGGATATCCGGGCCGGCGGCCGCCAGAGCGATTCCGACTATCAGTACACATTGATCAGCACCGATCTCGATCTGCTGCAGAAATGGGGGCCGATCATCGCCAAGCGGATGGAGACGGTCGAGGGCATCACCGACATCTCCTCCGACAGCGATCCCGGCGGCCTGCAGCTGAACCTCGCGATCGACCGCAGCACCGCGGCAAGTCTCGGCGTCAAGGTGCAGGATATCGACAACGCCCTGAACAACGCGTTTTCGCAGCGTCAGATCTCGATCGTCTACACCCAGCGTAACCAGTACCAGGTGGTGCTGGAGACCGATCCGAAGTTCCAGCAGGATCCCGGCGATCTCGATCACATCTATGTCGCAGGCGCCAACGACGCCCAGGTGCCGTTGTCGGCGCTGGTGCACCGGGAGCGCGGACTGGCACCGCTGTCGGTGCGGCATTCGGCTTCGTTTCCGTCGACGACGGTATCGTTCAACCTGTTGCCGGACGTGCCGTTGGAAACCGCCACTGCCAATATCCAGCGGGCGGTCGCGGAATTACATATGCCCGAGGGCATCCGCGGCAGTTTTGACGGCAACGCCGGCGACAGCCAGAAGACCGCCGGGCGCCAGCCGCTGCTGGTGCTCGGTGCATTGATCGCCGTCTACATCGTGCTCGGCGTGCTCTATGAGAGCCTCGCCCATCCGCTGACCATTATCTCGACATTGCCGCCGGCCGGGCTCGGGGCGCTGCTCGCACTGCAGCTGACCAACACCCAGCTCACGGTGATTGCTTTCATCGGCATCATCCTGCTGATCGGTATCGTCAAGAAGAACGGCATCATGATCGTGGACTTCGCCCTGGAAGGTGAGCGGCATCGTGGACTGTCGTCCCGCGATGCCATCTTCGAGGCGAGCCTCGCCCGGTTCCGCCCGATCATCATGACCACCATGGCGGCGCTGCTGGCGGCGGTGCCGCTGGTGGTGGCGATCGGACCGGGGACCGAGCTGCGCCGGCCGCTCGGCATCACCATCATCGGCGGCCTCGTGGTGTCGCAGATCCTGACCCTCTACACCACGCCGGTGATCTATCTGCTGATCGACCGATTGCGGCGGCGCGACCAGCCGCAGTCGCAGGTAGCTCCGGCGGAATGACGGGCAGGGCGAGCGGGCGCGGTTGCCGCGACAGCCGGCACGGCGTATAGCCGGCCGATGTCCGACACACCCGAACTCGCCCCCGCCGCCGATGCACCGCCCGACTGCCCACGTTGCGGCAAACCGCTGCCGCTGTGCGTCTGCGAGGATGTCACGCCGCTTGCCAGCCGGATCCAGCTACTCATCCTGCAGCATCCGCAGGAACAGGACCGGCTGCTCGGGACAGCGCGCCTCGCCGCGCTGCACTTTTCGGACGCCGTGCTCAAGATCGGCCTGTCTTGGCCAAGCCTGTCCAAGATTCTCGGCCGGTCGGTCGATCCGTCCCGCTGGGCGATTCTCTACCTCGGCTCGGCCAAGGTCGCCGACCTCGATGTCGGCGAGGATGAGGTCGTCGTGCTCGACCGCAAGGGCGAGCCGGACCCCGATCAGCGGGCCATCTTGCGCGACATCGAGGGCGTCATCCTGCTCGACGGCACCTGGAGCCAGGCCAAGGCGCTGTGGTGGCGCAATGCCTGGATGCTGAAATGCCGGCGGGTGATTCTCGGCCCGCCGCGGCCATCTCTCTATGGCAAGCTGCGTCGCGAACCGCGCCGCGATGGCCTGTCGACATTGGAGGCTGCGGCCATGCTGATCAGCCGGCTCGAACGCCGCCCGGAGATCGAGACGACCCTGCTGGAGAGCTTCGGCAAGCTGCTGGCCCGCTACCGCGCGGTGCAGGAAACCATGCCGAGTCTCGTTCCGCCGCCGAAACCGCGGCGAGACTGGCGGCGGCGGCGCGGCTGAGCGGCCGCTGCTCGACTTCAAATCAGCGAATCGACGATCCCGGAACGTTGAGGGAATCGGTCTTGCTTTGTTGAGTGCAGCAAACATCCCGCACGGCTCTCAAACGCCGTCTGCAAGGGACCCAGCAATTTCAGGAGAGTGCTGAACACGCCAACAAAACACATTCAAAGGCGTTTGCAACACCTTGAATACAATCGTGTTTTTCGGGGCAAGATGGAAATTGTGGCTCCTCGGGCCGGATTCGAACCAGCGACCAACCGGTTAACAGCCGGTTGCTCTACCACTGAGCTACCGAGGAACAATGCCGGACAGTGTCAGCAACGGGGCCGCGTATAACAAAGCCGTTGCAGATTGCCTAGCAGGAAATTTGCTGAAATGTGCTCAAACCCCAGCAAATTCATGGAGGCCACGACCAGAATTGAACTGGTGTAAACGGTTTTGCAGACCGCTGCGTAACCACTCCGCCACGTGGCCCCATGAGCGCGACTTGTTACAGGGGCTCAACGGCTTGTGCAATGGGCCCCGCTTCGTTTCGCGCCATTTTCTGATCACGCCCGACCAGCGCGATGGGCCGGTCGGCCAAGATCATTCTGGATCTGAAAAACTCCGCCGCCGACTGTGCGGTGTTCGACGGTTCGGCGGGCGGAGCCTTATCTCGACGTCGAAAACGCGGTCACGCCGACAAAACGATTCGGACTGCTCGATACCTGAACGCGGAAGAAGACAGGACGGTGCGGAGCGCTTGGCCGCCGTTTAAAGGCTGCCGCTACCTACCAGCGCCATTCGCCCGTGTCGGTCCAACGCGAGCGGAAGCCGACCAGCCGGTCCCAGGCCGTCACGATCTGGTCGAAGCCCGCGGCATAGTTGCAGGCGGTGTCGCGCCGCCAGCTCCCCAGCCGGGCCACTTCGCCGACGGAGCTTTCCGTGGCGTAGGGCAGCAATTGCAGGCTTTGTGCTGGATCCGATGCCGCGGCGCGGTTGGCGATCAGTTCGCGCTCGAGCCGTCCGTGAATCACACAGGACGTGCTGGCATAGGTTCTCCGCTCCGTATCGGCAATGACGCGCGCATCGTCCGGCGGCGGCTCGACATGGTACACGAACATCAAAGCGAGCACCGCAATACCGGCGAACAGCACGACAAGGGCCGTCGCAGTTCGTTCGTCGATCCCTTCGATGGTGCCGGCAGGCATGGCGTCGAGCCCTGAAATGGCGCACGTAAGCGAAAGAAGCGTCTAAAATTATCCAAACATATCAAGGCCGAGAGCTGAAGGCGAGGGGCTTTCGCCGACACGGCACGCCACTCGTCCACAGCCGTCGGGCATGTTGCGTTTTGCCGGCCATTGTCTCAAAGATGGCGCCCGATCGGGTGCCCTCGCGTTGTCCTCCATGCCGACACGAGCCTTGCGGCGCCTCCATCACGGAGCTCTTTGATGACGATTTTTGCCAATGCCCGACGCAAGATGGTTGATGGTCAGGTCCGCACCAACGACGTCACCGACCTGCGCATCATCGAGGCCATGCTGGACGTGCCGCGTGAGGCTTTCGTGCCGGATGAGCAGCGCGGGATGGCCTATCTCGATCTCGATCTCGCCGTCAGCGAAGGCGCCGGCGGCAAGCGCTACCTGATCAAGCCGGTGGTCATCGCCAAGATGCTGCAGGCGGCCGAGATCAAGCCGACGGACCGTGTGCTGGTGGTGGGATGTGCGACCGGCTATGCCGCCGCGCTCGCTGCACGCCTCGCCGCCGAGGTGGTTGCGACGGAAGCCGACCAGGCGCTGGCGACCAGGGCGACAGCCATTCTCGCGGGGCTGGGAGTTGGCAATGTCACTGTGATCGCCGCTGCGGCGGCCGCCGGAGCGCCCGCGCGCGCGCCCTATGACGTCGTCGTGCTCGATGGCGCGACCGAGATCGTCCCCGACGGCCTGTACACGCAACTGGCCATGGGGGGGAGGCTGGTAGGGGTTTTCGCCGCGGGACAACCGCCGCGGGTGGAGATCGTCACGCGGTCCCCCGGGGACTTTGGAAATCGTCCACTTTTCGATGCCTATGCCCCGATTCTGCCGGGCCTGGAGCGCCCTGCGGCCTTCGTTTTCTGACGCGAGCCCTTCGATTCCCCGTTGAAAAACAGAAGTGTGGCCCGGATGCCCCAGCGGCAAAGTTTCGGGTGACAGTCGTCGGCGGGGGGATTTCGCCCCCTCGCGCACGCGCCTATGTTGGGCGCCAAGGACTCGGGACAAAAAGACTCAAGACAGAACGAGTTGGGACACTCGGGTTGCCTCATTCCAGCGCGCCGCCGATCTGGCGAGAGGGATGAGTGGGCGTCGGTCATGGATGGAAAATCGCGAATGTTGCGTCTGAACGTTGTCACCGGAGCTGCAGTGACGGCTCTCCTGCTGAATTGCGCGACCACGGCGCCGGCGCTGGCCGACACCATGGAAGCGGCGCTGGTGCGCGCCTATCAGAACAATCCGCAACTCAACGCGCAGCGCGCGTCGGTTCGCTCCACTGACGAGAACGTTCCCCAGGCCCTCTCGGGTTACCGTCCCAAGGTCGCCGTCACGGCAAACGGCGGATACCAGTATACCGACGTGACCAGCAATCAGGGCCCCGGGACTCAAAGCGCGACATTGCGCGGCACGACAGTTCCGCATGGCGTCGGGGCCACGATCACGCAGACGCTCTACAATGGTCAGCAGACAGCGAACCGCACCCGCGCAGCGGAGAGCCAGGTCTCGGCAGCCCGCGAAGGGCTGCGGGTGCTGGAGCAGACCGTGCTGCTGTCGGCCGCGACCATCTACATGGATTATCTGCGCGACTCAGCCATCGTCGAGGTCCAGCGCAGCAACACCCGTGTGCTGGAGCAAACGCTGAAACAGACCCAGGACCGCTTCAACGTCGGCGAGGTCACCCGCACCGACGTCGCGCAGTCCGAAGCCCAGCTCGCGGCCGGCCGCACGGCCCAGCTTGCCGCCGAGGCGACGCTGGTGACGACCCGCGCCAACTTCCGCCAGATCATCGGCAACGATCCGGTGAACCTCGCGGCTGCAAGCCCGGTCGACCGTTTTCTGCCGTCCTCTCTGGTGCAGGCGTTCGAGATGGGCCTGATTGAAAACCCGAACGTCACGGCGGCGATGTATGGCATCGACGTCAGCTTCCTGAACGTCAAGGTCGCCGAAGGCGCGCTGTTCCCGACACTGACGGTCCAGGGCGCAGTGCAGCAGGCCTACGAATCGACTCTGGTGCAGCCGCATGCGTTCAGCGCCAGCGTCACCGGCCAGCTGACCGTGCCGGTCTATCAGGGCGGCTCGGAATATTCGCTGATCCGTCAGTCCAAGGAAACGCTGGCGCAGCAGCGCCTCAACCTCGATCAGGTGCGCAACCAGGCGCGCGCCACCATCGCCCAGGCGTGGGGCCAGCTGCAGGCGACCAAGTCGCAGGTGGTGTCGGCGCAGGCGCAGGTGACCGCATCGGAGACGGCGCTCAACGGCGTGCGCGAGGAAGCCCGCGTCGGCCAGCGCACCACGCTCGACGTGCTCAACGCGCAGCAGGCTCTGGTCAATGCACGGAACTCGCTGGTGACCGCCCAGCACGACCGTGTCGTTGCCTCCTACAGCGTGCTGAGCGCAATCGGTCGCTTGGCGCCACAGGTGCTCAAGCTCAACACCACGGTCTATGATCCGAGCGTGCATTATCAGCAGGTGCGCGACAGCTGGATCGGCGTGCGTACGCCCGACGGCCGCTGAGGCGGACAACAGTCCCACCTTCCGCTTGTGATGAAAGGGCCGCGACAGCGGCCCTTTGCTTGCAATCACTTGTTGGCCTGACATACCTTTTTGGAGGGATACGAAGCGATTCGAGCCGGAATAGGCGTGCGGCCGTCGCGATAGATAGTTGTTCCGCCGGAGTGAACGCCAGCTAGGGCGTGGTGATGTGGGGTCGGCGATGACGCAACCGGCAAAGGCGCAAGAGCCCTCGATGGAGGAAATTCTGGCGTCGATCAGGCGTATCATCGCTGACGACGAGTCGAAGCCGGCCGGCACAGCCGCACCCGAGCCGAGGGCCGAGCCGCCGCGCGCTGCCGCTCCGAAAGCGCCACCGCCGCGTCCGGCAGTCGTCGAGACGCCGCCGCCTCCCAAACCTGCGGCACCGGCGCCCGCAGCCAAGAACAGCCAGGAAGAGATCGATGCGATGCTTGCCGGTCTCGATGCCGAGACCTCGCAGGACGAGATTCGCACCGCGGAACCTGCGAACGATGTGTTCGAGCTGACCGAGCAGATGGCACTGCCGGATCCGACACCGCCTCCGGTGCCGCCAGCTGCGTCGTTCCAGAAGGTCGAGCCGCCGGACGACATCGAGTTCAGCGAGCCGCGACCGGTCGTGCGCGAGTATCAGACGCCGCCGCCGGCCCCGCCGTCGTTCACCGCGAGCGAGCCGGCACCGCGCCTGATGTCGCCCAACACCATGGCGTCGGTGGAGTCGGCCTTCAACGCACTCGCCAACACCGTGCTCAGCAACAACGCCCGCACCCTCGAGGATCTCGTCAAGGAGATGCTGCGGCCGCTGCTGAAATCCTGGCTCGACGACAACCTCCCGAGCCTGGTCGAACGGATCGTCAAGGCCGAGATCGAGCGGGTCTCGCGCGGCCGTTGACCGGCCGGACAGCCTTCGCGCCGCGATTTTGCCATCCCCCAGGCGATCTGCGGCGTTGACTTCCCCTCCACGGGCGGGTTTCTAGTGCACGCAAGACCATGGCTCCGCCGCAGCGGAGCCTCCTAACATTTTGTTTGGCATAGCCTTTCGCAGGCGAAGCCGAAACGATCCGATGGCCAGGCGGAGCGCCGGCCACGATCCACACACCGTGATTGTATGGCCATGATCGAGAAAACCTACCAGCCTGCCGACATCGAAAGCCGCATTGCCAAGGCCTGGGACGAGGAGGGCGCGTTCAAGGCCGGCCGCGCTGACCGTCAGGACGCCGATCCCTTTACCATCGTCATCCCGCCGCCGAACGTCACCGGCTCGCTCCACATGGGCCATGCGCTCAACAACACGCTGCAGGACGTGCTGTGCCGCTTCGAGCGCATGCGCGGCCGCGATGTGCTGTGGCAGCCGGGCACCGACCATGCCGGCATCGCCACCCAGATGGTGGTCGAGCGGCAGCTGATGGAGCGGCAGGAGCCCGGGCGCCGCGCCATGGGCCGGCAGAAGTTTCTTGAGCGGGTGTGGCAGTGGAAGGCCGAATCCGGCGGCACCATCATCAATCAGCTCAAGCGCCTCGGCGCCTCCTGCGACTGGTCGCGCGAGCGCTTCACCATGGACGAGGGGCTGTCGCGCGCCGTCGTCAAGGTGTTCGTCGAACTCTACAATCAGGGCCTGATCTACAAGGACAAGCGGCTGGTCAACTGGGACCCCAAGCTGCTGACGGCGATCTCCGACCTCGAGGTGCAGCAGGTCGAGATCAAGGGCCACCTGTGGTACCTGCGCTATCCGCTGGAGGGCCACGCCTTCAATCCTGAAGACGCCTCGACCTTCATCGTGGTCGCGACCACGCGCCCCGAGACCATGCTCGGCGATACGGCCGTCGCCGTGCATCCCGACGACGAGCGTTACCGTCACCTGATCGGCAAGCATGTCATCCTGCCGCTGGTCGGCCGGCGGATCCCGATCGTCGCCGACACCTACTCCGATCCGGAGAAGGGCAGCGGCGCGGTCAAGGTGACGCCGGCGCACGACTTCAACGACTTCGAGGTCGGCAAGCGGCACAACCTGCCGCAGATCAGCGTACTCGATCAGGAAGCCGCGCTGGCGCTGACCGACAATGAGGATTACCTGCGCGGGCTGCCGGAGGGCGCGGCTGATTTCGCCGCCGAGCTGCATGGCACCGAGCGCTTTGCCGCACGCAAGCTCATCGTCGCACGCCTCGAAGATTTCGGTTTCCTGGAACGGATCGAGCCCAACACCCACATGGTGCCGCACGGCGACCGCTCGGGCGTGGTGATCGAGCCGTTCCTGACCGACCAGTGGTACGTCGACGCCAAGACGCTGGCGCAGCCGGCGATCGCCGCGGTGCGCGACGGCGCCACCGCCTTTGTGCCGAAGAACTGGGAAAAGACCTATTTCGACTGGATGGAGAACATCCAGCCCTGGTGCATCTCGCGCCAGCTGTGGTGGGGACACCAGATCCCGGCCTGGTACGGCCCGGACGGCAAGGTGTTCGTGGCCGAAACCGAAGAAGAGGCCGTCGGCAAGGCGCTCGGCTACTATGCCGAGCAGGAGGTGATCACGCCGGAGCAGGGCCATGACATGGCACTCGATCCGGCGAAGCGCGAAGGCTTCATCACCCGCGACGAAGACGTGCTCGACACCTGGTTCTCCTCGGCGCTGTGGCCGTTCTCGACGCTCGGCTGGCCCGACGACGACACCGACGTCAGGCGCTACTACCCGACCAACGTGCTGGTCACCGGTTTCGACATCATCTTCTTCTGGGTCGCCCGGATGATGATGATGGGCCTGCACTTCATGAAGGACGTGCCGTTCCCGACGGTTTACATCCACGCCCTCGTCCGCGACGAGAAGGGCGCCAAGATGTCGAAGTCGAAGGGCAACGTCATCGATCCGCTCAACCTGATCGATCAATTCGGCGCCGATGCGCTGCGCTTCACGCTGGCGGCGATGGCGGCGCAGGGCCGCGACATCAAGCTCGCCACCCAGCGTGTCGAGGGCTATCGCAATTTCGCGACCAAGCTGTGGAACGCGTCGCGCTTCGCCGAGATGAACGGCTGCGCGCTGCCGCCGGGATTTGATCCGGCGCAGGCCCAGGAGACGCTCAACCGCTGGATTGCCCACGAGACCGCCGCCGCCGCGCGCGAGGTCACCGCGGCGATCGAGGCCTATCGCTTCAACGACGCCGCCGGCGCGATCTATCGCTTCGTCTGGAACGTGTTCTGTGACTGGTATCTCGAGCTTGCCAAGCCGGTGTTGACCGGCCCTGACGGTGCGGCCAAGGACGAGACGCGGGCGATGGTCGCCTGGGCCCGCGACGAGATTCTCAAGCTGCTGCACCCATTCATGCCCTTCATCACCGAAGAGCTGTGGGCGGTGACCGCCCCGCGCGATGTCCTGCTGGCGCTGACGGCCTGGCCGTTGACCCGCAACGAACCCGCGGTGATCGGAGCGGATCTCAGTGGCTTCCCGGATGCCGGCACCCCCGCGCTGGTCTCGACGGGCGATTCGATGGACCGCCTGCGCGACGATGCTGCCGAGGCCGAGATCGGCTGGGTGGTCGATCTCGTGACCGCGATCCGCTCGGTGCGTGCGGAGATGAACATCGCGCCGGCGACTTTGATGCCGTTGACAATGATCCGTTGCCAACCCCAGGCTCGCGAGCGCGCGGAGCGCTGGAGTGACGTGATTAAGCGAATGGCCCGCTTAGGGACAATCGATTTTGACAAACTTGCACCTGATGGGGCGATACAACTTGTTGTTCGCGATGACGTGGCCGCCCTTCCTTTGAAGGGGGTAGTTGACCCTGCAGCAGAAAAAGCTCGCCTCGAGAAGGAAATTGCAAAGGCAGATGCCGACATCAAGCGCGTCGATGCGAAGCTATCCAACGAAAAGTTTGTAGCCAATGCTCGTGAGGAGATCGTTGAAGAAGAGAGAGAGAAGCGGGCTGCTGCTGTGGCACGAAAGGAAAAAAACACTGCATCCTTAGAGTGGTTTATACGTATGGTGCAGTAAGTTCATGCCAACGCTTAATATCGTCCGTTGCCGCGACGACCGGCTGAGCGGCGTGGTGGTGCATGGCTCAAACCACCTCGAAGCGGCGTGCCATGTCGCGCCCAGAGACCTGCGTCAGACGGGCTTGAACGGCTTGCTAAGGTAGCGCGAACCCTTCAAGCCGTAACGCCAGGGGAGCTCAGCTGCCTTGGTGATCCCGATGCGGACGCCGGCGACGATCTCCGGGTTCATCGTACGGGCGTGCAGCGCGATCGGCGGCTGGTCGAGCGGCAGCCCGTTATGGCGGTCGGAAATCGCCAACGCCTCGCACAGTTTGCCGGGACCGGAACACAGAGCACGCTCATCCGGGAGGCCACGGCGACGGCGCATGGCGGCGAGCCCGTGGGTCGGCTCCAGAGCGCGGATCAGCACCGCACTCGCGGAACCCGCTGCTTCGCAAACGAAGTTTACGCACCAGTGGATGCCGTAGGACCGGTAGACGTAAGCAAAGCCGGGCGGGCCGAACATCACCGCATTCCGCGGGGTCGGGCCGTTGTAGGAATGTGCAGCCGGCTCGGTGTGATGATAGGCCTCGACCTCGACAATGGTTCCACCGACCCCGCCGACCAGGAGGGTGGCGCCGATCAACTCGGGCGCGACCTCGTGGACGCTGCGGTTGAAGAAAGCGCGCCTGAGCGGGCGTCCCAGCGCGGGACTGGTGGAGATTCGAGACATTTCAGGGGATTGGCAGGATTGGGGGCCACGGAGAGGGTATGCTAGGGTGGGTTGCAGGATAGCATGCCGCGGGCTGGTTGCAGCAGGTCGTCGCAGGGCCTAGGTAAAGCCCTCGCCAAGACAGGTCTTCCATGGTTGTTCTGATCGATACGGTTTCCGATACGCAGGTTCGCCCGCGCCACCCGGAAAAGGCTCACCGGCCTGATGCAGTGTCCCCGCCGAAACCGGACTGGATCCGGGTCCGCGCGCCGAACACGCGTGGCTATGCCGACACCCGCAAGATCGTCAGGGAAAATGGCCTGGTGACGGTGTGCGAGGAGGCCGGCTGCCCGAACATCGGCGAGTGCTGGGACAAGAAGCACGCCACCTTCATGATCATGGGCGACACCTGCACGCGCGCCTGTGCGTTCTGCAACGTCAAGACCGGTATGCCGGACGGCCTCGATCCGCAGGAACCGGACCATGTCGCGGAAGCGGTGCGCAAGCTCGGCCTAGCCCACGTGGTCATCACCTCGGTCGACCGCGACGATCTCGCCGATGGCGGCGCCGAGCATTTCGCCCGCACCATTCGCGCCATCCGCGCGCAGTGTCCGACCACGACCATCGAGATCCTGACCCCGGACTTCCTTCGCAAGGAGGGGGCGCTCGAGGTGGTCGTGGCCGCGAGGCCCGACGTGTTCAACCACAATCTCGAAACCGTTCCGTCGGGCTACCTCACGGTGCGCCCGGGCGCGCGCTATTTCCATTCCATCCGGCTGCTGCAGCGGGTGAAGGAACTCGATCCGGCCATCTTCACCAAGTCCGGCATCATGGTGGGGCTCGGCGAGGAGCGCCACGAGGTGCTGCAGGTGATGGATGACCTGCGCTCGGCCGATGTCGACTTCCTCACCATTGGCCAATACCTGCAGCCCACCCGCAAACATCATGCGGTGATGCGTTACGTCACCCCGGATGAATTCGCCGGCTACGAGAAGGTGGCCTATACCAAGGGCTTCCTGATGGTCTCGGCGAGCCCGTTGACCCGCTCGTCGCACCATGCCGGCGAAGATTTCGCCCGGCTGAAGGCCGCACGCGAGGCGCGCACGGCACGATAGGGGCTGCTTCGGACCACACATCATGCGACGGGTGCTGGTGCTGGGATCCTCGGGATCCGGAAAATCGACATTTGCCAGACAGCTGTCGCAGGCCACCGGCCTGCCGATGGTTTCGATCGATGCGCTGTACTGGCGGCCCGGCTGGCAGCCATCCGAAACGGCAGGCTTCACGCAGCAGATGATCGAAGCGGCGCAGCAGCCGGCGTGGATCATGGACGGCAACTATTTGAACCACGGGGCAGGCCAGTTGCGGCGGACGCTGGCGGATACGATCTTCTGGTTCGATCTGCCGCGATGGGTCTGCGTGGCCGGCATCCTGTCGCGGATCATCCGCAGCCACGGGCAGGTGCGGCCGGAAATGGCCGAGGGCTGCCCGGAACGGATCGACCTCGCATTCTTCCGCTATGTCTGGACGTATCGCGCGCAGCAGCGCCCAAAACTGCTCGCATTCTTCGAGGGGCTGCGGCCTGACCAGACCTTCGTGCGTTTCGCCAGTCGTGGCGAGGCAAACCATTATCTCGCCGGCCGGTCGCCCGCTGCCGTGACGATCGGAGCCTGACCGTGCCGAAATTCTCCAGCCGACGCCGCGTCCAGCACAACGCCGAGCAGATGTTCGATCTGGTGGCCGACGTCGAGCGCTATCCGGAATTCGTGCCGCTGTGCGAGGCGCTGAAGGTGCGCAGCCGCACGGCCAGGCCGGATGGCAGCGAGGTCGTGGTGGCCGACATGACCGTGTCGTTCAAGCTGGTACGCGAGCGATTCACCAGCCGCGTGACGCTGGAGCGTGCCAACCGCAAGATCCTGGTCGAGTATCTGCAGGGCCCGTTCAGCCATCTGGAGAACCGCTGGACCTTCGAGCCGACGGGCGACACGACCTGCAATGTCAGCTTTTTCATCGCCTACGAATTCAAGAGCCGGATGCTCGCCATGCTCATGGGCGCGATGTTCGACGCCGCGTTCCAGCGCTTTGCCGCGGCTTTCGAGAAGCGTGCCGACGTGATCTATGGGCGGCAGCGCGCGGGCGCTTGACCGTGCTCGACGGACCGCGCGCCAGTTCGGCCAGCAGCTTCAACGCCTCGATCACCGACGACTGGCGCACGACGCTGCGCCCGACGGCGCCGAAACGCTTCTCGCGCGACACGATGCGGCCGTCACGTGCGGCGACCGCAAAATGCACGAGGCCAACCGGCTTGCCCGGCGTCGCGCCGCCAGGGCCGGCGATGCCGGTGATCGACACCGCGAGGTCGACGTCCGCCGTCTCCAGCGCACCCACCGCCATCGAAATCGCGGTCTCCTTGCTGACCGCGCCGAAGGTCTCCAGCGTCGACGCCGACACGCCGAGCATTTCGCGCTTGGCCTCGTTGGAATAGGTCACGAAGCCGCGGTCGATCACGTCAGAGGAGCCGGGAATCTCGGTCAGCGCGCCGGCGACGAGGCCACCGGTGCAGGATTCGGCGGTCGCGATCGTCAGCTTGCGCATCCGGCACAGGTCGAGCAGGGAGCGGGCGAGGGCGCGAGGATCGCGGCTGGTCATGTCAGGCGCTCCGGCTCCATGCGGTCATCCGTCCTCAGTCGGTCCAGGGCAGGCGCACGGTCGCACTCGCCGTGGCGGCAATGCCTTCCTGGCGACCGGTGAAGCCGAGCTTCTCGCTGGTGGTGGCCTTGACCGCGACCCGCGTCACCGGCAGCCCGGTGATCTCTGCGATACGTGCGCGCATGGCGTCGCGCAGCGGACCGATCTTCGGCGTCTCGCAGATCATGGTGACTTCAAGATGCGCGACACGGCCGCCGCGGGCGGCGACCCGCTCCATGGCGTAGGCCAGGAACTTGTCGGACGCGGCGCCCTTCCACTGCGGATCGCTCGGCGGGAAGTGCGAGCCGATATCCCCGTCGGCGAGCGCGCCGAGAATGGCGTCGACGATGGCATGCAGGCCGACGTCGCCGTCGGAATGCGCCAGGAAGCCGCGGCTGTAGGGCACGCGCACGCCACACAGCATCAGGTGATCGCCATCGCCGAAAGCATGCACGTCGTAGCCGGTGCCGACACGGATATCGCCGAGCGCGGCACCGAGGCGGGCCTCCTCGCGGGCGAAGTCTTCGGGAGTGGTCAGCTTCATGTTCGCAACATCGCCTTCAAAGGTCGCAACCGTCAATCCCGCCCACTCGGCGAGCGCGGCATCGTCGGTGAAATCGTCACGGCCCTCGCGCGCGGCACGACGATGCGCCTCGAGAATCACGTCGAAACGAAACGCCTGCGGCGTCTGCGCGATGCGCAGCGTCGCGCGGTCCGGCGTCGCGGCGACCGCGCCCGCGGCGTCGACCTGCTTGATGGTGTCGGTCACGGCCACCACCGGAATCGCTGCACCGGTCTGGCCCGCCGCAGCGATCGCGCGCGTGATCACCGCCTCGGTGACGAAGGCGCGGGCGGCGTCATGGATCAGCACGATGTCCGGCGCGTCGGCCGCGAGCGCCTCGAGACCGGCGCGGACCGAGGCCTGGCGCGTAGCGCCGCCGGCGACGGCCGGACGACAGGTCAGTCCCTGGATCGCTTCGTCGAAAATCGCGGCATCGTCGGCATGGCGCACCGGCTGGACCGCGATGATGCCGGAATGAGCACAGAATGGCGCCATCGCCCGGGCCACCACGGTGCGGCCGGCAATGGAGCGAAATTGCTTCGGCCCGCCAGGGCCGGCACGCAGGCCGCGCCCCGCGGCGACGATGATGGCGGCGGCTTTCGGTCGATTCGTCATGAAATATCTGTCTTTGAAGCGTGTTATGGGAGAGGGAGGCAGCGTGTCGGCCAATTTCGGACCTGCCCATAGCATGCCGGCGAGGAAAACAGCACGATTCCTCCTTTGGTATACCGGCCCCTGCGCGACGGCAGGCCGAATGGACCTTGGGCAGCCCCCGAGGCGCCGACCAAACTCTATGATTTATCGACGGATTCCGACATCGCCCTGCAGCGACAATAGGCAGCTGCGGCAAGCTGCGCGAATTCGGTGCATTTTGTTGCGCTGCACTTGCATACCGATCCGTTTTGGCTAAACTATAGGCAAGTTGTATCAATGCCCAGAAATTGCGCGATACGACAGCCGCAATGTCGCGGCCAGTGGTGAAACGAGAAGAGCTTTGTCAGAGCCATCGCTTCAGGGTCTTGCCCCCTCCGAGCCGGCGCCGCTCGCGATCGGCGACATCGCGATCGCCAATCGCGTTCTGCTGGCACCCATGTCCGGAATTACCGATGCACCATTCCGCCGCCTGGTGGCGGAGCTCGGTGTCGGTCTTGTCGTATCGGAAATGACCGCCAGTGAAGACCTGGCGCAGGGGCTGCCGCGCTCGCAGCTGCGCTGTGAGGCCGCCGGAATCGGCCCGCATGTGGTGCAGCTTGCAGGCTGTGAGGGGCGCTGGATGGCGGAGGGCGCCAAGATCGCCGCTGCGGCCGGCGCCGACGTCATCGATATCAACATGGGTTGTCCGGCGCGGCATGTCACCGGCGGGCAGTCGGGTTCAGCCTTGATGCGCGATCTCGATCACGCCCTGACCCTGATCGAGGCGACCGTCGACGCCGTCGAAGTGCCCGTCACCCTCAAGATGCGGCTCGGCTGGGACGAGCGCTCGCTCAACGCGCCCGAGCTGGCGCGACGCGCAGCAGATGCCGGCGTGCGGATGATCACGGTGCATGGCCGCACCCGCTGCCAGTTCTACAAGGGCCAGGCCGACTGGCGCGCGGTGCGCGCCGTGCGTGAGGCGACGGACCTGCCGCTCGTGGTCAACGGTGACATCACCTCATTCGACCAGGCCATCACCGCGCTCGAGCTCTCTGGGGCCGACGCCGTGATGATAGGGCGGGGAGCGCAGGGACAGCCTTGGCTGCCAGGGCAGATCGGTCGCCGCATCCAGTCGGGCGTCACCGAACAGGCGCCCGAGCTTGCGATCCAGCTCGGCTATATCAGCCGGCTCTATGATGAGGTGCTCGCGCATTATGGCGTGCGGGTCGGGCTGCGCCATGCGCGCAAGCATCTCGGCTGGGCGCTCGATGCCGCCGCCGAGAGCAGCGCCGCGCCGGTCGAGAGCCTGAAGCGCTGGCGCGGCGAGATTCTGACCGCTGAAGAGCCGGCTGCGGTGCAGCGCTCGCTGCGCGCGGCCTTCGATGATTTCGCCTGGAGGTCCGCCGCATGACCATGGCCGCCGAGCATCGCCCCCCACTGCGGCCCGAGAGCGAGGCGATCCTCAACGCCTTGCCGAACCCGGTGATGCTGATCGCACCGGACGGCAAGATCGTCGACGCCAACATGGCCGCCGAGGCGTTCTTCGAAACCTCGATCCAGCTGCTGCAGCGCCAGTCGCTCAAGGACCTCGTGCCGTTCGGCAGCCCGTTGCTGGCGCTGATCGACCAGGTGCGGCAGGGCAATTCGCCAGTCAACGAGTACAAGGTCGATCTGGGAACACCGCGCATGGGCGGCGTCCGTCAGGTCGACCTGCATGTCGCGCCGCTCAACGAGAAGCCGGGCCACATCGTGGTGATGCTGCAGGAGCGCAGCATCGCCGACAAGATGGATCGCCAGCTCACCCATCGCAGTGCCGCGCGCTCGGTGATCGCGCTGGCCGCGATGCTGGCACACGAGATCAAGAACCCGCTGTCGGGCATTCGCGGCGCCGCGCAGCTACTGGAGCAGGCCGCGTCGCCCGAAGACCGCACGCTGACCCGCCTGATCTGCGACGAGGCCGACCGCATCGTCACCCTGGTCGACCGCATGGAGGTGTTCGGCGACGAGCGGCCAGTGACGCGCGGCCCCGTCAACATCCATTCGGTGCTCGACCACGTCAAACGGCTGGCGCAGTCGGGTTTTGCGCGCGACATCCGCTTCGTCGAGGACTACGACCCGTCGTTGCCGCCGGTGCTCGCCAACCAGGACCAGTTGATCCAGGTGTTTCTCAATCTGGTGAAAAACGCCGCCGAAGCGGTGATGGACATGGGCAGCGACGCCGAGATCCAGCTCACCACCGCGTTCCGCCCGGGGGTGCGGCTGTCGATTCCCGGCAAGAAGTCACGCGTGTCATTGCCGCTCGAATTCTGCGTCAAGGACAACGGGCCGGGGGTGCCCGACGACCTGATGCCCAACCTGTTCGATCCCTTCGTCACCACCAAGCCGACCGGCAGTGGCCTCGGTCTTGCATTGGTGGCGAAGATCGTCGGCGATCATGGCGGCATCATCGAATGTGAATCGGTGCCGCGGAAGACCACCTTCCGCGTGCTGCTGCCGATGTTCAACGAAGCCAAGAACGATTCCAGCACCGGCGGCGACGGACCGGGACCGTCGGCGTCCGCCTCACATCGCACAAGATGAGGACTTTCGAAAATGCCCGCAGGTAGCATACTGGTCGCCGACGACGATACCGCGATCCGCACGGTATTAAATCAGGCGCTGTCCCGCGCCGGATACGAGGTGCGGCTGACGGGCAATGCTGCCACGCTGTGGCGCTGGGTCAGCCAGGGCGAGGGCGACCTCGTCATCACCGACGTCGTGATGCCCGACGAGAACGCGTTCGACCTGCTGCCGCGGATCAAGAAGATCCGGCCCAATCTGCCGGTCATCGTGATGAGCGCGCAGAACACCTTCATGACAGCGATCCGCGCGTCGGAGCGCGGTGCTTATGAATACCTGCCGAAACCGTTCGACCTGAAGGAATTGATCGCCATCGTCGGCCGCGCGCTCGCCGAACCGAAGGAGCGGGCGGCTCACCATCCCGAAGACAACGAATTCGACTCGATCCCGCTGGTCGGGCGCTCGCCGGCCATGCAGGAAATCTACCGCGTCCTGGCGCGGCTGATGCAGACCGACCTGACGGTGATGATCTCCGGCGAATCCGGCACCGGCAAGGAGCTGGTGGCGCGCGCGCTGCACGACTACGGCAAACGCCGCAACGGTCCGTTCGTCGCGGTCAACATGGCGGCGATCCCGCGCGACCTCATCGAATCCGAACTGTTCGGCCATGAGCGCGGCGCTTTCACCGGCGCCAACAGCCGTGCCACCGGTCGCTTCGAGCAGGCCGAGGGGGGCACCTTGTTTCTCGACGAGATCGGCGACATGCCGATGGAGGCGCAGACCCGCCTGCTGCGCGTGCTGCAGCAGGGCGAATACACCACGGTCGGCGGCCGCACACCGATCAAGACCGACGTGCGCATCGTCGCCGCCAGCAACAAGGACCTGCGCATCCTGATCCAGCAGGGCCTGTTCCGCGAGGATCTGTTCTTCCGTCTCAACGTCGTGCCGTTGCGGCTGCCGCCGCTGCGCGAGCGCATCGAGGACCTGCCGGATCTGGTGCGCCATTTCTTCGCGCTCGCCGAGAAGGACGGCCTGCCGTCCAAGAAGCTCGATGCCCAGGCGCTGGAGCGGATGAAGCAGCACCGCTGGCCCGGCAACGTCCGCGAGCTGGAGAACCTGGCGCGCCGGCTGGCCGCGCTCTATCCCCAGGACGTCATCACGGCCTCGGTCATCGAGGGCGAACTGGCGCCACCGGCGGTGACTTCGGGCAATGGGGCGCCGCAAAGCGTCGACAACCTCGGCGGGGCCGTCGAGATGTACCTGGCGTCACATTTCGCCGGCTTCCCGAACGGCATGCCGCCGCCGGGCCTCTACCACCGCATCCTGCGGGAGATCGAGGTGCCGCTGCTGACGGCGGCCCTGGCCGTCACCCGCGGCAACCAGATCCGGGCCGCCGACCTGCTCGGTTTGAACCGCAACACCCTGCGGAAGAAGATTCGGGATCTCGACATTCAGGTGTTCCGGACCGGAGGCTGACCGACAGCTCCTTTTGCACAGGTTTGGCGCCCGCAGGACGAGCCGCAAGGCACATCTCGCCGGTTTTCGGGGGATGAGACGCCGCGGAAATGTCGCAATTGAGCAACAATGTTGTATAGTTGCATCAGTTAAGTGCGGCCCGTATCCGCCCAGAGGGGTGGTGGATGTCCTTCCACCATCTGTTAGCTGACCTTGGCAAATCGTATCTTCGGAATGACCAGCGCAGAAACGCCGGCCCAGACGTTTGACCCGTCGTTTGCAGAACCGCGCGCCTGGCCGCTGCAGCGGTGGGTCGTGCCGTTCGCCGTCGGCGTGTCGTTGCTGTCGGCTTTCCTCACCTTCGTGGTGCTGACCGAGCTGACGCCGATCCGGGCGACGGACAAGGTCGTCACCACGTTCCTGGCGATCAACACCGGCACCATCCTGATGCTGGTGGCGATCATCGTCCGCGAGATCTGGAAGGTGGTCCAGGCCCGTCGGCGCGGCCGCGCGGCAGCCCGCCTGCATGTCCAGATCGTGGCGCTGTTCTCGTTCATCGCGGTGTTGCCGGCAGTTCTGGTGTCGATCGTCGCCAACGTCACCATCGATCGCGGCCTCGACCGCCTGTTCTCGGTTCGGACGCGGGGGGTGATCGAAAACTCGCTGATCGTGGCCAAGGCCTACCTGAACGAGCATGCCCAGCTGATCGGCGGCGACGTCATGGGGATGGCCAATGACCTTGCCCGGGCCCGGCCGCTGTACGACCAGGATCGCGTGTCCTTCCGCAACCTGCTGACATCGGACGCAACGACCCGCAACCTTCCCGGCGCGATGCTGATCGACAAGGAAGGGCACGTCCTGGAAAGCGCCCAGACCGGAATCCTGCAGAATTTCATGGCGCCGCGAGCGGACTTCCTCAGCAATGTCGGGGAGGAGCAACCGGAAATCGCCGTCATCACGGAGGGAAATTACGTCGCGGCCGTCATCCGGCTGCGCGCCTTCAGCGACACCTTCCTGTATGTGGCGCGGCTGCTCGATCCGCGCGTGGTCACGCTGGTGCATGAGACCCAGGAAGGGGCTGCGCTCTATGCCGCGCTGGAAACCCGCCGGCTCGGCATTCAGGTCGCGTTCGCGCTGATGTTCACCGTCATCGCGCTGACCGTGCTGATGTCGGCGGTGCTGATCGGCCTCAACTTCGCCAACTGGCTGGTGGCCCCGATCCGGCGACTGATGAGCGCCGCCAACATGGTCTCGACCGGTGACCTGCATGTCCAGGTGCCGGTGGTCAAATCCGAGGGCGACCTCGCCCATCTCGGTGAGACCTTCAACAAGATGACGCAGGAACTGCGCACCCAGCGTGACGAACTGGTGAGCGCCAGCGACCTGATCGACAGCCGCCGGCGCTTCATCGAGGCCGTGCTGTCGTCGGCGAGCGCCGGCATCATCGGTGTCGACGCCTCCGGCAATGTCGGCGTGCTGAACCGTTCCGCGGAAAAGCTGATCGGCCATTCGGAATCCGAGACGCTCGGCCATCCGCTCGCCGAGGTGCTTCCCGAGCTGAACGAGATGATGGCCAATGTCCGCGAAGGCACTCAGCGGCTGGTGCAGGGCCAGGTCACGGTCAGCCGCGACAATCTCGAACGCAACCTGTCGGTGCGCATCAGCGCCGAACAGAACAACCCGGCGCGTGACAGCTACATCATCACTCTCGACGACATCACCGAGCTGGTGACAGCCCAGCGCACCTCGGCCTGGGGCGATGTCGCCCGCCGTATCGCCCATGAGATCAAGAATCCGCTGACCCCGATCCAGTTGTCCGCCGAGCGCATCCGCCGCAAGTTCGGCAAGGTGATCGTCGAGGACAAGCCGATCTTCGAGCAGTGCACCGACACCATCGTGCGCCAGGTCGACGACATTCGCCGCATGGTCGACGAATTCTCGCGCTTCGCCCGAATGCCGAAGCCGGTGATAGAGCTGGAGGATGTCGCCGACACGGTGCGGCAGGTCGTGTTCCTGATGCGGGTCGGGCATCCGGATATCGAGATCGCGGCGGAGATCAAGGAAGACCCGATGCAGGCGCGCTTCGATCGCCGGCTGATCTCCCAGGCGCTGCAGAACATCATCAAGAACGCGGCGGAAGCAATCGGCGCAGTGCCGCCGGACGAGCTCGATCGCGGCCGGATCGATGTCGTCGCCGGCCGCGATGGCGACGATATCGTCATCGATGTCATCGACAACGGCATCGGGCTGCCGAAGGAAAGCCGCTCGCGGCTGCTCGAGCCCTATGTGACCACCCGCGAGAAGGGTACTGGACTTGGTCTTGCCATCGTCGGGCGCGTGCTGGAAGACCACGGCGGACGCATCGAGCTCAATGATGCGTCGAACATACGTCCCGGCGCGCGTGGCGCCTGGATGCGACTGCGGTTTGCGGCTTCGGGACATGCTGTTGGTACCGCGACAACGGAAACAAAAGCCGAAACGGCTCCGAAACAGGCAGGCGTGACTCATGGCTAACGAGATTCTGATCGTCGACGACGAAGCCGATATTCGCGATCTGGTCGCGGGCATCCTGGAGGACGAGGGCTTCAAGACGCGCACCGCACGCGACAGCGACCAGGCGCTGTCGGAAATCTCCAACCGCCGGCCGAGCATGGTGTTTCTCGACATCTGGCTGCAGGGCAGCAAGCTCGATGGCCTGCAACTCCTCGAACAGATCAAGCGCGACCATACCGAGATGCCTGTGGTGATGATCTCCGGCCACGGCAACATCGAGACCGCGGTCGCGGCGATCAAGCGCGGCGCCTATGACTTCATCGAAAAGCCGTTCAAGGCCGATCGCCTGGTGCTGGTGGCGACGCGGGCGCTCGAAAATTCGCGCCTCAAGCGCGAGGTCCGCGAACTGAAGCAGATGGCGCCGGTATCGAGCACGCTGGTCGGGCACTCGCCATGCATGAACCAGCTGCGCCAGACCACCGAGCGCGCGGCAAAGGCCAACAGCCGCATCATGATCGTCGGCCCCTCGGGCAGCGGCAAGGAACTGACGGCGCGGACGCTGCACGCCATGTCGAGCCGGGCGGAAGGGCCGTTCGTGGTGATCAACGCCGCCGCCATCACCCCCGAGCGCATGGAGATCGAGCTGTTCGGCGTGGAGAATCCGGAGGAGGGTGGCCGCAAGACGGGCGCCCTCGAGGAAGCCCACGGTGGCACGCTGTTCATCGACGAAGTCGCCGACATGCCGCGCGAGACGCAGAACAAGATCCTGCGCGTGCTGGTCGACCAGACCTTCCAGCGCGTCGGCGGCACCGCCAGGGTCAATGTCGACGTCCGCATCGTGTCGTCGACCGCGCGCAACCTCGAGAGCGAGATTGCCGAGGGGCGCTTCCGTGAAGATCTCTATCATCGCCTGTCGGTCGTGCCGATCCGTGTCCCACCGCTGTCGGAGCGTCGCGAGGACATTCCCGAGCTGATCACGTATTTCATGGACCATATCTCGACCACGACCGGCCTGCCGAAACGCAAGATCGGCGAGGACGCGATGGCCGTGCTGCAATCCCATGTCTGGCCCGGCAACGTGCGGCAGCTTCGCAACAACGTCGAACGGGTGATGATCTTGGCCGGCGGCGACCCCGACGCAGTGATCTCCGCTGACATGCTGCCGCAGGATGTCGGGTCGATGGTGCCGACCATGCCGACCAGCAACAACGGCGAGCACATCATGGGGCTGCCGCTGCGCGAAGCGCGCGAAGTGTTCGAGCGTGACTATCTGATCGCCCAGATCAGCCGGTTTTCGGGCAATATCTCGCGGACCGCGGAATTTGTCGGCATGGAGCGATCGGCACTGCACCGCAAGCTCAAGGCCCTTGGCGTCGGCTGAAGATCGCGAAGCTTTCTGCCGACGGCGAATCCATTTGTTGCTGAATATCTCAAGCGACAAGATTCATCGCTGTGATCACAGACGTCGTGCCACACGCTGACGTGCCCAGATCAAACCGCCCGCAACTGCCGCGACATATTTCGAGGGTTTTTCGCAGTTTTCTTCGACAATGTGGCTGCTTCGGCACAACTCTTGCGCGAACTGGACTTGCTTAAGCAGGGCGCGTGTTCTCTAATCAGGCAGGCTGTTTCCGGAGGGGGATCTCAGGGAGCAGCCGACGGGTCGTGAGCTCCAGAGGGGGACAGCCGCGGCCGGTCCAACAAGCAAAACCGGTAAACAAAAACCAAACAAAAGCCTGCGAGACAAGAAAATGGCGGCAGACCGCGCACAAAACCTTCAAGACACTTTTCTCAATCACGTCCGCAAGACCAAAACACCGCTGACCATCTTCCTGGTCAATGGCGTCAAGCTGCAGGGAATCGTCACCTGGTTCGACAATTTCTGCCTGCTGCTGCGGCGCGATGGCCACTCGCAGCTTGTCTACAAGCACGCGATCTCGACCATCATGCCGGGAGCGCCGATCCAGCTGTTCGAAGGTGGCGAGGACACCCCAGCGTGAGATCGTTCTGATTGGAACCACGACGCATCGACGCCATCACGGATCGCCCGACTTCGGGCACCAGCCACCCCACTGGACGGGTCATCGTCGTCGGCCCGTATCTGAGGACGCGGCCGGGTGACCCCGACGCCCAGACCGATCGCCACAGCCGTCATGTCGAGGCTCGCCTCGACGAGGCGGCTGGGCTGGCGCGCGCCATCGACCTGGCGGTCGTCGAGGCGATTATCGCCCCGATCGGTCAGATTCGCCCCGCCACCTATCTCGGCAAGGGCAAGGTCGAGGAGATTGTCGGCCTGGTCCGGGCGCATCACGCCGACCTCGTTGTGATGGATTGCGCGCTGTCGCCGATCCAGCAGCGCAATCTCGAGAAGGAATGGAATGCCAAGGTGCTGGACCGCACCGGCCTGATCCTCGAGATCTTCGGCCGCCGCGCCAAGACCAAGGAAGGCGCGCTGCAGGTCGAGCTCGCCCATCTCAACTACCAGCGCAGCCGCCTGGTGCGCTCTTGGACCCACCTCGAACGCCAGCGCGGCGGCTTCGGCTTCCTGGGTGGCCCCGGCGAAACCCAGATCGAAGCCGACCGCCGCATGATCGGCGAGCGCATCACGCGCCTAGAAACCGAACTGAAGAAGGTGCAGGCGACCCGTCGCCTGCACCGCGCCGGGCGGCGGCGCGTGCCGTACCGCGTGGTAGCCCTGGTCGGCTACACCAACGCCGGCAAGTCGACGCTGTTCAACCGCCTGACGCGCGCCGACGTGCAGGCCGCGGACATGCTGTTCGCGACCCTCGATCCGACGCTGCGTGCGCTGCATCTGCCCCATGGCGGCAAGGCGATGCTGTCGGACACGGTTGGCTTCATCTCCGACCTGCCCACCATGCTGGTTGCCGCCTTCCGCGCCACCCTCGAGGAAGTCGTGGAAGCCGATGTCATCCTGCATGTCCGCGACATTTCCCATGAGGATGCCGAGGCCCAGCAGCGCGACGTCGACGCCATCCTGGAGCAGCTCGGCATCGATCCGGACAGCGGCGAGCGCATCATCGAGGTCTGGAACAAGATTGATCGCTTCAGCGACGAGGAGCGCGCCAATCTCGCCAATGTCGCGGCCCGCAGGCCGGCCTCACGGCCGTGCCTGATGGTGTCCGCGGTCACGGGCGAGGGAATCGACACGCTGCTGGGAGCGATCGAGGACCGGCTGGCCGCCACGCGGACCACGCTCGAACTCTCGATTGATGCTGCCGACGGCGCTGGCGTGAGCTGGCTGCATCGCAATGCCGAAGTGCTGGACAAGCAGCTCCATGACGGCCGCTACGACATGACGGTGCGGGTGGACGAAACCCGCCGCGACACCGTGATCCGGCGGTTCGGCGCGGCAGTGCGAACCGACTGACATCTGCCCGGCGGCGCATCGCGGCTGGACAGCGTCCACATGCCCCACGGGCATGTCAGGCGGAAGCAATTTTCGCCGCCCGGAGGCTTGACCGCGGTTCACCGTGGGCTATCTGATGCGCGGCACCAAACCCCAAGGAGAGCGCCGTGACCTATCCCAATGTTCTGCTGCATATCGACGGTAAATGGCGTGGCAGCTCTTCGGGCAACACCATTGCCGTGCTCGATCCCGCGACTGAAGAAACCATTGGCACTGTGGCGCACGCCGACAAGACCGATCTCGACGAGGCGCTGGCTGCCGCCGATCGCGGCTTCAAGCAGTGGCGCGCCGTTTCGTCGTTTGACCGCGCCAAGATCATGCACAAGGCCGCCGGCCTGATGCGCGAGCGCGCCGACACCATCGCTGTGCTGATGGTGCGGGAGCAGGGCAAGACCCTCGCCGAAGCCAAGGCCGAGACACTGTCCGCCGCCGACATCATCGAATGGTTCGCCGAGGAAGGGCGCCGCACCTATGGCCGCGTCATCCCGGCCCGGGCGCCCGGCGTCTACCAGCTCGCCGTGCGGGAGCCGGTCGGTCCGGTCGCAGCGTTCACGCCTTGGAATTTCCCGATCAACCAGGTGGTGCGCAAGCTGTCGGCGGCGCTGGCTGCCGGCTGCTCGATCATCGTCAAGGCGCCGGAAGAAACCCCGGCTTCGCCGGCCGAACTGATCCGCGCCTTCGTCGACGCCGGCGTTCCGGCCGGCGTGGTCAATCTCGTGTACGGCATTCCGTCGGAAATCTCGCAGTACCTGATCCCGCATCCGGTGATCCGCAAGATCTCCTTCACCGGCTCGACCAATGTCGGCAAGCAGCTCGCCGCGCTCGCCGGCCTGCACATGAAGCGCGTCACCATGGAGCTCGGCGGCCACGCGCCGGCGATCGTGTTCGATGACGCCGACGTCGATGCCGCGGCCAAGATCCTGAGCGCCGCGAAATACCGCAACGCGGGCCAGGTCTGCATCTCGCCGACCCGTTTCCTGGTGCAAAAGGGCGTCTACAACAACTTCATCGAGAAGTTCGTCGCCGGCGCCAAGAGCATCAAGGTCGGCAACGGCCTCGACAAGGACAGCCGCATGGGCGCGCTCGCCAATCCGCGCCGCGTCACCGCCATCGAGGAGATGGTGCAGGATGCGGCCGGCAAGGGCGCCAAGATCGCGGCCGGCGGCCATCGCATCGGCAACAAGGGTTACTTCTTCGAGCCGACCGTCGTCACCGACGTGCCGACCGACGCGCGGGCGATGAACGAGGAGCCGTTCGGGCCGCTGGCGCTGATCTCACCGTTCTCGACCTTCGACGAGGTCGCGGGCGAGGCCAACCGCCTGCCGTTCGGCCTGGCATCCTACGCCTTCACCAGCTCGACCAAGACCGCGACCGCGATCGGCGCCGCGATCGAAAGCGGCATGGTGTCGATCAACAGCTTCGGCCTCGCCCTGCCGGAGGTTCCGTTCGGCGGCGTCAAGGATTCCGGCTACGGCTCGGAAGGCGGCACCGAGGCGATGGAAGGCTATCTCAACACCAAATTCATCACCCAGACCGGCGTCTGACGCAGCCGCGACGACGTCCGGAAGCAATCGAGAGGCGGCGGATTATTCCGCCGCCTCTTGTCGTTTGGCCTCGTTCCACAGCGCGTCCATCTCGTCGAGCGACGCGTCGGCAGCCGCAACGCCGCGTGCGGCGAGCGCCTGCTCGATATAGGCGAAGCGCCGCTCGAACTTGGTGTTGGCGCCACGCAGGGCGCTGTCAGGATCGGCGCCGACATGGCGCGCGAGGTTGACCAGCACGAACATCAGATCGCCGACTTCGGCGGCGACCTCGTCGCTCTGGCCGGCGTCGAGCGCCTCCTCGATCTCATCGGTCTCCTCGCGGATCTTGGCCAGCACCGCGCGGGCATCGTTCCAGTCGAAGCCGACGGTGGAGGCCTTGCGCTGCAATTCGAGCGCACGGGCCAGCGTCGGCTGCCCGGCCTTGACGCTGGCGAGCAACGAGGAGGGGGCTGGCTCGTGGGGGTGACGGGCCGCCCGCTCGGCCTTCTCCTCGGCCTTGATGCGGCCCCATGCTTCCTTGACGTCGGCCGGGCTGAGCTTGCCGGCGCGCTCGCCGAACACGTGGGGATGGCGCCGGATCATCTTGCGGGTGATGGCCTCGACCACGTCGCCGAAGGCGAAAGCGTTCTGTTCCTCGGCCATCCGGGCGTGGAACACGACCTGCAGCAGCAGGTCACCAAGCTCGTCCTTGAGGTCTTCCAGATCTTGACGCGTAATGGCGTCGGCGACCTCATAGGCTTCCTCGATGGTATAGGGCGCAATCGTCGCGAAATTCTGCTCCAGGTCCCAGGGGCAGCCCGTCACGGGCGTGCGCAGCTGAGCCATGATCTCGATAAGGCGGTTGATATCGCGGGACGGGGACATGGATACCTCGCGGAAGGACCGGATCTCCTTATGCCGCAATCCGGTGGGCGCAACCACCTCGGGCCGAGGGTTGCCCACCGCTGGCCGGTGGCCAGGCCGGGGACCTGACGATCCCATCCTTGGTGGGGCGGGCTCGAGGTGCTATTGGCACCACCATGACGATCCCCGTTCACGATGCCGCACTGGTGCTGTTTTCCGGCGGTCAGGATTCCGCGACCTGCCTCGCCTGGGCACTGGCGCGCTTTGCCCGCGTCGAGACCGTCGGCTTTTCCTACGGCCAGCGGCATCTGGTGGAGCTCGACTGTCGTGATGCCCTGAGCGCCGGCCTGCGAACCCTGCGTCCGGAGTGGAACGAGCGGCTCGGCGACACCCACACCCTCGACATCCCGACGCTCGCCGCCGTCTCGGAAACCGCGCTGACCCGCGACATGGCGATCGAGATGGGGGCCGACGGCCTGCCGAACACCTTCGTGCCCGGCCGCAACCTGATCTTCCTGACCTTTGCGGCGGCGCTGGCCTACCGCCGCGGCATCCGCCACATCGTCGGCGGCATGTGCGAAACCGACTACTCCGGCTACCCCGACTGCCGCGACGACACCATCAAGGCCCTCAACAAGGCCCTGGATCTCGGTATGGGCCGCCAGGTCGAGCTGCACACCCCGCTGATGTGGCTGGACAAGGCGCAGACGTGGGGGCTCGCCCATGAGCTCGGCGGCGACGACCTGGTCGAGCTGATCCGCGACAGCTCCCACACCTGCTATCTCGGCGAGCGGGGCGCGCACCATGACTGGGGCTATGGCTGCGGCGAATGTCCCGCCTGCCAGCTCCGCGCGAAGGGCTGGGCCGGTTATGTCAATACCCGGTCGCAGGCCGAGGAAACCGACTGATGACCCCTGACCAGCGGCAGCGTGTGGAAGGCGCGATCTTCCTGCTTGCCTATATCGCCTGCATCCCCACGGCCAACTGGCTGATCCAGCATGTCGGCACGGTATGTCCACCCGGCGAACCCTGTCTCATCCCGGTCGCCCCTGGAGGTATCATGGCGCCAAGTGGCGTGCTGATGGTCGGTCTTGCGCTGGTGCTGCGCGACCTGGTGCAGCGGCGCCTCGGTGTCGGCTGGGGCCTCAGCGCCATCGTGATCGGCGCCGCGGTATCGGCCGCGCTGGCACCACCGGCGCTGGTGCTGGCCTCAACGGTTGCCTTCGCGCTGTCCGAGCTCGCCGATTTCGCCGTCTACACACCGCTGCAACGCCGCGGCCTGGTGCTGGCGGTGCTGGCGAGCAGCGCGGTCGGCCTGGTCGCGGATTCCGTGCTGTTCCTGTGGCTCGCGTTCCACAGCCTCGACTTCCTCGCCGGGCAGGTCATCGGGAAGGCGCTGATGGTGCTGCTGACCATCCCGGCGATCCACTGGCTGCGCCGGCGCGATGCACGCCTGAAGCTCGCCTGATCCTTCATCAACGGGATTTTATCCGGCCAACCGGGCAGCGGCGCATTGGCAGCGCCACCGGCTTGTGGTCAAGTGCGGGCTTCAGCGGCTTGCATACGAAATACCATGAGCAACATCAATCCGAACCCGTTCACCACCCGCCCCGAGATCGAGGGCACTTTCGGTGTCGTGACCTCGACCCACTGGATCGCCACTGCGGTCGGCATGGCGACGCTCGAGAAGGGCGGTAATGCCTTCGATGCCGGCGTTGCCACCGCTTTCACGCTGCAGGTCGTGGAGCCGCATCTCAACGGTCCGGGCGGCGACGTGCCCATCATCGTCCACGACGTGCGGCGTGGACGCACGGAGGTGATCTGCGGACAGGGGCCGGCGCCGGCAGGCGCCACCATCGCGCACTACCGCGCCGAGGGCCTCGACATGGTGCCGGGCACCGGCCTGCTGGCCGCCTGCGTGCCCGGCACGTTCGAAGCCTGGATGCTGCTGTTGCGGGATTACGGCACGCTGAGGTTGCGCGACGTGCTCGCTCCGGCGATCGCCTATGCGCGCAGCGGCTATCCGCTGGTCGAGCGGGCGTCGGCGACCATCGCGACCGTCGAGGAGCTGTTCCGCAAGCACTGGCCGACCTCAGCCGCCGTTTACCTGCCGCATGGCCGCGTGCCCGAGCCCGGCACGCTGTTCACCAATGCCACGCTGGCCGACACCTATGCACGCATCCTGCGCGAGGCCGAAAGTGCCGGTGGCGGTCGCGACGCCGAGATCGAACGCGCCCGCAAAGCCTGGTCGCAGGGTTTCGCGGCGGAGGCGATCGACCACTTCTGCCGCACTCAGGAGATCATGGACGTCAGCGGCGCACCGCACCGCGGCGTGCTACGCGCCGACGACATGGCGCGCTGGCAGCCCCATATCGAGGCGCCACTGACCTACGACTACGGGCGCTACACGGTGTGCAAGGCCGGCGTCTGGAGCCAGGGCCCGGTGATGCTGCAGCAACTGGCGCTGCTCAAGGGCTTTGCACTCGATGGGCTCGATCCCGCGGGGCCGGACTTCATCCATCTGCAGATCGAATGCGCGAAACTCGCCTATGCCGACCGCGACACGTTCTATGGCGATCCTGATTTCACCGACGTGCCGATCGGCGTGCTGCTCTCCGATGCCTACAACGACGCACGCCGCCAGCTGATTTCCAAGGAGACGGCGTCGCTCGATTATCGCCCGGGCTCGGTCGAAGGCGCGGGGGCAGTGGTGCAGGTGCGCCGCGCCGAAGAGCAGCGCACCGCTGTCGGCGCCATGGGCGCAGGCGAGCCGACGGTCGGCCGGCTCGGCGAAGTGCGCGGCGACACCGTGCATTTCGACATCATCGACCAGGCCGGCAACATGATCTCGGCGACACCGTCCGGTGGCTGGCTGCAGTCGTCGCCGGTCATTCCGGAGATCGGTTTCTGCCTCGGCAGCCGCGCCCAGATGTTCTGGCTGGAGGAGGGCCATCCGGCCGCGCTCGCCCCCGGACGGCGGCCGCGCACCACGCTCAGCCCGACCATGGCGCTGCGGGACGGCGAGCCCTATCTCGCCTGGGGCTCGCCCGGCGGCGACCAGCAGGACCAGTGGATCACGCAGTTCTTTCTGCGCCATGTCCATGCCGGCTTCAACCTGCAGGAGGCGATCGACGCTCCGGCCTGGCACTCCGAGCATTTCCCGATCTCGTTCTGGCCACGCACCGCGCGCCCGGGCGTCATGGTCGTCGAGAACCGCGTGCCGAAGGCCACGATCGAGGAGCTGAGGCGCCGCGGTCACATCGTCGAAGTCGGACCGGACTGGTCCGAGGGGCGCCTGACGGCGGCATCGCGGGTCGGACCGCGACGACGCGCCGCGGCCAACCCGCGCGGCATGCAGGGCTACGCCGCCGGACGCTGAGGGGAGCACGCCGATGACATGGTCGATCATCGCCAGGGACCATGCCACCGGACAGCTCGCCATCGCGGTGGCAACGCGTTTCTTCGCTGTCGGCGGCCGCGTTCCATTCATCGCCGCCGGCGTCGGTGCCATCGCTACCCAGGCACTGCTCAACCCGTTCTACGGCGTCGATGGCCTCGACCTGCTGCGGCAGGGCATCGCGCCGGCTGACGTCGTCGCGCGCTTGACCGGTGCCGACAACGGCCGCGACCATCGCCAGCTTCACGTCATGGACGCGTCCGGCCGCGTCGCGATCCACACGGGCGCAGCCTGTGTCGGCTGGTGCGGCCATCTTGCCGGGGATGACTTTTCCGTCGCGGGCAACATGCTCGCTGGCGCCGCGGTGCTCGACGCAACGGCGACGGCCTACGCCGCCGGAGCAGCGCTGCCACTGGCACGCCGATTGATCAGGGCGATGCACGCCGGAGAGGCAGCAGGTGGCGACAAGCGCGGCCGACAATCGGCGGCGCTGCTGATCTATGGCGAGGAGCAATGGTCCGACCTCGACCTGCGGGTTGACGATCATCTCGATCCGCTTGGTGAGCTCGATCGGCTCGAACGGGTTAGCCGCGAGCGCTGGGTGCACTTCCGACGCTTTCTTCCCCGCCGCGCCGATTCCGTCGGCGAGACCGACCGTGCTGTCATTGAAGCCGGCATCGCCCGATCCCGGGCCAAGGAGCCGTGATGCGCGTGGCATGGCTCCTGCAAGACCCGCGCGCCGGTACGAACCGGACAGGATAGGAGATCTGCCGTGATCAAGCTGCGTCCCGTCGCCGTCGCCCTTGTCGTGCTCGTGCTCGCCGTGCTGCGGGCAGAAGCGCAGACCACGTTGCGGATCGGGCTGGCGGAAGATCCGGATATCCTCGATCCGACATTGGCCCGCACCTATGTCGGTCGCATCGTGTTCGCCTCGCTCTGCGACAAGCTGTTCGACATCGATGCCAAGCTCAACATCGTGCCCCAGCTCGCGCTGTCGCACGAGACGTCGACGGACGGCAGGGAGGTGGTGATCAGGCTGCGGCCCGGCGTCAAATTTCACGATGGCGAGGTGCTCGACGCCACGGCGGCGAAATTCTCGCTCGATCGTCACCTCACGCTGCCGTTGTCATTCCGCAAACCCGAGCTGGCAGCCGTCGATCATATCGATGTCGTCGATCCACTGACCATCAAGCTGGTGCTCAAGACCCCTTACGCGCCGTTGATCGCCCAGCTCGCGGACAGGGCGGGGATGATGGTGTCGCCGAAAGCCGCAACAGCGTCCGGCGACAGGTTCGGCCTGCACCCGGTGTGCGCCGGCCCCTACAAATTCGTCGAGCGCGTGCCGCAGGACCGCATCGTGTTCGAGAAATTCGGAGATTACTGGAACAAGGACCAGGTCTTCATCGACCGGATCGTCTACCTGCCGATCGTCGACGCGACAGTGCGGCTCGCCAACCTCAAGTCCGGCGGGCTCGATATCATCGAGCGCGTGCTCGCGACCGACGTCAAGGACATTCGCAGCGATCCCAAGCTCAAGCTGACGACCGCGATCGAGCTCGGCTATCGCGGCATCACCCTCAACGTCGGCAATGACAAGGCCAAGGGGCCGCTCAGCCAGTCCGACAAGGTCCGCCAGGCGTTCGATCTGTCGCTCGATCGCGACGCCATCAACCAGGTGGCATTCAACGGCGAATTCATACCCGGCAACCAGTGGATCGGCCCTGAGCATCCATACTACCAGAAAGCCTTTCCCGTCCGCGGCCGCGACATCGCCAAGGCCAAGGCGCTGATCAGGGAGGCTGGAATTACCGGACGTATCGCCATCGATTTCATGGTCCCAAAAGGCGCGGAGAACGAAGCCGTCGCCCAGATGGTGCAGGCCATGGCCGGCGAGGCCGGCTTCGACATGAAGATCCGCGTCACCGAGTTCGCCACATCGCTGAAGCAGGCGGAGGCCGGCGAATACCAGGCCTACTATCTGCAGTGGAGCGGCCGGGTCGATCCCGATGGCAACAGCTACATCTTCCTCAAGAGCAACGCGCCGCAGAACTACAGCTTCTATTCCAGCGCCGAGGCCGACAGGCTGCTGGAAGATGCCCGCGCCGTCGACGATCCCGCGCTGCGCAAGGCGATCTATGAAAAGCTGACAGCACGCATCCTGAACGACGAGCCGATCGTCTACATCTACCACCAGCGCATCCTGATCGCTCATACCGTGAAGCTCGATGGCTACGTGCCGATGCCGGACGGATTGATCCGGGTGGTCGGGCTGAGGCTGAAGTGATCCGGAGGAACGCATGATCGCCCTCGCTCCGCTGTTTTCCGCACAAGGGCGCTGAACATGACCTTCCTCGGTCGACGGCTGCTGCAACTGGTGCCGACGCTGTTCTTTGTCTCGGTGCTGATCTTCTCGCTGCAACAGTTGCTGCCCGGCGATCCGGCACTGGTGATGGCCGGGGAGGAGCGCGATCCCGCGGTGATCGCGGAGATCCGCCAGCAGTACCATCTCGATCAGCCGTTGCCGGTGCAGTACGTCTACTGGGTCAAGGGCGTGCTGAGCGGCGATCTCGGCGAATCGCTGCGCATCAAGGTGCCGGTCCGCACGCTGGTGGTGCAGAAGCTCCCCGTGACGCTGCAGCTCGCAGGCATGGCGATCCTGATCGCGTTCTTCATCGGGATTCCGGCCGGGGTGATCTCCGCGGTCAAGAAGGGCACGGGGTGGGACACCGCCGCCAATCTGGTGGCATTGTGGGGAATCTCGACGCCGAATTTCTGGCTCGGCATGCTGCTGATCTTCCTGTTCTCGATCGAGCTCAACTGGCTGCCCGCCTCTGGCTACGTGCCATTGTTGGAAGACTGGCGGGCGAGTCTCGCCTCGACGATCCTGCCGGCCTTCGTGCTCGGCAACGCCATCGCCGCCGTCCTGATGCGCCACACCCGCAGCGCCATGCTGGAGGTGCTGGAGAGCGACTATATCCGCACCGCGCGCGCCAAGGGCCTCAGCGAGCCGGCGGTCGTCCTGCGCCATGCGTTGCGCAACGCGCTGACGCCAGTCATCACGCTGGGCGCGCTGGAGTTGGGCACGCTGCTGTCAGGCGCGGTGCTGACCGAGCA
Organism: Bradyrhizobium sp. 2TAF24; assembly: GCF_052115025.1. Taxonomy (NCBI): domain Bacteria; kingdom Pseudomonadati; phylum Pseudomonadota; class Alphaproteobacteria; order Hyphomicrobiales; family Nitrobacteraceae; genus Bradyrhizobium; species Bradyrhizobium sp. 2TAF24. Next base: position 101,549 of record NZ_JBFRFW010000014.1, on the reverse strand, counting down.
GATCTTTTCGGTGCCCGGCTTCGGCAAGCTGATCGTCGATGCGGTGTTCAACCGTGACTACGCGGTGGTGCAGGGCGTCGTGCTGGTGACGGCCTCGACGTACATGGTGCTCAATCTGATCGCGGATCTCGCCTACATGCTGGTCAATCCGCGCCTGAGGGACGGCCGATGACCGGGATGGCCAAACCGCTCGATGGCGCCGCCTTCGTCCAGGCGGTCGACAGCCCGGGCAGGGCTGTGGTGCGGCGGCTGGCGCAACGCCCCGGCGCGCTGGTCGGCCTCGCCGTCATCGCCGTCTTCATCCTGCTCGCGGTGCTGGCGCCGCTGATCAGTCCTTATGACCCCACGGCGACCAACTGGGCGACCGTGCGCAAGCCACCCTCGACGCTGCACTGGTTCGGCACCGACGAACTTGGTCGCGACATTCTCAGCCGCGTCATCACCGGCGCGCAGGCTTCGCTGCTCGCGGGTTTGATCTCGGTCACGATCGCGCTCGGCGTTGGCGTGCCGCTCGGACTGCTGGCGGGATATCGCGGCGGATTCGTCGACGCGCTGATCAGCCGTATCACCGACGCCATGCTGGCCTGTCCGTTCCTGATCCTCGCCATCGCGCTGGCGGCGTTTCTCGGACCCAGTCTCGGTAACGTCATGATCGCCATCGGCGTCACCACGACGCCGATCTTCATCCGCCTGACGCGAGGGCAGGTGCTCAACGTCAAGGCCGAGGACTATATCGAAGCGGCGCGGGCGCTCGGCAACTCGCCGCTGCGGATCGCCTGCGTCCATATCCTGCCGAACATCCTGCCGGCGCTGCTGGTGCAGGCGACGCTGTCGATCGCGGCGGCCATCATCGCCGAGGCGGCGCTGTCGTTCCTCGGCCTCGGGCAGCAGCCGCCGGCACCGTCCTGGGGCAGCATGCTGAACGCTGCCCAGCGTTTCCTGGCGAATGCCCCCTGGATGGCGCTCTGGCCCGGGCTTGCCATCTTCCTGATCGTGCTGTCACTCAACCTGGTCGGCGACGGCCTGCGCGACGCACTCGACCCCAACGAGCGTTAGCCACGGTGTCACAGCCAGCCGAAAAAACGCCGTGATTGTTACTCTGTAACGTCGACAGTCCCGGCGTCGCATGCTAGCCGTGCCATCAGCAATCGAGATGGTGCGATGGTCGCCCGATGGTTTCACACAGCATGGATTCGCCGCCCGGCACTGCGCCGGGTGATGGCGGGCTTTTGCGTGCTGGTCTACCTGGTGGCCGGAGCGTTGCATGGCGCCTGTGATCTCGATGTCACAACGCCCGCAGCCGACGGCACGCTGGTGATGTCGGCGACGCCAGACATCGGCGCCGACCTCTCTGACAGGGCGATGGCGGCAGACCATCATTGCCATGGCTGTTTCTCGGTCTCGGTTCCCGCGCCGTCGCAGGCCGGCCTCGTGCAGCGCGATACGGCACGGCCGGTGCGGTTCGCCGCGGAACCGGCGCGCCTTGGCGCAGCGCCGCGGCTCGATACGCCGCCCCCCAAACACCTGACCTGATTTCCGTCACCTGCGGGCGCTCGCGCCCGGCGTTGTCGTTATCGAGGTCGTCATCATGCTCTCTCATCGTGCCGCGGCACGCCTCCTCGGCGCGTCGCTGATTCTCGCCGGCTGCGCTCTGGCCGCGCCGTCGCACGCCCAGTCGCTCACGCTGCAGACCGCGCTGCAGCGGGCGCTCGCGGCCAATCCGCGCCTGACATCCGCGGAACGCGACGTCGGCATCGCCACCGGCCAACGTATCCAGGCCGGCGCGCTGATCAATCCGGAGGTGTCCTACGAGCAGGACAATTCGCTGGGCTCGGGCCCTTATCGCGGCACCCGGTCGGCGGAAAGCACATTGCAGATCAGCCAGCTGTTCGAACTGTTCGGCAAACGCGAGGCGAGGGTGACCGCCGGCGCCGCCGGCGTCGAAGCCGCCGTGTGGCAGCGCCGCGCCGCGCGCCTCGAGGTTCTCTCCGAAACCGCGATCGCCTTTGTCACCGTGCTCGGAACGCAGCGGCGAATCCAGATTCTCGACGAGCAGATCGCGGCGATCGATCGCCTGGCGCCGCTGCTGCAGCGCCGGGTCGAGGCCGGCGCGTCGTCGCCGGCGGAAACCGGCCGGGCCCAGGTCGCCTCTGATCTCGTCAAGGCGGATCGCGAGCGCGCCCGCACCGCGCTCGCCAGCACGCGGCGTGACCTTGCCGTGCTGATGGGCGATACTTCGCTGAAGGCAACCGTCGTGGCCGGACGCTTCGAGGCCATCGGCCGGCCACCCGCCTTCCAGTCGGTCCTGGCAGCGATCGACGCCAACCCGCAACTGATGCGCTGGACCGCCGTATTCGCGCAGCGCAATGCCGAGTTGCTGCTCGCCCGCCTGAAGCCGTACCCTGACGTGCGGCTGAGCGCCGGCTGGCGGCATTTCAACGACACCGGCGACGACGCGGTGCGGCTCGGCGTGTCGGTGCCGATCCCGGTATTCGACCAGAACCAGGGCAACATCCTGTCGGCCCAGGAGAGTCTCGCCAAGGCCAATGCCGAGCGCGCCACCAACAAGGCAACGCTGATCGTGCTGGCGGGCCGGGCCTATGACGCGGCGCAGGGCGCGCTGCGCGAGCTGACGATCCTGCGCGACTCCGCGATCCCGAAGGCGCGGCAGGCCGCCGATGCCATCGAGAACGGTTATGGCCAGGGCCGCTTCACGCTGCTCGAGCTGCTGGATGCCCAGGCGACGCTGGCGCAGGCGCGCCTGCGTGAGCAGGAAGCCTTGCAGAATTTCCATATCGCGGTTGCCACCATCGAAGGACTGGTGGGCAATCCGTTCGTGCTGGCGCGGGAGGGCGCACGATGACAATGTGGTTCAAGCGGCTGCTGGCCGTCGTGGCGGTCGCGGTGATCGCGGGCCTTGCGGTCAAGGCCTACATGCCAGCCTCACCGCCCGAGCCGGCGGCCAAAGCCCCTGAACGCAAGGACAAGGGGCGGGACAACCACGCCGAGCAGGACGAGCACGGCGCCGACCGTGTCGTGATCACCGATGTCAAGCTCGCCGCGGCCGGCGTCGTGCTGCGCGAGGCCGCCAGCGCCGTTCTCAACGATACGCTGCAGCTCAACGGCGTGCTGCGCGCCAACCAGGAAGCGGTGGTGCAGGTGACGCCGCGCTTTCCCGGCATCGTGCGCGACATCCGCCGCCGCATCGGCGACAGCGTCGCCAAGGGCGACCAGCTCGCGGCGGTCGAGAGCAACCAGAGCCTGACCGCCTATGACCTCAAGGCGCCGATCAGCGGCACGGTGATCGACCGCCAGATCTCGCTCGGTGAATACGCGTCCGAGCAGAAGCCGGCCTTCGTGGTCGCTGATCTCTCGACCATCTGGGTCGACCTCTCGGTCTATCGACAGGATCTCAAGCGGGTGCGGATCGGCGACGAGGTGCTGATCGATCCGGACGACGGCAGCGGCGATCTCAAGGGCACCGTCTCCTACATCTCGCCGGTCGGTGCCAGCGACACCCAGACCGCGCTCGCCCGCGTGGTGCTGTCCAATCCGGACGGGCGGCTGCGCCCGGGCCTGTTCGTGACCGCACGCCTGGTGCTGGCCAAGCGCAGCGTGCCGGTCGCCGTGCGCGTCGGTGCGATCCAGACACTGGAGAACAAGACCGTCATCTTCGTGCGCGAGGGCGACAAGATCGAGGCGCGCCCGGTCGAGGTCGGCGAGCAGGATGCGGTGCACGCCGAGATCAAGGCCGGCCTCGACGTCGGCGAGCGCTACGCCGCCGAGAACAGCTTCGTGGTCAAGGCCGAGATGGGCAAGGGGGAGGCCGACCATGATTGAGCGGCCGTCCGACGATACGCGGGGAACGCGCCGATGATCGACGCCATCCTGCACTTCTCCATCCGCCAGCGCTGGCTGGTGCTGCTGGCGGCGCTCGGCATTGCCGCGCTCGGCGCGTGGAATTTCACCCGCCTGCCGATCGACGCGGTGCCCGACATCACCAACGTCCAGGTCCAGATCAACACCCGCGCCCCCGGCTATTCGCCGCTGGAAACCGAGCAGCGCATCACCTTTCCGGTCGAGACCGCGATGGGCGGCCTGCCCAGGCAGCAATACACCCGCTCGGTGTCGCGCTACGGCCTGAGCCAGGTCACCGTGGTGTTCAATGACGGCACCGACATCTATTTCGCCCGTCAGCTCGTCAACGAGCGCATCCAGCAGGTCAAGGACCAGCTGCCACCCGGCGTCGAGACCGCGATGGGGCCGATCTCGACCGGCCTTGGCGAAATCTACATGTACACCGTCGAGGCCAAGCCCGGCGCCCGTGCGCCCGGCGGCGGCGAGTATACGCCGACTGACCTGCGCACGATCCAGGACTGGATCATCAAGCCGCAGCTGCGCAACGTGCCGGGCGTGATCGAGGTCAATTCGATCGGCGGCTTCGAGCGCCAGTTCCACGTGCTGCCCGATCCCGGGCGGCTGATGGCCTACCGGCTCGGCTTCCGCGATGTCATGACCGCGCTCGCCGCCAACAACGCCAATATCGGCGCCGGCTATATCGAGCGTAACGGCGAGCAGTACCTCGTCCGGGCGCCGGGGCAGGTGGCCAATCTCGACGAGATCCGCGACATCGTCATCGGCTCGCGCGGCGGCATTCCGGTGCGTATCCGCGATGTCGCCGAGGTCAGGGAAGGAAGTGACCTGCGCACCGGCGCCGCCACCCTCGACGGCGAAGAGACCGTGCTCGGCACCGCCATGCTGCTGATCGGCGAGAACAGCCGCACCGTTGCCCAGCGCGTCGCTGCCAGGCTCGACGACATCGCCCGCTCGCTGCCGGACGGCGTGATCGCGCGCACGGTCTACGACCGCACGCATCTGGTCGAAGCCACCATCGCCACCGTGCAGAAGAATCTCATCGAAGGCGCGCTGCTGGTGATCGCGGTGCTGTTTCTCATTCTCGGCAACATCCGCGCCGCGCTGGTCACGGCCTGTGTCATTCCACTGGCGATGCTGTTCACCATCACCGGCATGGTCGAAACCCGTGTCAGCGCCAACCTGATGAGCCTCGGCGCCATCGATTTCGGCATCATCATCGACGGTGCGGTGATCATCGTGGAGAATTGCCTGCGGCTCCTGGCCGAGGAGCAGGCGAAGCGCCGGCGGCTGCTGTCGCTGTCCGAGCGGATGGCGACCATCTTCAGCGGCGCGCGCGACGTGGTCAAACCGAGCCTGTTCGGCACCGTCATCATCGCCGTGGTCTACCTGCCGGTGCTGACCCTGACCGGGGTCGAGGGCAAGATGTTCACCCCGATGGCCCTGACCGTGCTGATGGCGCTTGCCGGCGCGGCGTTGTTCTCGGTCACCTTCGTGCCCGCGGCCGTCGCGCTGGTGGTGACGGGCAAGGTCTCCGAGCACGACAACATCGTGATGCGTGCTGCGCGTCAGGCCTATCTGCCGCTGCTGGACGCGGCGATCCGCTACCGCCGCTCGGTGGCGCTCAGTGCCGGCCTGATCGTGGTCGCAAGCTGTGTGGCGGCGACACGGATGGGCGGCGAGTTCATCCCCAGCCTCGACGAGGGCGACGTCGCGGTGGCCGCGATCCGCATCCCCGGCACCAGCCTGACGCAATCGCTCGACATGCAGAAGGCATTGGAGCGGCGGGTCAAGCAGATCCCCGAAGTGAAGGACTTCTTTGCCCGGACCGGCACGGCCGAGGTTGCCACCGACCCGATGCCGCCATCGATGTCCGATGGCTATGTGATGCTGAAGCCGCGAGCCGAATGGCCCGACCCGTCAAAGCCGAAGGCCGACCTGGTCGAGGAAATCGAGCAAGCGGCGCGCGACATTCCCGGCAGCAACTACGAGATCTCGCAGCCGATCCAGCTGCGGGTCAACGAGCTGATTTCCGGCGTGCGCAGCGACGTCGGCATCAAGATCTTCGGCGACGACCTCGACATCCTGCAGCAGGCGGCGCGCCAGGTGCAAACCGCGATCCAGGGGCTGCGCGGCGCGACCGACGTCAAGACCGAGCAGGTGGCCGGCCTGCCGATCCTGACGGTGAAGTTCGACCGCCAGGCGCTGTCCCGCTACGGGCTGAGCGTCGGCGACGTGCAGAACGTCGTCGAGATCGCGATCGGCGGCAAGAGCGTCGGCAAGCTGTTCGAGGGCGATCGCCGGTTCGATATCCAGGTCCGTCTGCCGGAGACCCTGCGCGGCAATCCTGAGACGATCCGAGCGATCCCGATCCCGCTGCCGCCGGCGGAAGAGGCGGGGCAGACCCCGGTCCGGACCGCCTTGACCGGGCCGCCGGCGCCGCAGATGCGCTACGTGCCGCTGTCCGCGATCGCATCCATCGACGTCGCCCCGGGCCCCAACCAGATCAGCCGGGAGAACGGCAAGCGCCGCATCGTGGTCACGGCCAACGTCAGGGAACGCGATCTCGGTTCCTTCGTCACCGAGGCGCAGCAGATGGTCGCCGAGAAGGTCAAGCTGCCGGCCGGCTACTGGCTCGGCTGGGGCGGCCAGTTCGAGCAACTGGTCTCCGCCACCAAGCGGCTGACCATCGTCGTTCCGGTGGCGCTGCTCTTGGTGTTCCTGCTGCTCTATATGAGCCTCGGCTCGGTGGCGGACGCGCTGTTGGTGTTCAGCGGCGTGCCGCTGGCGCTGACCGGCGGCATCGCGGCGCTGCTGCTGCGCGGCATTCCCCTGTCGATCAGTGCCGGCGTCGGCTTTATCGCGTTGTCGGGCGTCGCCGTGCTCAATGGCCTCGTCATCATCGCCTTCATCGAACGGCTGCGCGGCGAGGGCAGGCTATTGCAGGATGCGGTGCGCGAGGGCGCCCTGACGCGGTTGCGTCCGGTGCTGATGACGGCACTCGTCGCCTCGCTCGGCTTCGTGCCGATGGCGATCGCGACCGGCGCCGGCGCCGAGGTGCAGCGGCCGCTGGCCACCGTCGTGATCGGCGGCATTGTCTCCTCGACCATTCTCACCCTGCTCGTTCTGCCGGCGCTGTACGTGCTGTTCCGCCGCGAGGCGCCGCCATCCCACGTCGCGGAGCAGGGAGGCGTTGCCTGATGAGCGCGTGGACGAGACGATCGATCACACCCAGCCTGCTGCTGGCGCTATTGCTGCTGCCGGCCACGCAGCGCGCGGTCGCCCGCGGCGGGCTCGCCGGCGAAAATCCCTGGAGCCCGGAGCACATCGCGCAACTGCCCGTGGAAGTTCGCATCCAGGTCGAGCAGCAGGCACGGGCCTGCGGCGTTTCACCCGCGGCAACGCACTATTTCGCGGTGTCGCTGGGCACCCCGCAGGCGCGCTTCATCGCGCTGCATTTCGAGGACTTCGCCTGTGCCGAACGCGCCGCGATCTGTAACGCGGCGGGATGCCGGCACGATATCTATGTCTCGGCCGGCGGCCCCTACCGCCGGGTGCTGCGTCTGCAGGCGCGGGATGTCACGCTGACCAGCCGTGACGGAAAGGTAGGGCTCGACATCAGCCCGGCGACGGCCGAACCGCCGTCCACACTGGTGTGGGACGGCCACCACTTCGTCGCCCGGTCAGAGCGGTGATCGCTATCCGTCAGCCCAACAGCAGCGGCAGCTGGCGCGGGCCGCGCACCGTCCCTTCGGACCATGTCACCGCGCCGGCAGGATCGAGGCTGAATTCCGGAATCCGCTTCAGCCATTCCTGAAGCGCTACCGTCATCTCCATGCGTGCCAGATTGGAGCCGACACAGCGGTGAATGCCGAGGCCGAAAGCCGCGTGGCGGTTCTCCTTGCGGTCGAGGATCACCTTGTCGGCGTCGGGGAACATGGCCGGGTCGCGGTTGGCAGCTGGAAATGACAGCAGCACCATGTTGCCCGGCTTGATCGGGCAACCGCTGACCACGGTCTCTTTCATCACTTCGCGCGCCATCGTCACCGGCGCATAGGCGCGCAGGAATTCCTCGATCGCGAACGGCATCAATTCGGGCTCGGCCACGAGACGCCGCCGGTCGGCCGGGGTCTTCGCCAGATGCCAGAACGAGGAGCCGATCGCGCTCCAGGTGGTGTCGATGCCGGCGATCAGCAGCAGCCGCAGCGACCCCAGCACATGGGCATCCGAGAACGGCGTGCCGTCCGGCATCCGCGCCCGCATCAGGTCCATGATGAGATCATCCCGCGGCCGCGACTTGCGTTCCTCGATGTGATCGACGAAGTAGGCGCTCATCTCCTTCACCGCCTTCATCAGCACGGTGTCGTCGTGCACGCCAAGCTCCAGGATCTCGTGGATCCAGGTGATGAAGCGCGGGCTGTCGCCCTCGGGAATGCCGAGCATATGGGCGATGGTGCGCACCGGAATGTGCTTGGCATATTGCGCCGCGGCATCGCAGCGGCCATCCCCGATCAGTTGGTCGATCAGCTCGTTGCAGATCGCGCGCACGCGCGGCTCGATCTTCTTCACCGCGTCCGGCGTGAACGGCGGCAGCAGCACTTGCTTGGCGCTCTTGTGGAATGGCGGATCCGAGGTGATCGGCGGCGAGGGGATGACGGGCTCCGGACGCACATGGCGCACCACCACGCGGCGCGACGAGAAGTGCTCGGTGTCGTAGGCGATCTCCTTGACCGCCTCGTAGGTGGTGGGCAGGTAGACGCCGAGGAAACGCTCGCTATGGGCGACCGGGCATTTGGACCGCAGCTCATCCCAGATCGGGAAGGGATCGTTCGTCCAGACGGGATTGGTGTGGTCGAAATCGTTCAGCCAGTCGGTCACAGGCGTAGAGCTCATGGGCGTCATCCCTCGGCGGTTGATGCAAGATCAGGCTCAGACGTGAATCGTAGACGGCCTCCGTTCGCGAACGCGCGCGCAGCAGGCCAGCTGCAGCACGCGGGGGCGCGTCAGTCTTCAATGATTTCGATGGCGAGTTCCGGACAGTTGGACTTGGCGAGGTAGGCCTTGTCGACCAGTTCCTCCGGCACCGAGCCGTCGCCGATTTCATGAGCGTTGCCGTATTCGTCGAGCTCGAACAGCTCGGGCGCCAGCGATTTGCAGCGGCTGTGGCCCTGGCACTTGTCGGGATCGACGCGCAGTCTGATCTTGGCTTGCATCCAAAATCCTCCCTTGAGCATCCGATGGCCGGCGCAAGCTGCGGCGGCGATCGGGAGAGGGGTCTCGTCCGCATCATGCGCGCGGACCGCCCCTTCTGTTGTGCAAGAATATAGTCTCGACTATAATATAGCTGTCAATATGATTTTGGCGAGGCGTGCGTGAGTGAGGCCATCGAGATCACCGGCTGGCCGCTGGTGCAGGATCTGCCCGGTATTCGTCCGACCCGTCAGCGGCGCAGCCAGGAGACCACCGTGGCGCTGCTGGAGACCGGCGCCGCCATGCTGCGCGACTGCTCGTTCGACGCGCTCTCGATCGACGAGCTGTGCGGGCGCCTCGGCGTCACCATCGGGGCGTTCTACGGCCGGTTCGAGAGCAAGGACGCGTTCTTCGCCGCGCTGATGTCACTGGTGACCAGGCGGTGCCTTGTGGCCATCGACGCAGCGCTGACCGACGACGACCGCACCGAGGCCAGTCTCGCGGCGGTCTGCCATGACGTCGTCGCGGTGGTCACTGCCGCAATCCGCGACAACGCCGGCGTGCTGCGGGCGGCGATGCAATACAAGGCGGTGCAGCCGGGACGCTGGCTCACGGTCAGCGAGACCGGCAGCGCCATCGTCGCCCTGGCCATGCCACGGCTGCTGGCCCGGATGGGCCGGGGACGGCGGGCCGCCAAGGAGCGGACGATCGCCTTCGCGTTCCAGATGGTGTTCGGCACTTTGATCAATGCCATCCAGAACAAGCCCAGGACGGTCGGAATCGAAGCCGAGGAAATGATCGACCGTCTGGCACTCGCCATGTTCCTGCAGCTCGACCATGAGGCTCGGCAAGCCGCTGGCGGACGCAAGGCGGGCCGCTGACGGTAGGCCCGTTGGCAGGCCCGAGAGCCTATCGAGGCAATCCGGCACGAAGGGTCGAGGGCTACCGGCACCCTGGCTTCGCCACAGCCTCATTCGCATAAGGTATATTATGGAATATATTTGGATGGAGTTTTCTGCAGACGGCAGAAGCCTTTAGCCGAATGCCCCGGCGTCGGCACGCGCGAACGCTTCGGTCCAGCAATTCGGTCCAACAACGCGGCCGTCACGCGAAAGGAAGCCAGAAAACGGTCGCGTGGGCTGCACCTTCATCCACGCACCCTCACAGCGAAGCAATTGGCTGGCGATCGATGCCAGGCAGCGCTTTCGGCATTGTCGATCACGCAAATTCAATGCGCTTGCATCATTGACCGGCACACGCAGGCTCAGTATAGAAATTTTAGAATCGTTCTAATTTGTGACGCCGGTGATCCGTCATGGCGACCCCAGCTCTTCCATTTTCATCCACCAGCACCGTGCACTGCGGTGCCGCGGCCGGGCTGCTGTGGATCGCCCTGGCCAGTCCAGCTGCGGCCACGGACGAGATCCAGGTCTATAACGCCGGCATTGCGGCAGTCGGCCAGTTTACCGTGCAGCAGCATCTGAATTACGTCGGCCTCGGCCTGAAGCAGCCGCCGTTTCCCGGCGGGATCGTCTCGAACGGCAGCCTCAACGGCACACCCGAATTCGCCTACGGCCTGACCGAATGGTGGGAGATCGGCCTGTACCTGCCGTTCGCCATCCAGGACCGCCAGTTCCTGTCCGACGCATTCAAGCTCCGCACCCTGTTCGTGTCGCCGCAGGCCGAGCAGCGCAACTTCTTCTACGGCGTCAATTTTGAGTTCAGCTACACCACGCCGCGTTTCTCGCAGTCGCGCTACGGCCTCGAGATCCGCCCGATCATCGGCGTGCGCAACGCCGACTACGAATTCATCGTCAACCCGATCGTCGACGTCAGCTTCGGCCGCTATGGCGAGGTCGACTTCGCGCCCGCGGCGCGGCTGGCGCGCAAGCTCGACCAGGACCTGTTCGTCGGCCTCGAATACTACGCCGACTTCGGCGAGTTCGGGCATTTTGGCAAGTTTTCCGAGCAGCAGCACACGCTGTTCGCCGTGACCGATTTCAAGGTCGGAGAGATCGATGTCAATTTCGGCGTCGGTTACGGCATGACGGCCGCATCCGACCGCCTCGTGGTCAAGACCATCCTGGGTTACGCATTCCCGGTACCCGGGAGCCAGTCGCAGGCGACGCGACCGACCTCCGCGAGCCTCGTCAATCCGATGTCGCACGCGGGGCTGCGCACCTCACTGCCATTTCCGCAATAGCTGTCAGGGATAGGCCGGCAGCAGTCCCGCCGCCGTGAAGCCGCCGTCCACCGCCAGCACCTGTCCGGTGACGAAGCTGGATTTGCCGTCGTCCAGCAGAAATGCCGCCGCCCCCGCGATTTCCTCGGGCGCGGCATAGCGGCGCTGCGGCACCACCTTGAGCCAGCCGGCCCGCACCTCGTCGTTGTGCATCGCCTTGACCATCGGCGTCTCGATCGGCCCCGGCGCGATCGCATTGACGCGGATGCCGTCGGGCGCAAGCTCGCTGGCCATGACCTGGGTCAGCGTCACCACGCCGCCCTTGGAGGCGCCATAGGCGGCGCGCCCGATATTGCCACGCAGGCCCGACACCGACGCGATATTGACGATGGCGCCGCCGCCATGGGCTTTCATCAGGCGACCGACCTCGCGGGCGACCACGAAGGTGCCGACCAGATTGACGTCGAGGATCTTGCGAAACAGCTGCACGCTGGTGTCGAAGAACGGCACGTCACGGCCGATGCCGGCGGAGTTGACCAGGCCCCGCACCGGCCCGAAACCGGTCTCGCAGCCCTGAAGCCCGGCGATCACGCTGGCCTCATCGGCAACATCCATCTGCACATATCGGACGCGGTCGGCGCCATGCGGTGCGAGGCGCTCCTGCGCCCCCCGCAGTGCGTCCGACGACAGGTCCGCGACCAGCAGTTTCCAGCCCTCGCCCGCGAGCGCATCCGCGATGGCGAGCCCAATTCCCGATCCACCGCCGGTCACGACCGCAACGCCGCGCTCCGCCGAATGTCGTTCCGTCATGTCTCATCCCCTTCATTATTCTCGGCGATCCCGCCGGTCACGGAGCCCTGCCCCCCGGGAGAACCGCGACCATGCCGATGGCGCGTGACAGCACACGATGGCCGGTTGTCCACCCTCGATCCGGCTTCCGTCAACCTTGTCGCTGGCGAACGACTGTCTTTCCCCCGTCCACGCGCGTATGCTCATGCACGGCTTGCTCGACACCCTGCGATCGCTGCCCCGCAAAGGTGCCATCATGTCCTGTCGTCAGGCGCATGCCCGCCCGCTCTCCGCCCGCCCCGTCGCGGCTTGTCTCGTCGCGGTGATGCAGGCCTGCATGTTCACCGGCTCTGTATCCGCGCAACCCGCCCCACGTGATTTCGACGTGCGGACCGACCCGGCCTTTGCCGCCATGGCGACACCCGTGGCGCGCTATGTCCGCACCAGCGGCCGCGCGCAGCGACACAACAGGATCTGCATTCTCGGAGAGCAGGCGGCAGACGGCAGCCGCAGCGCATGGGTGATCTGGCGCCGCGCCCACCGCATTGTGCTCTGGGAGCCAGGCACCAACGATCTGGCCAGCTCACGTCGCATCCTCGATCTGCGCAAGGACGTCGTCGCTTCCGACCGGGACCTGCGCGGCAGCACCTACCGGGTGACCCGGCCCTGGGTCGAACAGCTGGTGGCGCGCTGCGCACACAGCGGCGCGCATCTCGACATCAGGCTTTCTTCTATCCGGTGATCACGCGTTTCCCGACAACATTGCCGACCAGGACATTGACGATGACCATCACCTTACCGGACCGCAATACGGACGAGGGGGCAGAAACCCGGCTGCTGATGTCGGAGGCCCGCGGACCGTCGTTCGCCAGTTTCAATCTCAGTGATACCACCCGCGCCATGGCGCTGATGGACCTCGTCCTTGTCAATCGCCTCACCAACCGCCCGGGGCGGTTCGGGGCGCCCGGCGCCTCGACGCTGCGCGACATCATCAAGGCCAAAGGGCAATTCGCGGGGTTCGAGACCTACCCCAACTACGACTCACGGATCGTCGGCCGATTGCAGAACATGCTGAGCATCGCCAACAACACCTCGGACCGCCGCTCAGGCGATTTTACGAGCTTCATCCAGGCCGCGATCGATCGCGCCAACGCCCCGAACGCCATCGTCGATCCATCACCCGGACTGCTTTGCGCCTGGCGGACCGCAGGCGCCTCCTCGCCGGGCTCCGCCTTCACACTTCATGTCTCCGTCGCCGGAAACGATTTCTATTACATCTGACTGAATGCCGCCTTGCGAGAAGATAGTTTGCCGGCGGGTGCGACCTGCAGCCGGCTTGCATTGGGCCCGCGCCCATGCCAATGGCCCGCACGGCGGCGATTTCCACCCACAGATGGATTATCACCGCCAACAAGGCTGGTGACCTGCTGAAAGCGGGTCAGTATGATGCCGACCCGTGTCCAACAAGAAACGTCTCGTGGGAGAACGTCTGATGAACTTTTCGCGCCGCACCCTGTTGAAGGCATCCGCCGCCATGACCTTCGTCGGCGGCGTGGCCGCGCCGCATGTGGCGCGCGCGCAGCAGGCGGAATTCACCTTCAAGTTCGCCAACAACCTGCCCGACGTGCACCCGCTCAACGTGCGGGCCAAGGAGATGGCGGCGGCGATCAAGACCGAGACCAACGGCCGCTTCGACCTGCAGATCTTCCCCAACAACCAGCTCGGCTCCGACACCGACATGCTGAGCCAGATCCGCTCGGGCGGCGTCGAGTTCTTCACCCTCTCCGGCCTGATCCTGGCGACGCTGGTGCCGGCGGCCTCGATCAACGGAATCGGCTTCGCCTTCCCGAACTACGAGTCGGTCTGGAAGGCCATGGACGGCGAGCTCGGCGCCTATGTCCGCGGCGAGATCGCCAAGGCCAACCTCGCGGTCATGGACAAGATCTGGGACAACGGCTTCCGCCAGACCACGTCCTCGACCAAGCCGATCAACGGCCCCGATGACTTCAAGGGCTTCAAGATCCGCGTACCGGTGTCCCCGCTGTGGACCTCGATGTTCAAGGCGTTCGACGCCGCGCCAGCCTCGATCAACTTCAGCGAGGTCTATTCGGCGCTGCAGACCAAGGTGGTGGAAGGTCAGGAGAACCCGCTGGCGCTGATCGCGACCGCCAAGCTCTACGAGGTCCAGAAATACTGCTCGCTGACCAACCACATGTGGGACGGCTTCTGGTTCCTGGCCAACCGCCGTGCCTGGGAAAAGCTGCCGGAGGACGTGCGCACCATCGTGGCGAAGAACGTCAACGCCGCAGCGCTCAAGCAGCGCACCGACACCGAGAAGCTCAACGCCACCACCCGTGACGATCTCGCCGCCAAGGGGCTGATCATCAACCAGCCGGAGACCGGCCCGTTCCGCGACAAGCTGCGCCAGGCCGGCTTCTACGCCGAGTGGAAGGGCAAGTACGGCGATCATGCCTGGGACCTGCTCGAGAAGTCCGTCGGCAAGCTGGCCTGACGCCGTGCAGATCGCCGAGACGAGCCCGGCAGGCGCGGGCGAGGAGGCCGTTCCCCTCGCCGCCGGACGGAGCCGGCTCGCGGCGCTGGACCGGCTGTTCGGCGCCCTGGTCGAAATCCCGGCCGCGCTGCTGGTGGCAGCCGAGATCGTCATCCTGTTCGTCGGCGTTGTGGCGCGCTACGGCTTCCACAGACCGCTGATCTGGTCGGACGAGCTCGCCTCCATCCTGTTCCTGTGGCTCGCGATGCTGGGCGCGGCGATCGCGTTCCGGCGCGCCGAACACATGCGGATGACCGCGCTGGTCGCCCGCGCGACGCCCGAGCGGCGCGCCTTTCTCGACCTGATCGGCACCAGCGCCGCGCTCGCCTTCCTGCTGCTGATCGCCTGGCCCGCCTACGACTACGCCTACGAGGAAAGCTTCATCACCACCCCGGCGCTGCAGATCGCCAACAGTTTTCGCGCCGCCGCGCTTCCCGTCGGCATCGCCCTGATGGCCGTGTTCGCGCTGCTGCGGCTCGCCCGGGTCGGACGGCCGCGCGCCGTGCTGGCGGCGATGGCGACGGTCGCGGTGATCATGGCCGTATTCTGGTTCGCCCAGCCCTGGCTGCGTCAGCTCGGCAACCTCAATCTGATCATCTTCTTCGTCGGCGTCGTCGGCGTCTGCGTGTTCGCCGGAATCCCCATCGCCTTCGCCTTCGGCCTGGCGATCTTCGGCTACCTGGTCCTGACCACCCGCACCCCGGTGCTGGTGCTGGTCGGCCGCATGGACGAGGGCATGAGCCATCTCATCCTGCTGTCGGTGCCGCTGTTCGTCTTTCTCGGCTTGCTGATCGAGATGACCGGCATGGCGCGCGCCATGGTCACCTTCCTGGCGAGCCTGCTCGGCCATGTCCGCGGTGGCCTGCATTATGTGCTGCTCGGCGCGATGTACCTGGTATCAGGCATTTCCGGCTCCAAGGCCGCCGACATGGCCGCCGTGGCACCGGTGCTGTTTCCGGAGATGAAGGCCCGCGGCGCCAAGCCCGGCGACCTCGTCGCGCTGCTGTCAGCCACCGGCGCCCAGACCGAAACCATTCCGCCCAGCCTCGTGCTGATCACCATCGGCTCGGTGACCGGCGTCTCGATCGCAGCGCTGTTCACCGGCGGCCTGCTGCCCGGCGTGGTGCTCGCGATCATGCTGTCAGCCCTCGTGTGGTGGCGTTATCGCCACGAGGATCTGCGGCATGTCAAACGGGCGACCTCCGGCGAGATCGGCCGCAGCTTCGTCATTGCCCTGCCCGCGATCGCGCTGCCGTTCGTGATCCGTGCCGCGGTGGTCGAGGGGGTCGCGACCGCGACCGAGGTCTCGACCATCGGCATCGTCTACGCCATGCTGGCAGGCCTCCTGATCTACCGCCGCTTCGACTGGACTCGCCTCAAGCCGATGCTGATCGATACCGCCAGCCTTTCGGGGGCGATCCTGTTGATCATCGGCACGGCGACCGGCATGGCCTGGGGCCTGACCCAGTCCGGCTTCTCGCGTTCGCTGGCCGCCACCATGGCGGCCTTGCCGGGGGGCTCCGTCAGCTTCATCGCGGTCTCGATCGTCGCCTTCATCATCCTCGGCAGCGTGCTCGAGGGCATCCCGGCGATCGTGCTGTTTGGCCCGCTGCTGTTCCCGATCGCGCGGACGGTCGGCGTGCACGAGGTGCACTACGCCATGATCGTGATCCTGGCGATGGGCATCGGCCTGTTCGCGCCGCCCTTCGGGGTCGGCTATTATGCCGCCTGCGCCATCGGCCGGGTCGATCCGGCGGAAGGCATCCGCCCGATCTGGGGCTACATGCTGGCGCTGTTCCTGGGTCTCGTCGTGGTTGCGGCGATCCCGTGGATATCAATTGGATTTCTGTAAGAAAAATCAAAGTATATTCATATAAATAGAAAAGATTTCCAATTTTTATCGGCAAGATTTGATCCAACTCATTGATAGTTGATCAAATTTAAACAACCTGATGAAAACAAAGGAAACTTTGCGGCCACTGAAGTGAGGAGGCGAGCGATGAGCGGTTCCCAGGGACAGTACAGCATTGGGCTCGACAAGACGCCGGCCAACTACGTGCCATTGTCGCCGCTGAGCTTCCTGGCGCGCTCGGCTGCGGTCTATCCCCACCTCACCAGCGCCGTCTATGAGGATCGCCGCTTCACCTGGGCCGAGACCTACGAGCGCTGCCGCCGCGTAGCGTCATTCCTGGCTCGGCGCGGGATCGTCCGCGGCGACACGGTGGCGACCATGCTGCCGAACATCCCGGCGATGAACGAGCTGCACTTCGCGGTTCCCATGGCCGACGCCGTGCTCAACACCCTCAACACCCGCCTCGACGCCGCCGCACTGGCTTTCATGCTCGACCATGGCGGCGCCAAGATCGTGTTCGTCGACCCCGAATTCAGTGGCGTGATCGCCGAGGCGCTGGGCCTGATGAAAGGGCCCAAGCCGCTGGTGGTGGATGTCGACGATGCCGCCTTCGCCGGCGGCCGGCGCATCGGCGAGATCGAGTACGAGGCGGCGGTCGCGTCCGGCGACCCGGACCACGTCTGGGCCCACCCCCAGGACGAATGGGACGCCATCGCGCTCAGCTATACGTCGGGCACCACCGGCGACCCCAAAGGCGTGGTCACCCATCACCGCGGCGCCTACCTGAATGCGGTCAGCAACGTGCTGGCGGCCAATCTCGGCCAGCATCCGGTCTATCTCTGGACGCTGCCGATGTTCCACTGCAACGGCTGGTGCTTCCCCTGGACCATCGCGGCCACCGCGGGCGTCAATGTATGCCTGCGAAGGGTCGATCCGACCAAGATCTTCCAACTGATCCACTGCCACGCCGTCACCCACATGAGCGGCGCCCCGATCGTCTACAACACCCTGATCAACGCCCCCGACGCCCCCAAGGGGACGGCGGCTCATCCAGTGGTCGGCCTGATCGCCGGCGCCGCGCCGCCGGTCGCGGTGCTGGCCGGCGCGGAAAGCATCGGCATCCGCCTGACCCATGTGTACGGCCTCACCGAGGTCTATGGCCCAGCCTCCGTCTGCGCTGAGCAGGCCGGCTGGGACGACCTGTCGATCGAGCAGCGCGCCCAGCTCAAGCGCCGGCAGGGGGTGCCCTACCCGCTGCAGGAGGCGGTCACCGTGCTCGATCCGGAGACTATGCAGGTGGTGCCGCGCGACGGCGAGACCATCGGCGAGGTCATGTTCCGCGGCAACATCGTGATGAAGGGCTACCTCAAGAACGAGAAAGCGACCACAGCCGCATTTGCCGGCGGCTGGTTCCACACCGGCGACCTTGGTGTGCTCGATCAGGACGGCTATGTCATCATCAAGGACCGTTCCAAGGACATCATCATCTCCGGTGGTGAGAACATTTCGTCGGTCGAGGTCGAGGACGTGCTCTACAAGCACCCGGCGGTGCTGTTCGCCGCCGTCGTCGCCAAGCCGGACGGCAAATGGGGCGAAGTGCCCTGCGCCTTTGTCGAGCTGAAGGCCGGCGCGTCGGCGACCGAAGCCGACATCATCGCCTATTGCCGCGAGCACCTGCCCGGCTTCAAGACGCCGAAGGCAGTGGTGTTCGGCGAGCTGCCGAAGACCTCGACCGGCAAGATCCAGAAATTCGTGCTGCGCAACCAGGTGGGATCGGCGGCGGCAATCACGGCGTAGGCTCCGAGCCCACTTCAACATTCTCAGTCATTCCGGGGCGTCGCGCAGCGACGGACCCGGAATCTCACCCATGAACGTTGACATCGAGATTCCGGATCGCCGCGGAGCCTGTCATCGGGCCGCGCTTCGCGCGGACCCGTCGGCGGCGTCCGGAATGACGCGGAGGGTCTATTCCGCGCGATCGAGCGTCAGCTGCATGCCGTCATAGCCCGCGATCACACCATCGGGCAGTTCGCCGCTGACCACGTCGTAGTCGAGATCCGAGTGCATGTTGGTGATCACGGCGCGGCGCGGCTTGAAACGCGCGATCCAGTCGAGCGCATCGTCAAGACTGAAGTGGCTGGGGTGCGGCGCGTAGCGCAGGCCGTCGACGATCCACAGATCGAGGTTTTCCAGCGCGCTCCAGCTCTCGCGCGGGATATCGTTGAGATCCGGCGAATAGGCCGCATTGCCGATGCGGTAGCCCAGCGCCGGGATATTGCCATGCTGGACCAGGAATGCGGTCAGCGCAAGATCGCCGCCCTTCCCTGAAATGATCCGGGTCTCGCCCGCCTCGATCGCATGGTTGGTCAATATCGGCGGGTAATCGCTGCCGGGCGGCGCCACGAAGCAGTAGGAGAACCGCAGCAGGATGTGCTCTGCGGTCGCTTGGTTGAGGTACACCGGAATGCGCGCGCGCTGGTGCAGCACCACGGAGCGAAGATCGTCGATGCCGTGGGTCTGGTCGGCATGCTCATGGGTGAGAAACACGGCATCGAGATGATCGACGCGCGATGCGATGAGCTGCTCGCGCAGGTCGGGCGAGGTGTCGATCAGAACCCGCGTGATGCCGTCACTGCCCTTGCGCTCCGCAAGCAGCGAGCAACGCAGGCGGCGGTTCTTCGGGTTGTCGGGGTTGCAGGCGCCCCAGCCGAGCGCCGGGCGTGGCACCCCGGCCGACGAGCCGCAGCCGAGAATGGTCAGGGTCGTGGTCATGCGGGCCGCGGCACCTTGCTGAACAGGGTGAAGAAGTTATCCGTGGTCTGCCGGGCGATCTCGTCCAGCGTCACGCCACGCGTGTCCGCCAGCACCTTCGCGGTCTCGACCACGAACGATGGCTCGTTGCGCTTGCCGCGGAACTTGCCGGGGGCAAGATACGGCGCGTCGGTCTCGACCATGATGCGATCGGCCGGCAGCTCGGCAGCGAGGTCGCGCAGCGCCTGCGAGTTCCTGAAGGTCAGGATGCCGGTGAAGGAGATCGACAGCCCGAGAGCGATCGCCTTCATGGCGAGCTCGCGGCCGCCGGTGTAGCAGTGCAGCACCGCACGGAACGGCCCCTTGGCCATTTCCTCGTCGAGGATGCGGCCGCAATCATCGTCGGCCTCGCGGGTATGGATCACCAGCGGCAGGCCGGTGGCACGCGCCGCCGCGATATGAGCGCGGAAACCGCGCTCCTGCGCGGCGCGCGAGCCGTGCTCGTAGAAATAGTCGAGCCCGGCCTCGCCCAGCGCCACCACCTTCGGATGCGCGGTCAGCGCGATCAGCTCCTCGGCGGTGATGCCGTCTTCCTCATCGGCCTGGTGGGGATGGGTGCCGACCGAGCAGTAGACGTTAGGAAAACGTGCGGTGATATCGAGCAGCGCCTGCAGGCGCCGCACCCGCGTCGAAATGGTGACGATACGGCCGACACCGGCCGCTTCCGCGCGGCCGACGATGCCGTCGAGATCCTCGGCAAAGTCCGGGAAATCGAGATGGCAGTGACTGTCGACCAGCATCACGCCTTGCCCGCCTCGGTCGGCTCGACATAGCGCGGGAACACCGGCGCGGGCGGCGGCAGCGTCGCCCCCGGCGCGATGCGGCCGCCCGCGCCCAAGGTTGCGAACGCCCGCTTCTCCGGCGCGAGGCCGAGAATGTCGAGCAGCTTCGCGGCAGACGCCGGGATGAACGGCTGTGCCAGGATCGCCACCTGCCGGATCACCTCGGCGGTGACATAGAGCACGGTCGCCTGCCGCGCCGGATCGGTCTTGGCCAGCGCCCACGGCGCCTCGCCCGCGAAATAGCGGTTGGCTTCCGCGACCACGGCCCAGATCGCGTTGAGCGCCTGGTGGATCTGCTGGGTCGCCATCGCGGTGCGCGTGAGCTCGGCCATGCCGTCAGCCTGCGCCAGGATCGCCTTGTCGGTGTCGGTGTAGGCGCCCGGCGCCGGCAGCACGCCACCATATTGCTTGCCCAGCATCGACAGCGAGCGTTGCGCCAGATTGCCGAGATCGTTGGCGAGGTCGGCGTTGGTGCGCGCGACGATCGCCTCGTGGCTGTAGCTGCCGTCCTGGCCGAACGACACCTCGCGCAGCAGGAAGTAGCGCAGCTGATCGACGCCGTAGCGTTCGGCGAGCTCGAACGGATCGACGACGTTGCCGGTCGACTTCGACATCTTCTCGCCGCGGTTCAGCACGAAGCCGTGGGCATAGACGCGCTTCTGCACGGGAATGCCCGCCGACATCAGGAACGCCGGCCAGTACACCGCATGGAAGCGGATGATGTCCTTGCCGATGATATGGACGTCCGCCGGCCAGAACCGCCAGTTCTTGTCACTCTCGTCGGGGAAGCCGACGCCGGTGATGTAGTTGGTCAGCGCGTCGACCCAGACATACATCACGTGCTCGGGATCACCGGGCACCGGCACGCCCCAGTCGAAGGTGGTGCGCGAGACCGACAGGTCCTTGAGGCCGCTCTTGACGAAACTCAGCACCTCGTTGCGGCGCGAGTCCGGGCCGATGAAATCGGGCTGGCTGTCATAGAGCGCCAGCAGCTTGTCCTGGTAGGCGGACAGGCGGAAGAAATAGCTCTTCTCCTCGACCCATTCGACCGGCGTGCCCTGCGGGCCGCGGCGCACATTGTCCTCGCCGACGACGGTTTCGTCCTCGGCGTAATAGGCCTCGTCGCGCACCGAGTACCAGCCTGCATAGCTGTCGAGGTAGATGTCGCCGGCCTTGACCATGCGCTCCCAGATCGCCTGGACGGAGCGGTGATGATCCGGCTCTGAGGTCCGGATGAAGCGATCGTAGGAGATGTTCAGAACCTGATCGAGGTCCCTGAGGCGGCCCGCGTTGCGGGTGGCCAGCTCGAGCGGCGTGATGCCTTCCCGCTGCGCGGTCTGGATCATCTTCAGGCCGTGCTCGTCGGTCCCGGTCAGGAAGAACACCTCCTTGCCGTCGAGCCGCTGGAAGCGCGCCAGCGCATCGGTCGCGATCGCCTCATAGGCATGGCCCATGTGCGGCGCGCCGTTCGGGTACACGATGGCCGTCGTGATGTAGAAGGTGGAACGGGACGAGTGAGCTGCATTCGCCATCGGTCGCGAAAGCCTTTCCTGGGAGGTCTTTAAAGTCGCCTGAATGTTGCGGCCACGGGGCCGGGACCCGTCAGCGCGTCACGTCGGCAAGAAGTCCGAACACCGAAAAAACCAGCGGTTTCCGTTCAAGATTGAAGGATTCGGTTTCACGCGCGGCGCGATTGATCTTTTCCCATACCTCCGCCAGCCGTGCAAGCCGCGGCAAATGCGCGTTGGCGTCCGCAACCCTGAGCCGCTCGCTCATCCAGCGA
This sequence comes from Bradyrhizobium sp. 2TAF24, assembly GCF_052115025.1. Classification (NCBI taxonomy): domain Bacteria; kingdom Pseudomonadati; phylum Pseudomonadota; class Alphaproteobacteria; order Hyphomicrobiales; family Nitrobacteraceae; genus Bradyrhizobium; species Bradyrhizobium sp. 2TAF24. Next base: position 79,736 of record NZ_JBFRFW010000014.1, on the reverse strand, counting down.
TCGATGGTATCGACGAAGGTCGCGATTGCGGTGCGATCACTGCTGCCCAGCGCATCACCGAGCGCGTGCAATGCGCGGGGATCGACATGCGGCAGCGTCTGAAGCAGCGCCGCCGTGCGCTGGTGCAACCCGAGGGCGTCACCTGCAATCAGCGTCAGCGCGCGCGCCGCGCTGCCTTCGGCGGCCTCCGCCGCTGTCATCAGCGCATGGTCGTCGCGGTCGAGGCCGGTGCTGGCCGCAACCGCATCGGCGACCTGTTCGGCCGACAGCGGCCGCAGCGGCAGGCGGCGGCAGCGCGACTGGATGGTCGGCAGCACCCGCGCCGCCGCATGGCTGAGCAGCAGGAACAGCGCCCGCTCCGGCGGTTCCTCCAGCACCTTGAGCAGCGCGTTGGCGGCATTGGCGTTGAGCTCGTCGACGGTGTCGACGACGCAGACCCGCCAGCCCTCCGCCGCCGCAGTCGAGCCGAAGAAGCCGATGGTCTCTCGCGTCTCGTCCACCGTGATGACCGTGCGCATCACGCCTTTGTCGTTCGCCGAGCGATCGAGCGTCAGCAGCCCGCCATGGCTGCCCCCGGCGATCTGACGCGCCACCGGATGCTCCGCATCGACACGCAGGCTGTCCGCCATCTGCACCACCGCCGCGGACGGATCGGGATTGGCCAGCACGAAGCGCGCCATGCGGTAGGCCAGCGTCGCCTTGCCGATGCCCTGCGCGCCGCCGATCAGCCAGGCATGCGGGATGCGGCCGCTGCGATAGGCCGTGAGCAGCGTGCTCTCGGCCGCGGCGTGACCGAACAATGCGGTGGTTTCCCGCGGCAGTCGGACCTGCAATTGATCGTCGGTTGCCTTTGCGCTCATGACCTGCTCATGCCGAAGCGACCGTTCTCACCAGCGGCTTCAGTTCAGGAAAGCGCTGCTCGACCACCTCGCCGATCCGCGCGGCGACGGTGTCGGCATCCGCGTTGGCATCGATCAGCACGCAGCGCCGCGGATCATCGCCGGCGATCTGACGGTAGGCGTCCCGCAGCTTGTGATGAAAGGCCACACTCTCGCCCTCGAAACGATCGGGTGTGGCGTCGCCACGGCGTGCCGCGGCGCGCTGCAGCCCGATCTCGACGGGCAGGTCGAGCACCAGTGTCAGGTCGGGATGCAGCCCGCCGATGGTGACCCGTTCCAGCGCCTCGATCAGCGCCGGATCGACCTTGCCGAGGCTGCCCTGATAGGCGCGCGTCGAATCCGAGAAGCGGTCGCACAGCACCCAGACACCACGGGCGAGCGAAGGCTCGATCACGAGATGGACATGGTCGTCGCGCGCCGCCGCGAACAGCAGCGTCTCGGCCTCGGGGCCCAGCACCTTGCCGATGCCCGACAGCACGAGATGGCGCATGATCTCCGCGCCCGGCGACCCGCCCGGCTCGCGCGTCACCACCGCACGGACGTTGGCCGCGGCCAGCCGGTCGGCGAGCAGCTTGATCTGGGTCGACTTGCCGGCGCCCTCGCCGCCCTCGAAGGTGATGAAGCGCCCCCGCCCGGTTCCCGTCATTACGTTTGCCGCGGACATGGTCACAGCTTCCTGGTGCCGGAACGTATTAGGCCGATGACGAGCTCGCTGAGCCCGTCGAAGGCGCGCCGCATGGTCGAGCCGACGCCCACCGCCTCGGTGGTATAGAGCGGGGTCTCGACCGCGATGTTGCTGCCACGCCAGACCCGCACCACGCCGACCGGCTGGCCCGGCTCGACCGGTGCCTGCACCGGGCCCTGATAGACGATGCGTGCGATCAGCTTGTCGCCGCCGCTCTTCTGCACCATCAGGCTGACGGGTTCGCGGCTGGCAAGCCCGACACTGCCGCTGGCGCCGCCGAACACCTTGGCGTAGCCGACAAGATTTTGCGGCTCGAACAGCGTGCGCAGCTCGAAGGAGCGAAAGCCCCAGTCGAGCAGTTTCTTCGCTTCCGTCACCCGATCGTCCGGGTCATCGAGCCCATTGACCACGACGATCAGCCGCACGCCATCCTGAACGGCGGAGGTCACGGCACCATAGCCGCCGTCCTTGGTCGATCCGGCGATCAAACCGTCCGACCCCGCCATGGCGTTGAGCAGCGGATTGCGGTTCTGCTGGCGGATCTTGTTCCAGGTGAATTCGCGCTCGCCGTAGAGCTTGTAGTAATCCGGATAGGTCTGGATCACGTGGCGCGCGAGCTTGGCGATGTCGCGCACGCTCATCTTGTTGCCGGGGTCGGCCATCCCGGTGGCGTTGACAAAGCTCGACTGGGTCAGGCCGAGGTCCCGCGCCCGCTTGGTCAGCATAACGCCGAACTCACGCTCGTTGCCGGCGAGCCCTTCGGCCAGCACCATGGCGGAATCGTTGCCATTGTCGACGATCATGCCGCGCAGCAGGTCGTCGATGGCGATGCGGCTGTGGATCGCCGCGAACATGGTCGGCCCGCCCGCCGGCGCGCCGCCGCGGCGCCAGGCATTCTCGCTGACCACGTACTGGTCGGCGGCCTTGATATCTCCCTGGCGCAGTGCGTTGAACACGAACTCCGCCGTCATCAGCTTGAGCATGCTGGAAGGGGCCGTCGGCTGGTCGGCATTCTTCTCGAACAGCACGCTGCCGCTCCTGGCCTCGATCAGGATCGCAGTCGGCGCATCGATATCGAGGGCGAGGTCTTCCTTCTTCGGCGCGCCCTGCACGCTGTTGTTGGCGGCATGGGACAGCCCGGTGGCGGCGACACCGAGCAGCAGCACGACCGCGACCAGGGCCGCAGGCCAAGCCTTGGCAACGGCCACAGGCCAAGTCTTTGAAATGACGTTGAGAAAGCGACGTTGCAAGGTCGACCCGGGCAGCAATGTGATCACTCGCCTTCTATCAGTTGCCCCGCGCCCAAACAACGCCGCCCTGTTCCAATCACACACCTGAACAACAGCCGCGGCCTTGCCTCTCGACAACCAGCCTGATTGAACTTTCAACCGCAACAGAGTGCGCTCGTCAAAGAGGCAGAAAAGCGATGTCCTCATCCCGAACCCTCGCCGTCAACGGCCTCGAGATGTTCATCCGCGAAAACGGCAGCGGGCCGCTGGTGCTGCTCTGCCATGGCTGGCCGGAGCTGTCCTATTCCTGGCGGCATCAGCTGACGGCATTGGCTGACGCCGGCTTCCGTGCGGTGGCGCCGGACATGCGCGGTTTCGGCCGCACGTCGGCACCGGTCGAGATCGAGGCCTACACGATCTTCCACCTGGTCGGTGACATGGTGGCCCTGGTCGCCGCCCTGGGCGAGCGGCAGGCCACCATCATTGGCCATGATTGGGGGGCTCCGGTCGCCTGGCATGCCGCCCTGTTCCGGCCCGACATTTTCACCGCGGTCGGCGGCCTGTCCGTTCCGCCGCCCTGGCGCGGCCGCGGCCGGCCGCTCGAGACGCTGCGGAACGAAGGCATCGAGAATTTCTACTGGCAGTACTTCCAGCCGCCCGGCGTCGCCGAGCGCGAGTTCGAGCGCGACGTGAACTTCACCATGCACGCGGTGTTTTCGAAGGGCTTCTCCAGTGCCACGATGTCCCAGTTCCTGCAGCCCGGCTTCGGCTTCCTGGGGGATCCGGCGCTGCCCCGGCCGCTGCCACCCTGGCTCAGCGAAGCCGACCTCGTTCATTTCGTCGACAGCTACCGTCTCTCGGGCTTCCGGGGCGGCCTGAACTGGTATCGCAACATCGACCGCAACTGGGACCTGACCGCCCCCTGGCAGGGCGCCCAGATCCGTCAGCCGTCCCTGTTCATCGCCGGCGGCAACGACGAGGTGGTCACGGGCCTCATCGGCAGCAAGCGCGTCAAGGACTTGGAGAAGGTGCTGCCCGGCCTGCGCGGCAAGCTGATCATCGACGGTGCCGGACACTGGATCCAGCAGGAGCGCCCTGACGAGGTCAACGCAGCCTTGATCACGTTTCTCAAGGAAACGCGCTAACGCACTCGATCAAATCAATAAAGTCCGCGCCCTGACAGCAGGGTCGCAATGCCGTCCTGGCTGCCATTGGCCGGCGCGTAGGCCGCCACCGGACGGGTCGCCGGGGCCGAAGCGGCCGGCGCAGATGCGGGCTCGTAGGCGACCTCGCGTGGATTGTCGAGCGCGCGCCCCGCCGACCGACGGCTGCGTGACGCTGACATCTCCGAGGTCGCACTGACCGAAGCGACATCCTGGGTGGTGTTGCCGAGCGAATACGGCCGCTCGGCCGGCAGCGGCACCTCACCACGCACCGGCGCCGCCTGCCCCGCGGGCGGCAGTTCCGGCACAAACGGCTTGGCCGAGGCGATACGGACCGTGGACGGCGCAGGCGCCGGCTCGCCGGTCCGCAACGTCGCCTCGAGAATGCGATCGTCCGAGCCCTCCAGCGGGGCGCGGCCGACATACTCGACGCGCACCCGCGCAATGCCGGTTGAACGGAAGTCCAGCAGCCGGGCAGCATTGTGGGAGACGTCGATCACGCGGTTGCCGTGATAGGGGCCGCGGTCATTGACGCGGACCACCAGCGACTTGCCGTTACCAAGATTGGTGACACGCACATAACATGGCATCGGCAGAGTCGGATGAGCGGCCGTGAGCGAAGTCATATCAAACACTTCGCCATTGGCGGTCAGACGGCCGTGGAAGTCGTCGCCGTACCAGGAGGCCATGCCTTCGGCACGATAATTGGTATTTTCCTCGGGAACGTACTGTCGCCCGGCGACCGTGTAAGGCTTGCCGACCCGGTAAGCCCCGCCCCCCTTGGGCACAGCATCCCCGAATTCGACCACGCGCGGACTCGACGACACCCCGTATTTGGGATCGACCCGGCTCGACAGCTTGTTGGAGGCGGCGCAATTGGCCAGGACCACACAGGCGCCCGCTGCGGCTGCGAGCCGCGCGGCCTGACCAATCCGGTCTGCCTTCAGAATCCCCATCTTACCCCAACTACCTGACGTCCCGGCGGCAGGCCGAATCAGCCCGCAACCTTCCTGACCTGAATTCTACCCACGAACTCAAACCAGGACGTTACCCCCGCAAGGCCCGCGTGCACCCTTAAGTCCACACCGGGCTGTGACTATAACGCAGCGAGAACAAGGCAAAAATGGGGATACCCCCCGACTGGTAAACCGCTGGTTGCTTTCGGCCACCCGCGTGGCACGGCGTGTCAGGGCGGGAACGGCGGGCCTTTGACCTCGATCAGGTCGACCGGACCACCAGGACGATCCTCGTCGAACACCCCGACCACCAGGCGGCCGGTCGCCCAAGCCATGGTGTCGAGATTGGTCCGGCCGCCAAACAGCTTGGGACCATCGCGGCGCCGGTCATGGCCATGTACCACATGGCGCTCGCCATGGCCTCCGACCTCCCGATCCGGATACCGCTTCCACAGCAGCGTCTGCTCGGCGTGCCGCTCGAGGGGCCGTCCCGCCTCCACTCCGGCATGGACGAAAATCCGATGCCGATCGACATGCATGAGCTGCAAGCTCTCCAGCCAGCGGATGTGGGCTTCCGGGATCCGGCCATCGCCACCTGGCGGGTCGTACGACGCCAGCGCCATCTCGCCGCCCTTGGCAAGCCAGGCATCGCGCGTTTCCGGTCGGCGCAGCGCGTCGCGCATCAACGCGTCATGATTGCCCCTGAGGCACACCACGTCCCAGCCCGGCGGCGGTGCCACCTGCAGCGCCATCAGCGCCTCGATGACCTGCCGGCTGTCCGGCCCCTTGTCGACGTAATCGCCGAGGGTGATCAGCGTCAGCGGTGCCGCGCCGGCATGTGCCGTGACGGCCGCGATCGCAGCGACCAGGAGATCGTGCCGGCCGTGCAGGTCCGGAATGGCAAAGCTCAGGGGCATACGACTAGGCCTTGGATACAGCCGCGTCAGCGGAGCGATAGCTATCTTTCATGCCTTTGCTCCGCTGGGCGCCTATGACGACAAAGACCCGGTCGATCTGACTGAAACTTCATCAAGCAAAGCACGGCCTAAACGCCCCTGCTGCGATCATTGCAGCAAGACGCTTGCGACACATCACAAATGTTAGAATTCGCCCATCAGCCCGACGCGACCAACATGAGCCGACCCCGCGCCGTTGCCGTACGAGCCGGTGATGGCGATGGGGACATTGAAGTTCAGCCTGTGAGCGAAGCTAAAACCTCCGCCGACATCGCCGGCGAATGTTGCCGCATTGACGGCCCATGCGGTCTTGCCAGGCGCCGACGGCATCCAGATGTTTGCCATCGCCGCGGTAGCAGTGACGCCGTGTTGGGCCTGCAATGCGGTCCGCTGCAACGATTGATAGGCTGGAGATCCCATGAAGAAGTCAGCGCTTCGCACCCAGCCATCGGTCACGACGGTGCCGCCCCCGGACGGCAGAACATTGAGCTGCTGCAACCGCAGATAGGAATTGGAATAGTCGACCGGACCCTGGCTCGACGTCCCGTTATAATAATAGGGCCGCGGATACAGGGGGCCCGGCTCTACGTAGTCAGCAGCCCCCGCACTTCCAACCACACACGCCGCAATCAAGATCGAACCAACGAACCGGAACATAACGCATCCCCGCTTTGTTTAAGGCAGCCGAACTCGGCTGCGTGACGCGATGATTGAGCACCCATGGGCCACGCGCAACCATAAATTGCAAACAAGCCGTCTTCTCGCGTCACCGCAAACTCATCACTCGTCATAAAACATTCGACGCCGAGATGACGGCCGACTGCATCGGTTGCTGCAGTGGCCGGCAAGACGCCCGCCCGCGCCAATGGATCGACCGGCCAGAAGACCGGTGTCCCGTACCTGGCCGCGAGGTAGCGCAGGATCGCGCCGGTTTCCCACAGCGTAAGCAAGCGCAAGCTCGCCAACGCACCACATCAGGCCTGGACGTTGGATGAGGTCTTTCGTCCCCAGTTCGTCAACATATTCCATCTCTCCGATCGCACGCAGTGCTCGCGGCAGATCGCACGCGCTCCCGTGCTGATCAGCGGATGTTAAACCCGACAGCCCTTTACCGGACGGCTCCATCGTCTACGTTATGGAGGATGGAACGTCTTGTCCTTAGCGGCGATATACCGGCCACCTTCCCGCCTGAAGGCAAATGGAACTACTGGCGTCCGCCGACGGAAGGCATTGTCGAGCTCGGCACCCTGCACGGCCGCAACGTCGGGCTGCCGACACACTTCCACGACGAGAACCAGATCACATTCGTCCTGTCCGGCAGGCGCAGATTCCTCATCGAAGGCCGTGTCATCGATCTTGCCGCGGGCCAGGGCACGCTCATTCCTGCCGGCATTCCCCACAGCTCCGTTGTCGAACCCGCGGGCGTCGTCTGCCTGAACGCCTACGTCCCCGCGGGTCGCTATGCCGTGACCGCGATGATGATGGAGATCGCGCGCCTGTGGCGCAAAGCCGGCCAGGTTCACTGGAACGACCTCATGACGGTGATCCGTGAACACCGGCAAGACAAGCTTCCGGCGAACCTCGGAATGCCCGTTCGTTTCGATGGCCGCGAGCCCGTCAGCGAAATGGCGGCGCGCATGGGGATGAGCCGTGAGGGTTTCTCTCGCATGTTCGCCAGGCGCTGGGGCATGCCTCCTCATGCTTTCCGGCTCACCAGCAGGCTCAATCACGCGCGCAAGCTGCTACGTACCGGAGAGACCATCGCCGCCGTCGCCGCGGAGACCGGGTTCGCCGACCAGAGCCATTTCGGCCGCGGGTTCCGGCGGGCATTCGGTGTCACGCCCGGCCAATACCGCCTCGGCTGATCGGTCACAAACCTTCCAGACCGCTCGTTTCGCGCGCGCTACGGTCGGCACGAGACGGCAGTGATGATCGATCGCGGCAGCGCCTCATATCATTTGAACGAGGTGATGCCATGCCGGGAGCCTATGCCAACGTCGTGTTCTATCTGTTGGTCGTGGGCGCAGGCGTCAGCGTCGCGCTTCAGCAGGTTCTCAACACCAACCTGCGGATGGAATTGGGCTCGCCCTGGTGGGCGGGATTTGTCAGCTATTTCATCGGGACGATCGTCATGCTGGCGGCCGTGATGGCGTCCGGCCAGCCCTGGCTATCGGCTGCCATGGTTACACGGACATCCTGGATCTCCTGGGCCGGCGGCCTTTTCGGCGCGATCTTCATCGGCACCGCGATTTTGATGGTGCCACGCCTTGGTGCGGCGACAGTGCTTGCCCTGGTCGTCGTCGGCCAGATGATCGGATCGCTGGTTTTCGACCACTACGGCCTCCTCGGCATTCCGCAGCATTCTGCCAGCCCGTTGCGCTTCGCCGGCGCGGTCCTCCTCGTGCTCGGTGTGATGTTGATCCGTCGCTGATCCAGAAAGCTCCCCTCATTCGATTGAGTTCAACCTTCCGACATGAGTTAGCTTCTTGTGCTGTTCGCTGCCGGTCTTGTCGCGGGCGCGATGAATGCCTTGGCCGATGGCGAGTCGAGGGAACCTGCTCATAGCAGCGATTGCCGTCTTCCCGGTCTGGCGGCAAGTACGTCTGCAAGGAATGCAGACCGACATTCTCAAGAGTGAAGCATTTCGTCGGCGCGTTTCGACGCTGGGCAGAATGCGAGAGGATCTTGTGAACCAGACTAACCTCGTGCGGGAGCAGCTACAGTGGTACCCAGATCACATCAAGAATCTGAATTTCTGGGCGCATGAAGCAGCAGCACAAGTCGATAGTTTCATGGATTTTATATCCGGCCAGAAGGAGTTTCGCCTCGACGCGTTACGCGTTGCGGCGGCAAGAGCTGATCTGATCGAAAAGTTGACTAAGCTTTCTCGTGCGCTTTGGATTGTGAACTGGGATGCCTATCTGGATGGTGAGGACGCCCCAGACGAGGAGCAAGAAGTGAAGCTGCAGGCCGAGGCAAAGGCGGCAGAAGCGAACTCGGAGACTACCATCGACGCTGCGCTCCGAAGCGCAGGCGCTCTAAAGTCAGCAATCCTTGACGACATCAACCACACGCGATCGAAGCTACACGCTCTCAGCGAAAACCTCGTTTCACATGGTGAGTAGCTCTGAACTCCCCCGCTCCGTCATCTCAATGCATCGTGCGCCCTGACGGCTCGGTCTTCGCTCACGCTCAAGCTATCGGGCGAGCTGATGAACTGGAGGAAGGCTCGACCGAGCGTCGTAGACTTCTGGCTCATGATCGAGCCGCCGGACATCATGACCTTCGACGACTTCTCGATCAGTCGCTCGGCCTCGAGTTCCGCAACGATGACTTCGAGTAGGTCCTCGCGCTGACCGAACTCTGGCAAGCCAACCAGGAGCCCCGGCCAGAATGCGCCCATCGTCATACCCTTGGCCTGGGCCACCATGGCGGGCGATGCACCCGGGTTGTCCATAGCCTTCAGGACGTGAACGTGGGCCGTGGAGAACCTCCCGACGTAGCCCATGAACCGACCGCGCAAGACATCGTCGATAGCGATGCCAGCAGCAGTGTTCAGGACCACGTTTCGGAGAGCCTCAAGGCGCTCTTCCTCTTGTGCGCGCATCGCCTGATCCGTTGCCTCGTACACAATGCCTACGAATGCGGGGTTATCGCCGAGCGATCTAGGATCGAACCCTTCAAGGCGCTCGTGAAGCTCCTGAAGACCCTTACCAATCTTCCTGAACCACTCCTCTTGACGTCTCTTCAGCGGCTCTCCGATGGCACGTTCAAGTATTTCCTGCAGGGCGTCTCCGACGAAGGGGATGCCAGCGAGGGTGACCTTGGCCACCGAGTAGCCAAACCTGCCGCTCGCTTCTTCAGGGAAGTCGGGTAGTCGTTCGGGTGGCTCGGTCATGATCTGTCCTCGGCTCGCTTTGCCGCGCCATTCGACGGTACGGTCTGCGAGGACCAGCCATCGGACCGAGGCGCCCGACAGCCGTGTTCGGCGACAGGGTTTGAGGACAATTCGGCACCTGCGCCGACGCGAGAGCCCGCCAGGAGACCGAGGCGAATAGCGTGGCGCGCAAGAGCTGTTTCATAGCCATTATGAGCCTTCGGTCGGCTCACACCAGCAACGCACCAAAAGCCCGCCTCTTGCGTTCGGAGACGGGCTGAGAAACAATCGACCTATATTTCAGACGATGTTCGCTTAAGGATTATTGGATGTTCGCATCTGATCTAAGAAAACTTCTCAAATGGGTGACGATCATTGCATTCTTCTTGGTGGCGCCTGCGGCGGCTCTGCTATTGGCTGATTGGATTGTTCAGTCCATTGGAGGCGACAACCAAAACAACGATATGGTTCGTGACTTCCACACCCAATTGCCATCAATCCTGCTGGCATTCTATTGGGGCGGAATCGGCGCGATCGTCGCTTACATCTACGCCCGCACGCACAACAACGCAGCGTCTGAACCTCTTATCAATCAGATGGCCAAGTTGCTATTCGGCGGCCTTATGGGTGTCGCTGGTTCTTTCTTTTTTGAAATCGGCCGCGCTTATCAAGATCTTTTATCCCGGCATTCCGACCGACACGATCACCACAAAAGATATTTCATCTGGCTCGCTTATGATCATCGCGTTTCTGGGCGGGCTATTGGCCCCATATATTGTTCGCGGTGTAGAGAACCGGATTTCACGTGAAGCTGATAGTGAGGAGCGCACAGTGGGCAACAGCTCACCGCCCCTGCTGCCCCCCGGAGACAGTAAGGAAACCTAGTCGCGCGGGCCATGCCAGCGAGTGCAGGGCACGCTAGATTCTGGCGGCCACACCGGAGGCACCTGATAAGGCAGCCACGAACTGGGGCATCTCGGAGTAAAGCAGCGCGGGGTGATGCTGCACAACGCGCTTGGGCCGTCCGGGGAGCTTTTAACGGGGCTGTTTCGTGAGTTCGGCGGGGTTGCGGAAGCCGGCGCGACGATCAAGCAGATCATGTCGATCCTCGGCCACCTGACAGAGGATAAGGCTCCGCATCTATGTCAGGCAGGCGAAGCGCAAAGTGATGGCCGCCGGCATGGCGCTTTGGGAGAACGGCGCACTCCACGCGCGCCGCCGGTGAGCCGAACGAAAGTGGCAAACCGAATCGGCGAGACAGTGACTAACCGATTGATTTTTATGATGTCTGGCGGAAGGGGTGGGATTCGAACCCACGGTACCCTTGCGGGCACGCCGGTTTTCAAGACCGGTGCCTTAAACCACTCGGCCACCCTTCCTCGACGGTTGCTCATGAGGGAACGGCCGCCGAATTGCAAGTCATTTAAGGGCCGGGACGCGGCGCTTCGTCCTTGCCGTCCGGCGCCTTGCCGCGCCCGCCCCAATGTCATTCCCTCGGCGTTTCAGTTCTTCGGCAGCGGGTCGAGATGCGGACATCCGCCATCGGCGATGGGACGCATGATATCCTCCGCCTTGATTCTCGCCTTGACCGTCAGGAGGTCCCAGCCGGTCTTGACCTCCTTCGGCGCCTTGGCCTGCACCAGGAACATGTCGTTCATCAGCCGGCCATCGGCGCGGAGGCGGGCACCGGGCGCGAAGAAGTCGTCGACCGGCATCTCCTTCATCTTGCGCATCACCGTGAGACCATCGCTGTCGTTGGCGGCCTCGGCTGCGCGCAGATAGTGACGCACCGCGCTGTAGACGCCGGCTTGCGCCTGTGTCGGCATCTTGCCGCCATGCTTGGCCGCAAACCGCGTACCGAACGCGCGGCTGGCATCGTCGCGATCCCAGTAGTAGCCGGTGAGATATTGCACGCCCTGCATCGCCTCCGGTCCCAGCGCGTGCACCGAGGTCAGGTAGAAGATCAGGACGGCGAGCTTCTGGTCGTCCTCACCGATCTGGAATTCCCGCGCCTGCTTGATGCTGGTCACGGTGTCGCCGGACGCGTTGGCGAGCGCGATGATCTTTGCCCCGGACGATTTGGCCTGCAGCAGGAACGACGAGAAATCCATGGTACCGACAGGATGGCGCACGGCACCGACCACCTTGCCGCCCGATGCGGTCACGATCTTGGCGACCTCCGCCTGCATGGCATGGCCGAACGCGTAGTCGGCGGTGATGAAGAACCACGTGTCGCCGCCCTGCCGGACGATGGACTTGGCCATGCCTTGCGCCAGCGAATAGGTGTCGTAGAGCCACATCGCGCCGGTCGGCGCACAGGCCTTGCCGAAGACATCGGCGGTGGCCGAACCGACGTGAACGACGATCTTGCCGCGCTCGCGCGCCAGTTCCTGCACGCCAAGTGAAATTGCGGAATTGCCGATATCGAAGATCGCGGACACGCCCTGCTGATCGTAGAGGTTGCGAGCCAACGACACGCCGATATCGGTCTTGTTCTGATGATCCGGTGCCAGCAGCACGACAGGCTGGCCCCTCACCTTGCCGCCGGCATCGTCAATCGCGAGCTGGGCGGCGGCGACGCTGCCGACACCGCCGGCATCCGAGAACACCGAACTCTTGTCGTTGAGAACCGCAATGGTCAGGGGTTTGGTGATCGGCTCGGCCGATGTGCTCGCCACCCACCCGCCAAAGACGCACGCAATGGCCATTGCAACACGATTGAGCATTATTCCTCCCGCTCTTTTGTTCTGGCGGCGAGGCTAGCGGCCTGGCGATGGTCCTTGTCTTGCGTTTTCCGATTGCGCCCTGCGGTCGAGGCCGCGGGCCACCCGGCCCCCTGTGAAATTCTCCTTTTGTTCGGCCCTGTTCAGTCTCCCGAGACCGTCCTCGTGCCGCGTCGGCGACGCTCTCCGAAAACGCGACGCTTGCCGCACCGGAGCGGATATCAGGGCTGGCTTTTAGAGCTGGATCTCGCCCCGGCGCAGCGATTCGGCGACCGCCTGGGTCTTGGTATAGGCCTTCAGCTTGCGCATCGCGGAAGCCATGTGCTTGTTCACGGTGTCTGTGGAGATCGACAGGATGCAGCCAGTATCCCAGGCCGTCTTGCCGATCGCGGCCCAGGTCAGCACCTCGCGCTCGCGCGCCGACAAAACCGCCTGCGCGGCCTTTTCCTCGCTGCGCAGCCGCATCAGCTGGTTCATCGCATAGAGCGCAAGCAGCTCCATGGCGGCATTGGCGGACGGCGCGCCATCGACTTCGCGTCCCGCGAACGACACCGCCCCCTCATAACCATAGATGCCGTAGATCGGCACACAGTACCCCTGCCGCATGCCGTAGTCGCGCGATGCGATCTCCATCAGCCGCGTGGTCTGCAGAGTGTCGGACGACCACGAGACATCACGCCAGGCAAAAGCTCCGTACTGCTCACGCGTCTGAGCCGCGATCGGGTCATGCGGCAGCAGCCGTTCGTGCACGTACCGGCGAAACCAGTCCTCGGGCCAATGGCGCAGCAGCACCAACTGATCGAATTCCGACCGCGCCGCACTCGGCGCCGCCGCAATGACGAACATCTCGTAGCCATAAACCGCCGCCGCGGCTCTGATGCAGTCGACGAGCGTCGACGGCGTCCGAGTCAGCTCGAAACGCTCGATGGCAGCCAGGACATGATCGAAATGCGCAAAATGATGGCGAAGCATTCTCTTGTCCCCCCGAACAACAAGAATGACGACGCACAATTATGGCATGCCAGACCAGCCTTTGACAATTACGGTGACGCGCACCACCGACACGATCACGCTCCGGCGGCTGTGTCGCCTACCTGACGCAGTCGCCATGGCCGTCGATCAACGCCAGCAGCTTTTCACCCGTCGATGTCAGGATGCACATCTGCACTTCCTTCCCGGCCGGAACGGTTTTGGTGCAGGTGATCTGCGGTCGGACATCATATTTTGCCGTCGAGAACTGGCAGGTCGCGAGGCAGGAAGCGTCGTGGCCGAGCGAATTGGTCAGCATCACGCTCGCCGACACGCCGTCGGGCAGAACGGTACAGGAGAACGGCACCGGCTCCGCGTGCGCGGCGACCGCCGCCGTCATGCCCCCGGTCGCCATCAGAATCGCACGCACCCTGACTCCGGCCGCGACGTGAGCGAACGTCCGGTTTCGGACGAAGTTTGACAGGTTGAACCTAGCCCGCAGCTTCGCCGCGATATTCCGCATCCGTGACATGCTCCATCCAGGTCACATGGCTGCCGTCGAGCGATTCCTGCATCGCCAGGTGAACCATGCCGTTGGTTGGACTGGCGCCGTGCCAGTGCTTTTCATGGGGCGGAATCCAGACCGTGTCGCCGGGACGGATTTCCCGGATCGGGCCGCCCTTGGATTGCACAAGGCCAACGCCGGAGATCACATAGAGCGTCTGCCCGAGCGGGTGGGTGTGCCAGGCAGTGCGGGCGCCCGGTTCGAACGAGACGCGGGCCGCCACCAGATGTGCCGGCGCCGGTGTCGCGATCACCGGATCCTGCCACACGGTGCCGGTGAAGTAGTCCTTGGGCGGCCGTACCGAGGGGCGCGAGCCTGCGGGATGAATGTCCATGGTCGTCTTACCTGTTTGCGATGTCGTTGGATGCTGCCAAGTCAGTCTGGCCAAGTCAGTCTGGCCAAGTCAGTCCGGCAAAGTCAGTTCGGCAGGTCAGCCCGGCTTCTTGCTCGCGGCATAACGCGCCTTGGTCTCGGCATTCATCGGATAGAGACCGGGCAACACCGCGCCATTGTTCACCTCGTTGACGATCCACGCCTCCATGCGCTCCTGCTCGGGCCCTTCCGCCAGGACGTGATCAAGCAGCGCCTGCGGAATCAGCACCGCACCGTCCTGATCGACAACGATGATGTCGTCCGGAAACACCGCCACGCCGCCACAGGCGATCGGCTCGCCCCAGTTGACGAAGGTGAGGCCGGCCACCGAGGGCGGCGCCGCGGCGCCGTTGCACCACACCGGCAGGCCGGTGCCGAGAACGCCCGCGAGGTCGCGCATCACCCCATCGGTCACCAGTGCCGCAACATTCCGCTTCACCATGCGTGCGCACAGAATGTCCCCGAAGATGCCGGCATCGGTCACGCCCATCGCGTCGACAACCGCGATGCAGCCTTCCGGCATGGCTTCGATGGCGGTGCGGGTCGAGATCGGCGCCGACCACGACTCCGGGGTGGCGAGGTCCTCCCGGGCCGGTACGAACCGCAGGGTGAAAGCCGGGCCCACCAGCCGGGGCTGGTTCGGCCGCAGCGGTTTCGTGCCGCGCAGCCACACATTCCGCAGGCCCTTCTTCAGAAGGACGGTTGTGATGGTGGCGGTGGAGATGGTCTTCAAAATCTCGACGGACTGCGGCGTGAGCGGCATAAAGCGATAGGCTCCCTGACGAATGGCCTGATATCATTGCGCCGGAGGGCGGCCGGGCGTCAACCGGTTCTGCCCCTGAATTTCGGCGGGAGCACCCGCGCCACGGGCACCGACCCCGCCCTCACCCCGACATGAGCCTGACATGAGCATCGACCTGAATTGTGATCTCGGCGAGGGCTTCGGCGCCTGGTCCATGGGCAACGACGAGGCGATGCTCGGCCTTGCCACCAGCGCCAATGTCGCCTGCGGCTTCCATGGCGGCGACTCCGACATCATGCTGAAGACGGCACGGCTCGCGAAGGCCAGGGGCGTGAGCATCGGTGCCCATCCCGGCTATCGCGACCTGCATGGTTTCGGCCGTCGCCCGGTGCCCGGCCTCACGACCTCCGAGATCGAGACGCTGGTCGCCTACCAGGTCGGCGCCCTGCAGGCGGTAGCCGCGCTGGCCGGTCATGTGGTCAGCCATGTCAAGGCCCACGGCGCCCTGTCGAACGTCGGCTGCGTCGACGACACGACCGCCCGCGCGATCGCCTCAGCCATCAAGGCTGTGGACCGCCACCTGATCTTCGTGGTGCTGCCGAGCTCGGCGCTGGCGCGTGCGGGCGAGGCCGCCGGCCTGCGCACGGTCAGCGAGGTGTTCGCCGACCGCGCCTATGAAGATGATGCGACGCTGATGGTACGCAGCAAGCCGGGCGCCGTGCTGCATGACCCGGAGGTCATCGCGGCGCGCGTCGTGCGCATGGTCCAGGACCGCGCCATTGTCGCGGCATCAGGGAAGACCATTAAGGTGGACGTCGACACGGTCTGCATCCATGGCGACACGCCCGGCGCCGTCACGATCGCCCAACGCATTCGTCAGGCGCTGGATGCGGCAGGTATCGCGGTCGCTCCGTTCAGCCATCGTTTCGGCTGAGTCGCACCCGTTCGCGCGCGAAGAACAGCCCCTAGAAGGGATGATAGGACAGCGTGCCGAACACGATGAACGCGATCACCGTCAACGCGCCATAGAATGCCATGGTATGCACGCGATCGCCGGCCTTCGGCGACACCGAACGGGCGTAGGAATGCAGACGGGCCTCGGACAACAATGCGCGCATGGAACCTGATCTCCGGCGGATGATCATGTGCCATATTCAGTGCTTCGCCCGCGACGGCGCAAGGCGGCGCCGGAAAAAACGAAAATCTTGCCCTCTAGACCAGTGATCTAGACGAAGATTCTGCCCGACGGCCACCTCACGTCCGCTCCATTTCATCACTCCGGTTCCAGAACCCGCACTTTTCAGCAAATTGTTGCAACCCCTCCCCGTCCGGCTCACGGCGACGGCCCCAACAATCGACGCGCGCCGAACTGAGCGGGGATGTCGATCACGCCGCCTCCACGAAGCGATGCCGCTCGTAGAGGAACTCAAGCACCCGCTGACGGCATTTCAGGTAGATCGGGTTGGAGGCGAGTTCGAGCCGCTTGCGCGGATGCGGCAGCGGCACGTCCAGCACCTCGCCGATGCGGGCGCTGGGACCGTTGGTCATCATCACGATCCGGTCGGACAGCAACACGGCCTCGTCGACGTCATGGGTGATCATCATCACCGTGTTGTTGAGCTTCTGGTGCAGCGCCATCACCGAATCCTGCAGATGCGCACGCGTCAGCGCGTCGAGTGCGCCGAACGGCTCGTCCAGCAGCAGAACCTTCGGCTCCATGGCGAGCGCGCGGGCAATACCGACACGCTGCTTCATGCCGCCGGAGATTTCACCGGGCCGCTTGTCCTTCGCGTGGGCCATCTGCACGAGGTTGAGATTGTGCATGGTCCAGGCGTCGCGTTCGCTGCGGCTCTTGCTCCGCCTGAACACCTTGTCGACGCCGAGACGGACGTTGTCGTAGACCGTGAGCCAGGGCAGCAGGCTGTGGTTCTGGAACACGACCGCACGATCGGGCCCCGGCGCGTTGACTTCGCGGTTCTCCAGCAGCACCCCGCCGTGGGTTGCCGGCGTCAGCCCCGCAACAATGTTGAGCAACGTCGACTTGCCGCAGCCGGAGTGACCGATGATGGAGACATACTCCCCCTCGTTGATGGTCAGGTTGATATCCCTGAGCACCTCGGTCGTGGTCTGGCCACGGCTGAAGATCTTGTCGATGTGATCGAGCTTGAGATAGGCGTGCATGACAAAGCCCTCAGTTGGTGGCGGTGCCGTGGGTCACGGCAGTTCCGATCAGCGCGATGATGCGGTCAAGCACGAAGCCGATGATGCCGACATAGAACAGCGCGAGGATGATCTCGCTGATGTGCGATGAATTCCACGCATCCCAGATGAAGAAGCCGATGCCAACCCCGCCGATCAGCATCTCGGCCGCTACGATCGCGAGCCACGACAGACCGATGCCGATCCGCAGCCCGGTGAAGATGTAGGGCGCCGCCGACGGGATCATGATCTTGGTGAAGAACTCGATCGGGTTGAGCTGCACCACCGCAGCGACATTGCGGTAGTCCTGCGGGATGTTGCGAATGCCGACCGCGGTATTGATGATGATCGGCCAGATCGAGGTGATGAAGATCACGAAGATCGCCGACGGCTGGCCGTCACGGAACGCGGCCAGCGACAGCGGCAACCAGGCCAGCGGCGGGATGGTGCGCAGCACCTGGAAGATCGGATCGAGGCCGCGCATCGCCCATACCGACTGGCCGACCAGGGCGCCGAGCGCGACACCGACGACCGCCGCGAGCGAATAACCGAGCGCGACACGCTGCAGGCTGGCGGAGAGATGCCAGAACAGCCCCTTGTCGATGCCGCCATTGTCGAAGAACGGATGGAGGATCAGTTCGCTGGTGTCGCGCAGCACCCGTGACGGCGGCGGCAGTGTGGCACCGGCCTTGCGGCAGAGCAGCTCCCACACCACCAGGAACAGCGCGATCACGATCAGCGGCGGGATCACCCGCACCGATACGGCACGGGCGAGCTTCGCGGCGCGCTCGCGCAGCGGCGGCCGTTTCGGCGACAGGGTCAAAATCGGCGCCGCCGTTGCCGGAATCTCCGCGGCGGGCTCGGTCTTGAGCGCAGGCATGGTCATTCCAGAATCTCCAGGTGCAAAGAGAAACCGGGCCGCCGTGCGGGCGGCCCGCACGGGATCAGACGTCGACGCGCTTGATGGCGAGCGACTTCAGGTAGGCGGACGGATCGGCCGGATCGAACACCTTGCCGTCGAACAGCGTCTCCTTGCCGCGCGAGGTCGATGCCGGAATGTCGCCAGCGGCGACGCCGAGATCCTTGGCCGCCTCGCGCCACAGGTCCTCGCGGTTGACCTTGGCGATCAGCGCCCTGGTGTCGTAGGTCGCCTCGTACTTGCCCCAGCGGATATCCTCGGTGAGGAACCAGAGATCATGGCTCTGGTAGGGATAGGAGGCGTTGTCGGCCCAGAACCGCATGACATGCGGGCTGTCCTCGACAACACGCCCGGTACCGTAGTCGAACCTGCCCTTGACGCGATCGGTGACATCCTCGACCGGGCAGTTGATCCACTGGCGCTTGGCGCAGATCGCCGCCACTTCGCCGCGGTTCTCCGGCTTCTCGCACCACTGCTGCGCCTCCATCACCGCCATCAGCAGTGCCTTCGCGGCCTTCGGATATTTGTCGACGAACGAGGCCCGCAACGCGAAGGACTTTTCGGGATGCTTGTTCCAGAGCTCGCCGGTGGTCAGCGCGGTGTAGCCGATGTCCTGATGAACGAGCTGCAAATTCCAAGGCTCGCACACACAGAAGCAATCCATGGTGCCGACCTTCATGTTCGCCACCATCTGCGGCGGCGGCACCACGATGGTCTCGATGTCCTTGTCGGGATCGATGCCACCGGCGGCGAGCCAGTAGCGGATCCACAGGTCGTGGGTGCCGCCGGGGAATGTCATCGCCGCCTTGACCGACTTGCCGGAGGCTTTCTTCTTCTCCAAGGCGGCCTTGAAGGGGGCGGCATCGACGCCAACCTTGAGGTCGGCGTACTCCTTGGCGACCGAGATGCACTGACCGTTGAGGTTGAGACGGGCGAGGATGTACATGGGCGTCGGCACGTTGTTCTGCGTCACCTTGCCCGACGAGATCAGATACGGCATCGGCGTCAGGATGTGGGCGCCATCGATGCCGTTGCCCTCCGATCCCAGCACGAGGTTGTCGCGCGTGGTGCCCCACGACGCCTGCTTCAACACCTCGACGTCAGGCATGCCGTATTTGGCGAAGATGCCCTTCTCCTTGGCGACGAACAGCGGCGACGCGTCGGTCAGCGCGATGAAGCCGAGCTTGGCGCCCTTCACCTCGGGGCCGGCGCCTTGTGCGAAGGCGCCGCCGGGAAAGTTCAGCCGCAGCGAGGCCAGCAGCGCCGCCGAGCCTGCTCCGGCTTTCAGCAGCCTGCGCCGGCTGATCCGGCCGCCGGTCGATCCCTGTTTGATTGATGTCGTCATCGTGTCCGTCATCCCTTGTCCGGTGTGGCATTCCCGGCCGGTCGATCCGCCCAAACGACAAATGCCGCCCCCTGGCTGAAATCGCGGCGCGCGACCTCTTCCAGACAGCGGCATTGCTGCATGGTCCTTCCACGGACCGTCGGCCTTCGTCTCAGCCAGACAACGGATATTCAAACTCCGTGCCAGCCGGACGGAGTTCCTAAGCCATTGAAAAATTTCGATTTAACGAAACAAAGTCACGCCTGCCGAGCAAGCGGCCGGCGTTCGGGGTTGCAGAACGACGACTTTTTGTGCAGCGCGCAACAAATGGGCAGGCGCCGGAGTGGCACCTGCTTCAGGAGTACGGATGACGGCGGATTGCAAACGAGGCGAGATGCCCGGCGATATCGGCCGGGTCAAACGCCGGACCGGCAAAGGCGCCGATACCGTCAACCACCGGCAATGGCGGGGATCCCTCAAAGCCGGTCGCCGCATCGTAGAGATCGGGCCTAAACACCGCCTCGGCGGTGCGCAGCGCCTCCGCTGACATCGCGGTTTGCCCCCAGCGCACCATCTGGGCATAGAGCCAGGCGGCCTGCACCGGATCGGGCCGCGCCGCGGCCTCCCGTCCGACCAGCAGATAGCGGCTGCTCTGCCGTATCACGCCATCGGGCGACACCTTCAGGCGCCCATCGAGGGTGCGCTGGATCACCTCGGCCGCGACGCCGATCCGCTCGGGCTCGGCGAGGATCGCTGCCACCTCGGCGCGGTTTTCCTCCGCCTCGATGAAGGCGGCCGCCCGCTCGCAGGCGCGCACCAGCGCCGCCAGCGTCTGCGGGTTGTCGTCGGCCCAGCGCTGGCGCACCGCCAGCACCTTTTCCGCCCCCCGCACCAGGATGTCCGAGACGAAATGCAGGATGTGGCCGATCCCCATGTCCACCGCCACGGAATTCCACGGGGCCCCGACGCAGAAAGCGTCGACGTGGCCGCTTGCCAGGCTCTCGACCATGTAGGGCGGCGGCAGCACCACCAGGCGGACGTCCTCATCCGGATCGACACCGCCGGCGGCCATCCAGAACCGCAATTGGTAGTTGTGGGTCGAGAACGGGAAGGTCATGCCGAACGTCAGCGGATCCCGCCCCTGCTCCCGCCGCGCCGCGACGACGCGGGCGAGCGCCTGCGCTGTCGCCATCGGGTCCACGGGATCGCCCTCAAGACGATCCATGATCGCGGCATGCAACGCCGGTGACACGGTGATCGCATTGCCATTCACGCCGAGGGTGAACGGCGCTGCGATCGGCACCTTGACGTGGCCGATGCCGAGGCTGGAGGCGATGGCCACCGGCGCCAGCAGATGCGCCGCATCGAACAGGCCGATGTTGAGCTTGTCGCGCACGTTGGACCAGGACACCTCCCGAACCAGCGTGACATCGAGCCCCTGCCCGGCGGCAAATCCCTTGTCGACGGCGACGATCAGCGCGGCAGCGTCGACCAACGGAATGAATCCTACGCGCAGCGGCTTGCCGGTCATTTCAACATCTCCGCGGCGGTGATGATCGACTGCGCGATGTCGGCGATCTTCTTCTTCTCGCGCATCGCGGTGGAGCGCATCAGGACGTAGGCTTCGTCCTCGGTCAGGCCCTTGATCTTCATCAGAAGCCCTTTGGCGCGGTCGATCACCTTGCGCTCCTCGAGCGCCGACTTGGTGCGTTCGAGCTCGGCCTGCAGGCGGGCGAAGGCATTGAACCGCGAGACGCAGAGATCCAGCACCGGCTTGATCCGCTCCTTCTTCAGCCCGTCAACGATGTACGCCGACACCCCGGCGTCGACCGAGGCCTCGATCGAGGCGGAATCGCTCTGGTCGACGAACATCGCAATGGGACGGCGCACGGCACGGCTGACCTGGAACATCTGCTCCAGCACGTCACGGCTCGGGTTCTCGAGGTCGATCAGGATGACGTCCGGATCGAGCGCATAGATCCGTGCCAGCAGGTTGTGCATCTCGCTGATATGCTCGACCGCGGTAAAACCGGCCTCGCGCAGCCCCTCCAGCAGGATGGCGGCCCGGATCGGGCTCTCGTCCACGATGACGATCTTGAGGGAGGTTTCCGCCGGCATCCAACGCTCACTTCACCGCCAAAACCAGATCACGGTCCAAACCGGGCCATCCCGGTGATCTGCCTCGCAAAACAGGCGCAACGCTGGGCCTGGGCTGGTTCCGGCCGCGCCGGCACGCGATCGGGCCCGCCGGCCTTGAAATTGGCGGGGATCAAGGCTAGCTCCTGTCGCTTCTAACTGGATGGAGAAGCATGGACAAGGGCGTCGCGCCGAAAGTCAGTTTCGTGTCCCTCGGCTGCCCCAAGGCGCTGGTGGACTCCGAGCGCATCATCACGCGGCTGCGCGCCGAGGGCTACGAGCTCGCGCGCAAGCATGACGGCGCCGACCTTGTCATCGTCAACACCTGCGGCTTCCTCGACAGCGCCAAGCAGGAGTCGCTCGGCGCCATCGGCGAGGCCATGGCCGAGAACGGCAAGGTCATTGTCACCGGCTGCATGGGCGCCGAGCCCGAGCAGATCGAGCAGGCCTATCCGGGCGTGCTGTCGATCACCGGGCCACAGCAGTACGAGAGCGTGCTGGACGCCGTGCATCGGGCGATCCCGCCGCTGCACAACCCGCATCTCGACCTCGTGCCGCCGCAGGGCATCAAGCTGACGCCGCGGCACTACGCCTATCTGAAGATTTCCGAAGGCTGCAACAACCGCTGCACCTTCTGCATCATACCCAAGCTGCGCGGCGACCTCGTCTCGCGCACCGCCGACGACGTGCTGCGCGAGGCCGAGCGGCTGGTCAACGCCGGCGTCAAGGAGCTGCTGGTGGTGTCGCAGGATACCTCGGCCTACGGCGTCGACCTGAAATACGCCGCCGCGCCGTGGAAGGACCGCGAGGTCCGCGCGCGCTTCTACGACCTCGCCCGCGAACTCGGCGAGCTCGGCGCCTGGGTACGGCTGCAATATGTCTACCCCTACCCGCATGTCGACGAGGTCATCGGCCTGATGACCGAGGGCAAGGTGCTGCCCTATCTCGACATCCCCTTCCAGCACGCGAGCCCAGACGTGCTGAAGCAGATGCGGCGGCCGGCGGCCCAGGACAAGACGCTGGGGCGCATCAAGGCGTGGCGCGAGCAGTGCCCCGACCTGACGCTGCGCTCGACCTTCATCGTCGGCTTCCCCGGCGAGACCGATGCCGACTTCGCCTACCTGCTGGACTGGCTGGACGAGGCGGAGATCGACCGCGTCGGCTGCTTCAAGTACGAGCCTGTGGCGGGCGCGACCTCGAACGCGCTCGACAATCCCGTCCCCGACGAGATCAAGGCCAAGCGATGGAACGCGCTGATGGCGCGTCAGCAGAAGATCTCGGCGCGGCGCCTCAAGCGCAAGGTCGGCACCCGCCAGCAGATCATCATCGACGAGGTCGGCCCGAGCGTCGTCAGAGGCCGCTCCAAGGCCGACGCGCCGGAAATCGATGGCAGCGTCTATCTGTCGAGCCGCCGCCCGCTCAAGGTCGGCGACATCGTCACTGCCAGGATCGAGCGCGCCGACGCCTATGACCTGCACGGCACCGTCGCCGGCTTTTAAGGCGTCTTGACAAAGGGGGCCGTTCGGCTGTACGAGCGCGCCCCATGATTTCAACCCGGACCATCCGCCGCGCAGACCGCCGTCGTCGCTCGTTCGACGATGATGGGTCGCGCCGAGTCCGACGACAGAGCTGAAGCACCAGGTCAGCACCGTTTTCGAGAAGGCCGCGCCCGCAAAGCGCGGCCTTCTTGCATTTCAGCCCCCGTTTCCACTGCCCACGTTCCCCAACCACAGGAGCCTGCCATGACCGCTGCGATCCATCCGTTCGACACGCTGATGGACATCACTGCCCGCCCGCCCGTGGTGTTCGTGCGCGGCGAAGGCGGCTGGCTGTGGGACGACAGCGGACGCCGCTACCTCGACTTCGTGCAGGGCTGGGCCGTGAACAGCCTGGGTCATTCGCCGCCTGCCCTCGCCGACGCCCTCGCGGCCCAGGCGAGGAAACTGCTGACGCCGAGCCCGGCGTTCTACAACGCCCCGAGCCTGAGGCTCGCGCAGCTGCTGGTGGAGAGCAGCGGCTTCGACCAGGTGTTCTTCGCCAACTCCGGCGCGGAGGCTAATGAGGGCGCGATCAAGCTCGCGCGCAAGTACGGCACGCTGCACCGTGGCGGCGCCCATGAGATCATCACCTTCGCGGGCGCCTTCCACGGCCGCACCCTCGCCACCATGTCGGCCTGCGGCAAGAAGGCATTCGAGCCGCTGTTCGAACCGAAGGTGCCGGGCTTTCCCAAGGCGACGCTCAACGATCTTGCATCGGTCGAACGGCTGATCACCGACAACACTGTCGCCGTGATGCTGGAGCCGATCCAGGGCGAAGCCGGCGTATGGCCCGCGACCGACGCCTTCCTCCACGAACTGCGGGAGCTGACCATGGCGCGCGGCCTGCTGCTGATCTTCGACGAGATCCAGACCGGCGTCGGCCGCACCGGACACCTGTTTCACCATCAGGGCGTCGGCGTCACGCCGGACATCATGACGCTCGGCAAGGGTATCGGCGGGGGCGTGCCGCTCGCCGCCCTGCTCGCCACCCGCGAAGCGTCGTGCTTCGCCCATGGCGACCAGGGTGGGACGTTCAACGGCAATCCGCTGATGTGCGCGGCGGGGGCCGCGATCGTCGAGCAGGTGCGGCAACCGGCCTTCCTCAAGACGGTCCGCGACAACGGCCAGTACCTCGCAAGCGAGCTGCAGCGGATTTCCGCCCGGCACGGGCTCGGCGACGTCCGCGGCCAGGGCCTGCTGCTGGCGCTCGACCTCAAGCGGCCAATCGGCGCCGCGATCGTCGCCCAGGCGCTTGACGAGGGCCTCCTGCTCAACGCGCCGCAACCGGACGCGCTGCGATTCATGCCGGCCCTCAACGTCAGTCGCGACGAGATCACGCAGGTGATCGCGGCGCTGGATTCAATCCTGCGCCGGAGCGGCGCTGCGCGCTGTGTGAGCTGACTGAGGAGTGCATGGCGGCGGCCTCGTGGCCGCCGCCAGTCCGCGCCTACGGGCGCAGCACCGATGCGCCGACGGTTGCCCGGCTCTCGAGATCGCGATGCGCCTTCTGCGCATCCTTCAGCGCATAGGCGTGATGGATCGGCACGTGCAGCTTGCCGTTGAGCACTGCGGCGAACATGGTGTCTGCGGCTTCGAGCAGTTCACGGCGGGTGCCGACATAGTCGTTGAGCTTGGGCCGCGTCGCGAACAGCGAGCCGTGGTTATTGAGCTCCAGCAGAGAGAACGGCGGCACCGGGCCCGACGCATTTCCGAAGCTGACGAACATGCCGCGCGGCTTGAGGCACGACAGCGAGCCCGGGAACGTCGCCTTGCCGACACCGTCATAGACGACGTCACAGAGTTCGCCGCGGCTGATCTGCTTCACCCGTGCGACAAAATCCTCCTCATTGTAGAGGATGACATGATCGCAGCCATTGGCGAGCGCGAGCTCGGCCTTTTCCTGCGAGCCGACGGTGCCGATCACGTTGGCGCCGAGCGCCTTGGCCCACTGGCTGGCCAACAGCCCGATGCCGCCGGCAGCGGCGTGGATCAGCACGCGGTGCCCCGGCTCGATCCGAAAGGTCTTGTGCAGCAGATAGTACACCGTCATCCCCTTCAGCATCAGCACTGCGGCCTGCTCGTGGGTGATGGCGTCCGGCAGCTTGACCAGCCTGTCGGCGACGATGTTCCGCTCCGTCGTATAGCTGCCCAGATTGGTGTAATAGGCGACGCGGTCGCCCGGATGGAAATTGGTCACCCCGGAGCCGACCGCCACGACCTCACCCGAGGCCTCGTTGCCGGCGATGAACGGCAGCGCCGGCGCCTTGTACAAGCCGGTGCGGTAGTAGGTGTCGATGAAATTCAACCCGATGGCGTGCTGCCGGATTCTCACCTCGCCGTTGCCGGGCGGCGGCACATCGACGTCCTCATAGGTCAGCACCTCTGGTCCGCCGACCTGATGGACACGCACAGCCTTGGTCATCGTCAACTCCCATTCCTCCGCGCGACATTAGGCGGCGGAACAGGATGGAGCAACCCGGTCAGCGGGTATCCTTGTCTGGCCGCGGCCGCTCCCGGTTGCGGCGCGCCATGATGTTGAAGGCCTCCACCGCGAGCGCAAAGGTGATCGCGAAGTAGATGTAGCCGCGCGGAATGTGAAACTGGAATCCGTCCGCCACCAGCGCCATGCCGATCAGCACCAGGAACGCCAGCGCCAGCATCTTGGTGGTCGGATGCCGTGCGACGAATCCGGCAATCGGCCCCGAGGAGACATACATCACCACGCAGGCGATGATCACCGCCGCGATCATGATGGTGAGGTCCTGCGCCATGCCGATCGCGGTGATGATCGAATCCAGCGAGAACACCATGTCGATGACAATGATC
The DNA here is from genome assembly GCF_052115025.1 of Bradyrhizobium sp. 2TAF24. Classification (NCBI taxonomy): domain Bacteria; kingdom Pseudomonadati; phylum Pseudomonadota; class Alphaproteobacteria; order Hyphomicrobiales; family Nitrobacteraceae; genus Bradyrhizobium; species Bradyrhizobium sp. 2TAF24. The sequence goes on along the minus strand of NZ_JBFRFW010000014.1, from coordinate 53,658 downwards.
TGGACGATCACCCAGAAGAAGGCATTGGCCGGCGTCGCGCCGCCCTCGCCATCGCGGGCTTCGACCTCGCCGTGAATTTCGTGGGTGGCCTTGGCGATCAGGAAGGCGCCGCCGCCGATCAGGATGATGTCGCGCCAGGAAAACGCCTGGCCGAACGCAGTGAAAACCGGTGCAGTCAGACCGATCAGCCAGACCAGGATCGACAGCAGTGCGATGCGAAACACCAGCGCCAGGGCGAGGCCGAGCTGCCGTGCGCGCTTGGCCTGGTGCTCCGGAATGCGCGATACCAGCACCGAGATGAAGATCACGTTGTCGATGCCGAGAATGATCTCGAGCGCGGTGAGCGTCACCAGCGCGGCCCATGCTTCAGGGCTGGCCAGAAGTTGCATCATGCATTCACCTGTTCACCACGATCCGGATGATAATGTCGCTGCACAGAACGTAGAAAGCGATCACACAGAGGCCGACGCGCACCATGACCGGCACCTGAAAATCCTGCACGACCGTCATCAGCGCAAGGATGCCCCACAGCGCGACCAATACCAGATTGAGCGACCGCAGCCGCGTGACGCGCACCGGATGCATGACGTTGAACGGCACAAAGGTCAAAACCAGCAGCGCAAGGACCAGCAGGCTGGCGCTGATCGGCCCCGGCCTCAGCAGGAAGAGATAGAAGGCGGCGACATTCCACAGCGTGGGGAAGCCGCGGAAATGATTGTCGTCGGTCTTCATCCGACGGTCAGCGAAGTAAAGCGCCCCCGTGACGGCGATGGCGGCGCCGAGCAGCGGCGCAGCCATCGGCAGCAGCAGCCCGCTCGCCATGATGGCATAGGCCGGCACGAACACGTAGGTGACGAAATCGACCACCAGGTCGAGCGTCTCCCCCGACCAGTCGGGCAGCTGACGCACCACGTCGAGCCGGCGCGCCAGCGGCCCATCCGCGGCATCAACCACCAATGCAGCCCCCAGCCAGCCGAACATCGCCGCCCAGTGCTCGCGCACCGCCTCGAGCAGCGCCAGCAGCGCAAGCCCGGCGCCGAGCGCAGTGAGGACATGCACCCCGAACGCCCGCCGGCGGGTCGCGGGGGTACCGATCGGCGCCTGGTATGGGTCCGGCTGGGTCATGGGTCGTCATGAATTATCAGGAATTGCGCTGATTTGCACAGGCCGCATTGCGGCGATGCGTCGCGCGATCGTCATACGGCCGCGGTCTGCGAAAGCCGATTGCAGGACCTTTCGGTGGCGCTTATATCCAGCGTCCATGAACGACGCGCCAAGTCCGCACCATCCGTTCGACGTCGCCGTGATCGGCGGCGGTCCCGCCGGCCTCGTGGCTGCGATCGCGCTGGCCCTGGCCGGCGCCGCCACGGCCTTGCTCGCCCGGCGTATTCCCTATACCGACAACCGGACCACGGCACTGCTCGGGCAGTCGATCGACCTCCTGGATACGCTCGAGGTCTGGCCGCGTTGCAGGGACAGCGCTGCGCCGTTGCGGGTGATGCGGCTGATCGACGACACCGGCCGCCTGATCCGCGCCCCCGAAGTGCGTTTCACCAGCGACGAGATCGGCCGCGACGCGTTCGGCTACAATATCGAAAATCGCATTCTGGTCGCGGCGCTGGAGGCGCGCGCCGCGGAGCTTTCGAACCTCACCCGGTTCGACGACGAGGCCCACACCGTCACGCCGCAGGATGACGCGATTCACATCGGTACCCGCCAGGGCCGGACTCTGACGGCGCGCCTCGTGGTCGGCGCCGAAGGCCGCCATTCGATCAGCCGTGAAGCTGCGGGCATCGACGTCAGCCGGCGCGCTCTGGCGCAGACTGCCCTCACCTTCAACGTCGCCCACACCCGTCCGCATCACGACGCCTCGACCGAGTTCCACACCGTGAACGGGCCGTGCGTGTTCGTGCCGCTGCCGGGCGCACGCTCCAGCGTGGTCTGGGTGACTTCGCCGGCGGAGGCCGAGCGGCTCAAGCAGCTCGGCGACAATGACCTGGCGTTCGCCGCAGAGCAGCGCGCCCATTCGATCCTCGGACGGATGCGCATCGAAGGCGGCCGCAACACCTTTCCGCTGGCCTTCGAGCGGCCGAGGCGTTTTGCCATGCAGCGCGTCGTACTGGTCGGCGAAGCCGCCCATGTGCTGCCGCCGATCGGCGCGCAAGGGCTCAATATGGGCCTGCGCGACGCCGCCGACATTGCCGCGATCGTCGGCGAGGCGCTTGCCCGGCACGACGATCCCGGCGCGCCGGCCGTGCTGTCCCGCTTCGAGCGCGCGCGCTGGGCCGACGTCAACAGCCGCACCTTCATGATCGACCTCGCCAACCGTTCGCTGCTGAGCGACCTGTTGCCGTTGCACATGCTGCGCGCGGCCGGCATGCACCTGCTCGGCCATGTCGGGCCGTTGCGCCGCCTCGCCATGCGCGAGGGCCTTGCGCCGTCCTGGCGTTCGGATTCGCGCTAAACGCCCCTCGCTCAGGGTAGCGCGATCTGCCCGGTCTTCAGCGCCCACATCACACTGGTCAGCGTCACCACCGAGACGAAAGTGCCGAGCAGCACCGCGGCAGAGGCCGGCTCGATCCAGGCGTCGTACTGCCGCGCGATGACGAAGACGTTGAGCGCCGGCGGCAGCGACGCCATCAGGATCGCGGTCGCCGACCATTCCGGCACGAACGGCCCGGCCGCGCACAACAGGCCGAACACGATCAGCGGGTGCCCGACCAGCTTGATCAGGATGATTCCCGGCACCTCCCAGGGCACCCGGCTGAACGGCCGCAGCGCAACGGTGACGCCAAGCGCGAACAGCGCGACCGGCGCCGCGGCGCCCTGCAGGAACTGCAGCATGTTGTCGATCGCCGCCGGCGGGTGCCAATGCAGCGCCGCGGCGATGGTGCCGCAATAGGCGGCGACGATCAGCGGATGGAAGACGATCTGCTTGATGACCGACACGACGGTCGGCCACAGCCGCTGCTGCCTGCCGCCGGAGATCGCGATCAGCAGCGGCGCGAGCGAGAACAACAGGATGTTGTCGAAGCAGAAAATCAGCGCGACAGGCGCCGCCGCCTTCGGTCCCAGGGTCGCCAGCGCAAGGCCAGGCCCCATGTAGCCGATGTTGCCATAGCCGCCGGCAAGGCCCGCGAGCGTCGCCTCGCGCAGCGACAGCCGCCCCAGCAGCCGGCCGATCAATACCGACAGGGTGAAGGCGAGCGCGGTCGCCGCGGTGGTCGCCACCACGAACGGCAGGTTGTTGAGCTCCTCGAACGGCGTTTTGGCCAGGATCCGGAAAAACAGGGCCGGCAGGGAAACGTAGAGCAGGAAGAAGTTCATCCAGGCGAGCCCCGCCTCGGGGAGCCGCCGGAACTTGCCGCAGGCGAAGCCGATGAAGATCAGGCCGAAGTACGGCAAGGCCAAATTCAGAATATCAATCATGAGGATAGCCGGCGCTTGGGCGCTTCTTGCGGGGACATCAGGGATGATTTCGGGGGCGGTTCAGCGGCCTCAGCAGACCGGTTTTGCCACTAGCATCGGCCACAATCCTGGTCTATCGACGAGACATGATCAAAGCGCGTACCGCCAAGTTCCAGATCGGCCAGATCGTCCGCCACCGGATCTTTTCGTTCCGGGGGGTGATCTTCGACATCGATCCGGAATTCAACAACACGGAAGAATGGTGGTTGTCCATCCCGGAGGGTGTGCGCCCCCACAAGGATCAGCCATTCTACCATCTGCTGGCCGAGAATTCCGAAACCGAATACGTCGCCTATGTCTCAGAGCAGAACCTCGTTGCCGACGAATCCGGTGAGCCGGTCCGGCACTCGCAGGTCTCTGAAATCTTCGTGAAGGACAAGTCGGGCGGCTATCGTCCGCGCAATCCGTCGCTGAACTGAGCACGCCATCCGGCGTCGTGCCGGGTGGACACCGCAACTCCGCTGCGCCATCGGTCAAATTACAGCTGAAACAAAAAGGGCGCGCATCGCTGCGCGCCCTTTTGCTGGTCTGTCAGCCGAGGATCACTTCGGCGCGGCCGGCGCAGCGCCGTTGGCGGCAGGCGCGGCCTGCTCGAGCTTCTGGCGTGCCTCATTGGCGCGCTTCTGCAGTTCTTCCTGCAGCTTCTTCTGGTTCTCCTCGAACACCTTCGGGTCGGTCGGCGGACCGTCGTAGGCCTTGGCGAAGCTGGCGCCGCCGGTTTCCTGCAGCGGCAGCTGCAGCGTCAGCGGCACGCCGTTCGCGTTGATCGCCTGCACCGTCAGGACCTGGCCCTTTTTCAAGTTGGCGATCATTTCGGGAGACGCTTCGTAGTCGGACATGCAGCCGTTGGCGAAGCAGATCACGTAGGGGCTCTGCGCCGGGGCATTGCCGTCGACGATCACCCGGGTGCCGTGAACGAGCTGCATCCCGAGCGGCAGCGTCACGCGCAGGATCTTCTTCGGCTCGCCTTCCGGCTCGATGAGCACGGCGGCAACCACGGGCTGGCCGGACTCGATGCGGCCGTCCTTGCCGGTGAAGCAGATCTGCTTGGCGTTGGCGTCCTGGCCCTTGAGGCAGAACTTGGTCCACGGCGCGTAGATCAGCTGGGGCACCTGCTGTTCCGCCTGCTGCTGGGCCTGCGGAGCGGCCGCGGGCGCCTGGGCGGCGGGAGCCGCCGGCGCAGCCTTCGGGGCGGCCTTGGGTGCAGCAGCCTTCGGCGCCGCCTTGGGCGCGGCAGGCGCCGGAGCCGGCTGCTGGGCGTATGCGGTCGAAATGGTCAATGTCGCGACGGCAACTGCCGCCAAAACCCGCCCGCGCGGCTTCACCGGCACGGCCAAGAGACGAAAATTCATTGCGGAAGACCCTTTCTGAACCGTGGTATCGAAACCGCAGATGCCAGCACCACCCCCCACGATCGGTGGCTGTCTCTGCGGCAAATAAGGCAGTAGCGTGACCGGTCGGGCGGCCCGCCTTCAATCGCCCGCCTTCATACATCCGCCGACGAAAAGATCAATGCCGACGGTCACTTTTGACGAGATCATGAGGTCTTATCCGACACCTGCATGGGGGAGAATGACGTGCGGATGACCGAATCGATTGCAGGTTTCGGACGGGCACTGCTGCGGACCGGGAGGATCCTGCTCCAGGGCTGCCGAACGGCGATCCTGCTGGCATGTCTTGGCTTGTCTGGTCTTGGCTTGGCTGGTCTTGGCTTGTTGTCCGGTCTTGGCCTGTTCGGCCTCGCCGCCGCGGCAGCACCGGCGCCAGCCACCTCCGGCCTCGCCATGCACGGCACCCCGGCCCTGCCGCCGGATGTCGACCATATGCCCTATGCCAACCCGACCGCGCCGAGGGGCGGCCGGCTGACTTTCGGCGTTCTCGGCACCTTCGACAGCCTCAACCCCTTGATCGTCAAGGGCCTCGCGGTTCAGCAGATCCGCGGCTACGTGATCGAGAGCCTTCTGACCCGCGGGCAGAACGAGCCTTTCACCTTGTACGGCCTGCTGGCTGACCGCGTCGAGACCGACGACGCCCGCAGTTTCGTCACCTTCCATCTCAATCCGAAAGCACGCTTCAGCGACGGCCGGCCGGTGCTCGCCGAGGACGTGCTGTTCTCCTTCGCGCTGCTGCGCGACCACGGCCGCCCCAACCACCGGCTCTACTATGCCAAGGTCGTACACGCGGATGCGCTCGACCTGCGCACGGTGCGGTTCGACTTCGGCGACGCCGGCGACCGCGAGCTGCCGCTCATTCTCGGGCTGATGCCGGTGCTGCCCAAACACGCCGTCGACGCGGGGCGCTTCGAGGACACGACGCTCGCTCCGCCGCTCGGCTCCGGTCCCTACCGTGTCACAGAGGTCAACCCGGGCGTCCGCGTCACCTTGAAGCGCGCTCAGGATTATTGGGGCAACGACCTCGCCGTGAACCGCGGGCTGTGGAATTTCGACGAGGTGCGGCTCGACTATTATCGCGAAGCCAACGGCGCGTTCGAGGCCTTCAAGCGCGGGCTCTACGACTTCCGCATCGAGACCGATCCGCTGCGCTGGCACGAGGGCTACGACTTTCCCGCCGCCCGCCGCGGCGAAGTGGTCCGCACCGAGCTTCGCACCGGACTGCCCCAGCCCTCCGAATTCCTCGTGTTCAACACCCGCCGGCCCATGTTCGGCGATCGCCGGGTGCGCCAGGCGCTGACGCTGCTGTTCGATTTCGAATGGATCAACCGCAACTATTTCTTCGGCCTTTATGCACGCGCCGGCGGCTTTTTCGCTGGCTCCGAACTGTCTGCCTACGGCCGGTCCGCCGACGACCGTGAACGCGCATTGCTGGCACCCTATCGCCAGGCGGTGCTGCCCGAGATCCTGGACGGCAGTTGGCGGCTGCCGATGAGTGACGCCTCGGGCCGGGACCGCGACACCCTGCGCGCCGCGCTGAAGCTGCTCGATGACGCCGGTTACGAGCTCGACGGCACCACGCTGCGCAACAAGGCGAACAAAGCGCCGTTCGGCTTTGAATTCCTGGTCACCACGCGCGAACAGGAGCGCATCGCGCTGGCGCTTGCCCGCGACGTCAGGCGGGCAGGCATCGCGATCACGGTGCGCGTCGTCGACGCGGTCCAGTACGACCAGCGCAAGCTCGCCTACGACTTCGACATGATCCAGAACCGCTGGGACCAGTCGCTGTCGCCCGGCAACGAACAGAGCTTCTACTGGGGCAGCGCCGCGGCGGACAACCCGGGCACCCGCAACTACATGGGCGCCAGGGAGCCGGCAATCGACGCTATGATCGGCGCCCTGCTCGAGGCACGCGCCCGCCCCGACTTCGTTGCCGCCGTCCGCGCCCTCGACCGGGTGCTGATGTCCGGCTTCTACGCGATCCCGCTCTACAATGCCGACAGGCAATGGATCGCCCGATGGAATCGGATACAACAACCGCAGACGAATGCGCTGAGCGGGTATCTGCCCGAGACGTGGTGGCAGCAGCCAACCGCGACGGGACAGTGACCTGCGCGACGCCAACCGGACCCGAATTCTGGAAGTCATTCAGGTGTCTGACCGGACCGCCCCCAGGACCAGCCAACCCGCGGCGAATACTGCCTCGCCGTCTCTGGACGACATTTTTCGCCGCCTGGTCGCCCGCCAGCCCGGCCTTCCCGCCCTGATCGATCCGCCCGACAAGCGGCGAATCACGGGCACAGCCCCCTCGGCCTTGACCTTTGCGGAGGCTGACCTCGCGGTGTCCTCGCTCGCCGCACAGTTCGTCAACTCCGGCCTGCCCGCCGGCTCGGTGATCGCTCTGCAACTGCCGAACACGGTCGAGTTCATGCTGACCGTGCTCGCGGCGCTGCGCGCGGGCCTCGTCATTGCGCTGGTGCCGCAGCTGTGGCGCCAGGCCGAACTTTCCGCCGCGCTGAATCGCACCGGCGCCCGTGCCGTCGTCACCATGGGCACGATCGATGGCGTCAATCACGCTGATCTGGCGATGAACGCCGCGGTGGAAGCGTTCTCGATCCGCCATGTGTTCGGCTTCGGCATCAACCTGCCGGAGGGCATGACCCCGCTCGACGGCCAGCCGGACACATCGCCGCGCTTCCCGACCCAGGACGTCCGGCGCGTGGCCGCCATTTCCTTCGATGTCACGCCGGACGGCTCGCGGGCGATTCCGCGCACCCAGCTCCACCTGATCGCGGGCGGGCTCGCCCTGTTTCTCGAGAGCGGCATCGCCCAGGGCGCGACCATACTCTCGACGATGCAGCCATCGTCCTTCGCCGGGCTGACCGCCTCGCTGGTGACCTGGCTCCTGAGCGGCGGTACGCTGGCGCTGAACCATCCGTTCGACAGCGCCGTGCTGGAGCAGCAGCTGGTCGACGAAAAATGCGGCGCGCTGGTCGCACCGGGGCCGTTGGTTGGCCGTCTGCAGGAGGCTGGCATGCTGGAGCGCCTGCCGGCCCTGCGGCATGTCGTCGGGCTCTGGCGCGCGCCGGAGCAGGTCGCTTCCAGCCCCGAGTGGACGCAGACGTCGGCGACGCTGACCGACGTCTACCTGTTCGGCGAGATCGGCCTGTTTGGCGCCCGCCGTGGCGACAACGGTGCGCCGACGCCGATCCAGCCCGGCCCATATGGCGCGTCACGGAACGAGCCGGCCACCCCCATGGCCGGCGAGATCATCCTCACGCCGCACGGCACGCTCGCTCTGCGCGGCCCGATGGTACCTGCTTCCGCCTACCGGCCTCTGACGGATGGCCCGCGCACAGCGCTGTCGCCGGCACCGCCGATCGCCGTCGACTATGTCGACACCGGATATGCGGCGCGGCGAGATCGGGCGAGCGGCGCTCTCTGCATCACGGCGCCCCCCGCCGGGCTGATGTCGGTCGGCGGCTACCGTTTCCTCGCCAACGACCTGCAGGAATGGGCGAAGAGGCTGGCGCAAGGCGCGATGCTGACGGCGCTTCCCGACCGGCTGAGCGGCCATCGCCTCGCCGGCCGCGCCAACGACAACGCGCGGGCCCGCGAAGCGCTGAGCGCGCTCGGCCTCAATCCGCTGATGGTCGAAGCCTTCCGCGACCGCACAGCCGCGGCGTCATGACGCGACAATCGTTCGACATTGGGTGTCTCCATTGACGCCGCATTAAGGGCGTTTGGCTAATGTTGTGGAGCGTCGCGTTCGCGGCGGCGCCTTCGCAGACAGCCGCCCGCCAGACGATGTCCCAGCAAGCTCCTGTCCTCTGCATCACCGACGGCGATACGGCCTCGTCGCAGGCGCTCGCGAATATCGAAACCTTCCCGCTGATCGATACGACCTGGGAGGATGCCGCCGAGGCGATCGTCCGTCTCGGACCCGCCGCTGTGCTGGCGCTGGACGGCCGCGACCACCGCCTCGCCGCGATCGCCGCACAAGTCGGTGCACTGTCTCCCTACGTTCCCCTGATCGCCATCGATCCGGCGACACTGACCGACGTGCCCAACGCCCTGCCGCTGTCGATCATCGATCAGCGGCCCGGCCGGCTTGATGCCCGCCTGAACGCGGCCCTGCGGATCCGCACCCTGCATGCCACCGTGCTGCGCCGGATCGGCGACGACCCTGCCTTGCAGCGGCAACTGCCGACCAGCGATCCTCTCGACGACGCCACCGTGCTGCTGATCGGCCGCGGCGCGTCCTATCCAGCCCTGTCCATCGCACTCGGCGAAAAGATGGGCGTCGTCGGCGCGCTCAGCATCGAGGCTGCGGCCAAGCATCTCAATGGCCGCGACCTCGACGGCGTGGTCATCGGCGATGGTTTCAGCCACCGCGTGATCGACGCCTTTCTCACGGTGCTGTCTGAAGATGCACGCTTTCGCGACCTGCCGGCTGTCCTGTCCGGGGCCGCGGCTGCCTTCGCTTCGCTGCCGGGGCTGCCCAACCTGGAAGTCGTCTCAGGCCGCCCCGAGGACGTCGCGGCCAACGCCGGGCCGCTGATCCGTCAGCACGCTTTCGATGCCCGGCTGACACGGGCGCTGAGATCCCTCGATGTCGGCGGTCTGCTCGATCCTCGCACCGGACTGCTGACCCCCGCGGCGTTCGCGACGGATTTCTCCCGCGCCGTCGAGGAGACGCAGGTACGCGGCGGTGGCCTGTCGGCGGCCCGGATCACGTTCGGCGGCGCGCCGGAGCGCATTCGCTTTGATGCCGCACGCATTCTCGGCCGGCTGATGCGGCGGATGGATTTCGCGACGATGCAGGACGACGGCGCGGTTGTGATCGCGTTCGCCGAGACCGACCTGCGCACCGCGCACATGATCGCACGGCGGCTCGCCAGCGTGCTCAAGCACACCATGCAGGGGGTGACCCAAGAATCCCGCATCGCTCCGGATGTGACGCTGGTCACGCTGCTGCCGAAGGACACCCCGGCGAGCCTGATCGAGCGCCTGCACGGCGAGAACCGCCGCGCCGCATCCTGAGCCGCGCGCGGCCGTCCGTCAGGCGGCCTTGCGTCCTTCCGCCAGCCTCGCAAGATCCCCGAGAATGGTGGTGGTGCCCTCCAGACGCTCCTCCGGCGTCCGCCATTCCTGGAAGAACACGACCTTCATGTCGGGCCGCACCTTGGCGGCGGCGCCATGGGTGCGGATGAAGGCCACCAGACGATCGGGGTGCGCGAACGCGTTGTCGCGGAACGTGATCACCACGCCCTTGGGACCTGCGTCCACCTTCTCGACATTGGCGCGGCGGCAGTAGGCCTTGATGGTGACCACCTTGAACAGGTAGCGCACCTCGTCGGGCAGCGGGCCGAAGCGGTCACGCAGCTCGGCGCCGAATTCGGCGATCTGGTCGTCGGTGTCGAGGTCCGCCAGCCGGCGATAGAGCGACAGCCGCACCGACAGGTCCTTCACATAATCGTCGGGGATCAGCACCGGCATGCCGAGTGTGATCTGCGGCGACCAGCGATCGGCCACCGGCTCGGTGATGCCGGCCTTGAGGCTGGTGATCGCCTCCTCCAGCATCGACTGGTAGAGCTCGAACCCGACCTCCTTGATGTGGCCCGACTGCTCTTCACCGAGCAGGTTGCCGGAGCCGCGGATGTCGAGGTCGTGCGAGGCGAGCTGGAAGCCGGCGCCGAGGTTTTCCAGCGACTGCAGCACCTTGAGGCGACGCTCGGCCTGCGGCGTGATCTTGTGCTGCGCCGGCAGCGTGAACAGCGCATAGGCGCGCAGCTTCGAGCGCCCCACCCGTCCACGCAGCTGGTAGAGCTGCGCGAGACCGAACATGTCGGCGCGGTGCACGATCAGGGTGTTGGCCGATGGAATATCGAGACCGGACTCCACGATCGTGGTCGACAGCAGGATATCGTATTTTCCGTCGTAGAAGGCCGACATGATGTCCTCGATCACGCTCGGCGGCATCTGACCGTGAGCGACCGCGACCTTCATCTCCGGCACATGCTTGTCGAGGAAATCCTTGGCTTCTGCGAGGTCGTCGATGCGCGGGCAGACGTAGAACGCCTGGCCGCCGCGATAGCGCTCACGCAGCAGCGCCTCGCGGATCATCAGCGGATCGAACGGCGCCACGAAGGTGCGCACCGCGAGGCGATCGACCGGCGGCGACGCGATGATCGAAAGATCCCGCACGCCGGTCAGGGCCAGCTGCAGGGTGCGCGGGATCGGCGTCGCGCTCAGCGTCAGCACATGCACCTCGGAGCGCAGCTGCTTGAGCTTCTCCTTGTGGCTGACGCCGAAATGCTGCTCCTCGTCGACGATCAGCAGGCCAAGATCCTTGAACTTGATCGCCTTGCCGAGCAGCGCATGGGTACCGACGACGATGTCCACCGTGCCGTCGGTGAGGCCCTTCTTGACGTTGGTCAGTTCCTTGCCGGCGACGAGCCGTGACACCTGGGCGACATTGACCGGAAAGCCGCGGAAACGCTCAGAAAAGTTCTTGGCGTGCTGGCGCGCCAGCAGCGTGGTCGGCACCACGACGGCGACCTGCCGGCCCTCGAGCGCGACCGCAAACGCCGCGCGCAGCGCCACCTCGGTCTTGCCAAAACCGACGTCACCGCACACCAGGCGGTCCATCGGCCTGCCGGTCTCGAGGTCGTGCAGGGTCGCGTTGATTGCGCCGAGCTGGTCCTCGGTCTCCTCATAGGGAAAGCGGGCGCAGAACTCGTCATAAGTGCCCTGCTGCACCGGGAACTTGGGCGCCTCGTGCAGGAAGCGCTCCGCTGCGACCTTGATCAGGTCGCCAGCGATCTCGCGGATCTTGTTCTTGAGCTTGGCCTTGCGCGCCTGCCAGCCGCTGCCGCCGAGACGATCGAGCTCGACATCGGTCTGCTCGGAGCCATAGCGCGACAGCAGCTCGATATTCTCGACCGGCAGGAACAGCTTGGTGTCGTTGGCATAGCGCAGCTCGAGGCAGTCATGCGGCGCCCCGGCGACATCCAGCGTCTGCAGGCCTATGAAGCGGCCGATGCCGTGTTCGACATGCACCACGAGATCGCCAGTCGACAGGCTGGTGACTTCGGAAATGAAATTTTCCAGCTTCTTGCTGGCCCGCCGCGGCCGCACCAGGCGGTCACCCAGAATGTCCTGCTCGGTGATGACGGCGATGCTGTCAGTCTCGAAGCCGGCGTCCAGGCCGACAACCGCGAGCGTGGCTTCGTTGCGCGGCGTCGCCTGCACGGTGCGCCAGGCGTTGATGCTGGTGATGTTGAGCAGCTTGTGGTCGCGCAGCATGTTGGCCATGCGCTCGCGCGAGCCCTCGGTCCACAGCGCCACCATCACCTTCTTGCGGGCTGCCTGCAGCCCCTGGATATGCGCGACGACGGCCTCGAACACGTTGACCGCGGTATCGGCGCGTTCGGGGGCGAAGTTGCGGCCCTGCCGCAGCCCGGCATCGACGACATCAGCCGCATCCGGTACCGCGAACGGCGTCAGCCGCGCCAACGCCGCATCGGCCAGCAGGCGCGCCCATTCGTCATCGGTCAGATAGAGCTGATCCGGCGGCAGCGGCTTGTAGAGTGCGCCACCTCCCGGATGGTCGAGCGCCTCGCGGCGCGCTTCGTAATAATCCCTGATCTGGGTGATGCGCTCGCGCGCCGCGTCCTCGCTCTGCGGCTCGATCGCGACGGGGGCGCCGCCGAGATAGGCGAACAGCGTGTCCATGCGCTCCTGGAACAGCGGCAGCCAGTGCTCCATGCCGGGATGGCGCCGCCCTTCGCTCACCGCTTCATAGAGCATGTCGTCGCGCTGCGGCGCGCCGAAGGCGGCGACATAGCCCATGCGGAAGCGGCGGATGGTCTCGGTGACGAGCTGGAATTCGGCGACCGGCACCAGGTCGAGCGCGCGCATGTCGAGCAGCGTGCGCTGCGATTCCGGGTCGAAGGTCCGGATCGATTCCAGCGTATCGCCGAAAAAGTCGAAACGGACCGGCTGATCGAGACCGGCCGGAAACAGATCCAGGATACCGCCCCGCACGGCGTACTCGCCGGACTCGCGCACGGTGGACGAACGGTTATAGCCGTTGTGTTCCAGCCAGGCGACGATCGAATCCATGCCAACCGCATGGCCCGGTGCGACCGACAGTGCCTGCGCCGCGATCACCTCGCGCGGCGGCACGCGCTGCAGGATGGCATTGACGGTGGTCAGCACGATCAGCGGCTTGTCGCCGCGCTTGAGGCGCGATAGCCGCGCCAGGGTGGTGACGCGCTGGGCAACGATGCCGCCATGAGGCGACACGCGGTCATAGGGCTGGCAGTCCCAGGCCGGAAACTGCAGCACCGCGATCTCGGGGGCGAAGAACTCGAGCGCCCGCGCCAACTGCGCCATGCGCGGCCCGTCGCGGCAGACCACAGCGAGGCTGACGGCCGGCGGATTGGGCCGGGCCGCGACCGCACGCGCCAGATCGGAGACGATCAGGCCTTCCGCACCCTCGGCCACATTGGCGAGCGTCAACGGACGGCCCGGCGCGAGCAGCTCGGCCGGCGAGCGCATGGCAGGCGACTTGCTCATGCCTCGTCGCCCGTCGCCTTGAAGGCCTTGATGCGCTGGAACACGCCGCGGGTGAACTCTGCGGGCAGTTCGCTGGCGCCGCTCAGCGCGGCATAGAGATCCGGATCCGGCAGCTCGCCGAGCCGCTCCAGCTCGTCGAGCTCCGTGTCGGTGAGGTCGGCGATATGGGCATCGGCGAACCGGCCCAGGATCAGATCCATCTCCCGCGTGCCGCGGTGCCAGCATCGAAAGAGCAGCCGCTTGCGGCGGTCATCGAGCCCAACGCTCGATCGTGTCGTTCCTGTCATGCCTCAAACCTGATCCAACGCCGAAAGCCCGGACGAGCCGGGCGGGACCGATATAACCCTGTCGGCTGCCGATGTCAGCAGCCCAGTTGCGCACCCCCGCCCTTGCATTGCATTCAGGTTATGCAAAAGCGAGCATTCTGCTTCCACTGTCGAGTCGGCTGCATGCGTCCCGAGCGTCTCAACCCCCTGTTCGTGCCGGTCACGAATCTCGCCGGCGTCGGGCCGAAGCAGGACAAGCTATTCCGCTACCTGCTCGACCGCAGCGAGACCCCGCGCCTCGTCGACCTCCTGCTGCATCTGCCGGCCAGCGTGATCGACCGCCGGGCGCGGCCGAAGATCAGGGATGTCGTCCCCGGAACCGTGGTGACGCTCGAGGTGACCGTCGATCGCCATCGCCCGGCGCCCCCGGGACGGTCGCGCGCGCCCTACCTCGTCTACGCCAGCGACGATACCGGCGACGTCTTGCTGACGTTCTTTCGTCCCAAGGGCGACTATGTCGAGCGGCTGCTCCCGGTCGGTACGCGGCGCTACGTCTCGGGAACGGCCCAGATGTTCGACGGCACGCTGCAGATCGTCCACCCCGACCGGGTCGTCGACGAGGCCGGCCTTGCGAAACTGGCGCTGATCGAGCCGGTCTATCCACTGACCGAGGGTCTGGCGCTCGGCGCGCTGCGCCGCGCGGTCGCCCAGGCGCTGGCGCGGCTACCCGAGCTGCCGGAATGGATCGCGCCCGACGTCCTGCGGCGCTGCGGCTTCCCCCCGCTCGCCGAGGCTCTCCGGCGACTGCACGCGCCGCAGGAACTGACCGATGTGCTGCCTGATGGGCCATTCTGGTCCCGCCTCGCCTATGACGAGCTGCTCGCAGGCCAGCTCGCGCTGGCGCTGGTGCGGGCGCAGCTGCGCCGCCCGGCCGGCGCCCGTCATGCCGGCGACGGCCACCTGCGCCGCCGCATCATCGACGCCCTGCCTTACGCCCTGACGCATTCACAACAGCAGGCGATCACGGCCATCGCCCACGACCTGACGCAGCCGGTGCGAATGCTGCGGCTGCTGCAGGGTGACGTCGGCTCCGGCAAGACGGTGGTCGCCCTGCTCGCCGCCGCGGCGGTGGCGGAAGCCGGCGGCCAGTCGGCACTGATGGCTCCGACCGAAATTCTCGCGCGTCAGCACCACAAGACCATCGCACCGCTCGCGGAAGCGGCCGGCGTCCGTGTCGCCATCCTCACCGGACGTGAAAAGGGCAAGGAGCGCAAGACTCTGCTGGCTCGGCTCGAAGCCGGCGAGATCGATCTGCTGGTCGGCACCCATGCGCTGATCCAGGATGATGTGACCTTCAAGACGCTCGCGCTCGCCGTGGTCGACGAGCAGCACCGCTTCGGTGTGCGCGAGCGACTCGCGCTGACCGACAAGGGCAGTGCCGTCGACGTGCTGGTGTTGAGCGCCACCCCGATTCCGCGCACGCTGGTGCTGACCTATTTCGGCGACATGGACATCTCTGAGCTCCGCGAGAAGCCCGCCGGCCGCCAGCCGATCGATACCCGCGCCGTGCCATCGACGCGGCTGAACGAGGTCATGGACGCGGTCGGGCGGGCGCTGAAGACCGGCAAGCGCGTCTACTGGATCTGTCCGCTGGTCGAGGAATCCGAAAAGATCGACTTCCTGATCGACGCCGAGCAACGCTTTGCAAGCCTGAAGGAGCGCTTCGGCGATCGGGTCGGTCTTGTCCACGGCAAGATGAAGGGCACCGAAAAGGACGAGGTGATGGGACGCTTCGCGACCGGCGACATCAGTCTCCTCGTCGCAACCACCGTCGTCGAGGTCGGCGTCGACGTTCCCGCCGCGACCATCATGGTGATCGAGAACGCCGAACGCTTCGGCCTCGCACAGTTGCACCAGTTGCGCGGGCGTATCGGGCGAGGCTCCGAGGCCTCGACCTGTGTGCTTCTATACCGCGAGCCGCTCAGCGAGATGTCGCAGGCGCGGCTGCGGGTGATCCGCGACACCACCGACGGCTTCCGCATCGCCGAGGAAGACCTCAAGCTGCGCGGCGAAGGCGACGTGCTGGGCACTCGGCAGAGCGGCCTGCCCGGCTATCGCATCGCCCGCCCCGAGGTGCATGCGCAACTGATCGCCCAGGCCCGCAATGAGGCGCTGCGGATCATGAAGGACAATCCCAAACTGGCAGGCGCCGAGGGAGAATCGCTGCGCTGTCTGCTCTACTTGTTCGAGCGCGACGAGGCGGTGTCACTGCTCGGTGCGGGATAACTTCCTATACAAAAACCCAGGCTTGCACCGCATTTTGCTCTAAACTAGGCTGACAAGCATCGCATTGGCGTCGAGATTCTGATCGACCTCATCACGTTGGTATTCCTGCCCCAAACCGGCGAGTTGGTTCGATGCATTTCAACATCACTTTTGGAACGCTGACCGGCCTGACCTCATCGCAGCAGACGGCCTTCGAGGCTGCGTGTGTTGCAGCCTGCCAATATTACCAGCATGAGTTCACGAGCAATATTACCGTCAATGTGACCTTCAACTGGTCGTCCCTTCCAGCCGGCGACCTTGCCAACAACAACTACCAGGGCGTGCTCGTCTCCTACGCACAGCTCACCAACGCGCTGAAGGCGATCGGAAGGTCCCCCGACCAGATAAGTGCCTACGCGACATTTCCAGCGAGCGATCCGACCGGGAACTCGCAGTGGTTCGTTCCGCAAGCACAGGCGCGGTTGCTGGGACTGACGTCCACGACCGGAACCGACGATACCATCAACCTCAACAGCAGCATCGGTTTCAACGGCTTCAGCTTCAACCCCTATGCACGCCGAACGCCAGGCACTTACGACGCAATCGGCGTTCTCGAGCATGAGCTGTCGGAAGGGGCGCTTGGCCGGTTTCAGGCGCTCGGCATGACCGGAGTCGGAAACGAGCAAAACTGGAACGGCTGGCATGGTGAGCTGGATCTGTTCCGCTACAACCCGGGCG
The DNA here is from genome assembly GCF_052115025.1 of Bradyrhizobium sp. 2TAF24. Taxonomy (NCBI): domain Bacteria; kingdom Pseudomonadati; phylum Pseudomonadota; class Alphaproteobacteria; order Hyphomicrobiales; family Nitrobacteraceae; genus Bradyrhizobium; species Bradyrhizobium sp. 2TAF24. The sequence continues at coordinate 36,947 of NZ_JBFRFW010000014.1, read as the reverse complement.
GCGGTGGCCCTCCGGTGCGCCAGCTCACGGCCGGACCCGGATACTTTTCGATCGATGGCCAGACACTGCTGCAGCAGTACAACAATCCCTTGAACAGCGGAGACGCCGCCGACTGGCTCCCGTCCATCCAGGGAGATTCCTATGGCGACGGCTATCAGGGCACGGGCTCGTTCATCACGCCTGTCGACGTGCGAGAAGACAATATCCTCGGCTGGACCCGCGCCGCGGCGAGCAGCGATTTTACCGGCAACTACACCAGCGACATCTTCTGGCAGAACACGAGCTCGGGAGCCATCGGTGAATGGCTGATGAACAACGGCCAGATTTCGGCCGCTCCCGCCCTTGGCAATGCCGCGAACTACCAGATCGTCGGCACCGGCGATTTCAACGGTGACGGAACCAGCGATATCTTCTGGCAGCAGAGCAACGGAAATATGGGCGAATGGCTCTTTTCCAATGGCCAGATCTACGCTGCCCCGTTCTTGGGAACCATGCCTGCCGGCTACAGGATCGCGGCAATCGGCGATTTCAACGGTGACGGAACCAGCGATGTGTTCTGGCAGGACACATCGTCCGGGAATGTCGGCGAGTGGCTGATCTCCAACGGCCAGATCTATGCCGCACCCTTGCTCGGTCAGGCCTCGACCAGCCTGCAGATCATCGGCGCCGGACATTTCACCGGCACCAGCACCGACGATATCCTGTGGGAGCAGAGCAACGGCGTGGTTGGTGAATGGCTGATCTCCAACGGCCAGATCTATGCGGCTCCGAGCCTCGGCGGCACAGCGTCGGGCTTCCAGCTCATTGGCATCGGCGATTTCTCCGGCAACGGCACCGACGATATCCTGTGGCGCGACAGCACCAGCAATACCGTCGGGGAGTGGATGATGTCGAACGGCAACATCGCGCAGTCGATCACGCTCGGCAGCATTCCCTCGACCTGGCAGTTCGTCGGCGTTGGTGACTTCACAAGCAGCGGCGTTCAGGACATCGTCTGGCGCGACACCAGCACGGGCGGAATGACCGAATGGGTCATGCAGGGTGGCCAGATCAATCAGGGCATCGGACTGGGGTCCGCCTCGCCCAGCTTCAATCTGGTCCTGCGCAAGTAGCCGGTCGTGACATCGCCTGGCGAGCGGAGCGACGACCGCCGCTCCGCCGCTTATCTCTCGTGCCCGGCCTGGGAGACGGCGGTGCGGATCGGCGACAGCAGATAGTCGATGACGCGGCGCTGTCCAGTTTTGATTTCCACCACGACTGCCATGCCAGGAACCAGCAGTACCGATTTGCCGTCGACGGCCATTGCGCGCTGATCGAGCTTGATCGTCGCGGGGAAGACGAGGCTCTGCCCCTGCCCCGCGGTGGAATTGCCGCCTGATTTCGTCACCGCCGACGCATCGCCCGACGTGCTGGGATCCCGCTGGTCGACGCCGTCGCGCGAGACATTCGTCACCAGCCCGTCGAGCGTTCCGTAACGGGTAAATGGAAACGCCTCGACCTTGACGACGGCACGCTGACCGGCATCGACGAAGCCGATGTCCTGATTGAGGACCTGCGCCTCGACCTCGATCGATGCATCCTGGGGCACGATCGTCATCAACGCCTGCCCGGACCCCACCACCTGGCCGATCGTCGTCACGGCGAGTTGCTGCACGATCCCGGTAATCGGCGCTTTCAGCTGCATCTGTGCATTCTTGGCGCGAGCCTTGATCAGGTCCTGGGCCACATGATCCAGCTTGCGCTGCGCCTCCGCCCCCTTGCTCGTCTGATCGGCCACGAAACGCGACACGGCCTCGTCGATCTGCCGTGTCAATGACTGCATGGCCGCCTCCGTCTCCACCATCTGGCTGCGGTCGGCGACATCGGCGGCGAGCTGGGTTTCGAGCTGCTGCTGCGCCTCGATGGTCAGCGCACGAGAGCCTGCGCCGCGCTCGGTCAAGGTCTCGCGCATCTCGACGCGCTCCCGGCTGAGTGCGATCAGCCGCGCGCGGGCGGTGATACTGGCCGTCAACCGGTCGCGCGAGGCGACCTTCTCGGCGCGCTGGGCTTCGAGACGTGAGCGGCTTGCGGCAAGATCCGCAAGATCCGCCTGCAGGACCAGTTCCTCACGCCGCCTCACGCCATCGTCGACGCCAGGCGCGAAGGCGATCGCCGGCGCAGCGATCACGGGCTGGGCAGCTCCATCGACCGCGGCGCGGCGGCGCGCGACCTCCGCCGTCAAGCTCTCGACGTCGTGCCTGAGGGCGTTCATCTCGGCGGATGTCTCGGTTCCTTCAAGCTCGAGCAGAACATCGTCCTGTTTCACCTGGTCGCCGTTGTGGACACGAATCGCTGCGACCTTTCCCGTCTCCAGCGGTTGCACGATCTTGGAGCGCCCACTCGGCTGAATCCGTCCGCTGGCGACCGCATAGATGTCGATCTGTCCGAAATAGGACCATGACAGCACTGCGATGGTCGCCAGGGCCATGAACCAGATCAGCGCGGTCGCGACTGGTGACGGCGGAGTTTCGAGAATTTCGATCGCAGCAGGCAGGAACTCGCGGTCCGCAGCCAGCATCGCCCGCGTCCGGCGACTTACCTCGCTCGCAGCCGGCGCCTCCGGTTGCAGGCCTCCGAAACCTGGCGCGCCGGCGGGCCCGGCCCCCGGTGCGGGCTTGTCCGCCCTGGCGTCTGGCGTGACATGGGGAAGCACGGCAAAGTTTCTGCCGGATTTCGGCGGGGGCGATCCAGCGTCGGCGCTGCTCACGCGATCCCCTCCTGAACCTGCAGGCGCCACAGCCTGGCGTAAACGCCATCCGCGCGGGCCAGCAATTCGTCGTGGGTGCCGTCCTCGACAATCCGGCCCCGATCAAGGGCGATGATGCGATCGCAATGGCGCACCGCCGCGAGGCGATGGGCAATGATGATGGCGGTACGGCCATGCACGATCTGGCGCATATTGTCTTGAATGATGCGCTCGCTTTCGTAGTCCAGCGCGCTGGTGGCTTCGTCGAAGATCAGGATCCGAGGCTTGGTGGCGAGTGCGCGCGCGATAGCGATGCGCTGGCGCTGACCTCCGGACAGGTTGGCGCCGCGCTCCTCGATCGGCGTATCGTAACCGAGCGGCAGACGCGCAATGAATTCGTCCGCTCCCGCAAGCCGTGCCACGGCCATCACCTGCGCGCGGTTCATCTCGGCCGCAGCCAGCGCAATATTCTCATGAACCGTCCGGTTGAACAGCGTGCTTTCCTGCAGCACGATCCCGACCTGGCGGCGCAACCACGCCGGATCGACCTGAGCGATATCCATGCCGTCGATCATGACCGTACCGCGCTCCTGGCGGTAGAGCCGCAGGATCAACTTGGCGAGCGTCGACTTGCCGGACCCCGATGCGCCGACGATGCCAAGAACCTGCCCGGCGGGAATCTCGAGATCGATGCCGTCCAGAACGGTCGGCCCTCCCGCCTGATACCGGAACAGTACGTCCTTGAAGCTGATCGCCCCACGGGCCGGCGGGAAATTGCTCAAGCCCATGCGTTGATATTCGGGCGGGCTGTTCAGGATATCCCCGAGCCGTTCGACCGAAATCTGGACTTGCTGAAAATCCTGCCAGAGCTGGGACAGCCGCAGGATCGGCATCGTGACCTGGCCCATGATCATGTTGAAGGCGATCAGTGCGCCGATGGTCAGCTCATCGTTGATGACCGCCTGTGCCCCGAAGAACAGGATCAACGCCATCGTCGCCTTGTTCACATACTGAAATGCGCTCTGACCGATATTGCTGAGATTGACGGCCTGAAACGATGTCCTGACATAGGCCGCCAGCCTCTCCTCCCACTGCCGGCGAAGCAGCGGCTCGATCGCCGCAGCTTTCAGCGTGGAGATTCCGAAGATCGACTCCACCAGGAACTGCTGGCTGGCTGCGCCCGTGTTGAAGCGCTCCTTGTTCTTCTCGCGGAGAAGCGGGCGGATCACCATCGCGATGACCAGGTAGAACGGCAGCGACAGCAGCACGATCAGCGTCAAGCGCGGCGAATAGACGAACAGCACCGCCACGAACACGAAGGTGAAGAGCACGTCGATCATGGACGACAGCCCCTGCCCGGTCAGGAACTGGCGGATGGTTTCGATCTCACGCATGCGCGCCACCGTCTGCCCCGCCGGGCGGGTTTCGAAGTAGCCGAGCGGCAGGCGCAGCAGGTGGTCGAACAGGCGGCTGCCGAGTTCGACGTCGATCCGGCTCGTGGTGTGGCTGAGTGCATAGGCCCGCAGGAACTGGAGAACCGCGTCGAAGATACCGATCCCCGCGAGGCCGATCACGACCACGACCAGGGTCGCCATGCCCTTGTGAACCAGGACCTTGTCGATGACGATCTGGAAGAACAGCGGCGTCACCAGTGCGAACAGCTGGATCAGCAGGGACGCCACGAGAACATTGGCCAGCGGTCTGCGGTAGCGCCAGATCGAAGGCAGGAACCAGCGAAAGCCCGCCATCTCAGGATTGACACCGGGGCCAAGCAGGCGCCGCGTCACCAGAATGATCTCACCGCTCCACTGCGGTTCGAGCACCTCAGGTTCGACGCTCGCGACCACGCGCGTCACCGGATCGACCAGTCTCAGCTTGCCGTCCGGAAGTTGCGCCGCCACGACGCAGAACCCCTTGTCCTTCAACCGGATGATCGCCGGCACCGGCACAGACATCAGCCGCGCGCAGGTCTGACCGGTCAACAGGCGCGCCTTGAGACCGATCCGTGCTGCAACACGCAGGATGTCTTCGGCATCGCCGCGTCGCGCGCCGAGCCCTGCGTCGTGGGTCAGCTGAAGCGGATCCGCGGCGATCTGATAGCGGCTGGCGACCAGCGCAATGGCAAAAATCCCCGAGTCGGCGAACGCAGCCTGCGAACGAGGCTCAGATGCAGCAGTGGAAGGGCTGGCGGATTTGATCCGAGCCTGCCCATCGACATCGCGCAGCAAAAGACAGCTCCTTCGCTAAAATCACATTTTCTTCAATAACGTACCAGTATCGACAAACAATACGAGCGGAAAACTGCCGGGCAAATGGCGCGTCGACGCCGGCGTTGGAAACGGGACGCTAGCTGGTCGGCTCTACCGCCTTGTTCTGCGGCTTGGCCGACAACGTTTCATCGCGGGCCGCATTCGCCGCGCGCGCGGCGTTCGCCATGTCCGCGAGGACCGCGACCTTCTTGTTCGGGTCGCCGCCGGGCTGCACCACGCCGGCCGACATGATCAAGGTCGCGGCCTCCTCGGCGCTCATGTCAATCTCGATGACACTGGCCTTAGGCACATAGAAGAAGAACCCCGTGGTCGGGTTCGGCGCACACGGCATGAACACCGACATATATTCCTGCTGCCCTGGCAGCTTGGCGGCGACGTCGCCGCTCGGCGTCTGGGAGATCAGCACGATCGACCACATGCCCGGCGATGGAAATTCGACAAGCCCGACCTTGCGAAAGCTGGAGCCATTGCCGGAAAACAGCGTCTCGAACACCTGCTTGAGGCCGCGGTAAATCGCGCGCACGACCGGCATGCGGCCGAGCAGCCCCTCACCGAGATCGACCAGCGTGCGCCCGATCAGGTTATGAGCAAAGAAGCCGAGCACGGTGAGCGCAAGGAAGGCCACGACCAGCCCGGAGCCGGGAATGCCCCACGGCAGATAGGTTTCCGGGCGATAGTCCTGCGGAATGAACGGACGCACGATGCCGTCGACCCAGGTCACGAACCACCATGTCAGATAGATCGTGATCGCGACTGGACCGGTGACGATCAGCCCAGTCAGGAAATAGTTCCTTATCCGCGCCATCAGCCCACGCGGAGCGTCGGGATGGGTAACGTGCGGCACCTCACCGCCCGGCGAGGACGGCGGCTTGTCATGTGAAGTCATCGTTCGTCCAGATCATCCCAGGGCACTGTCGCAGTACCGACACAAACCGTCGCCGGCGCAACCCATCATAGCAGGTTTTCGCACCGCAACAGCCGGGAACCTGAGACGGTTTGTCACGAGTGCCCGGGTTCTGGCATTCGCCTCCCTGCGACGAATGTCATATCCACCACACTGGACGATGTTATTCCACGGTCACGGATTTTGCGAGATTGCGCGGCTGATCGACGTCGGTGCCCATGATGACGGCCGTGTGATAGGCCAGCAGCTGGACCGGGATCGCGTAGACCAGTGGGGTGACCGTGGCCGGCATGTCCGGCAATGTGATGGTCACCATGGACTCGACAGTGGCTTCCGCCGCGCCCTTGGCGTCGGTCATCAGGATGATCCGGCCGCCACGGGCGGCAACCTCCTGCATGTTGGACACCGTCTTCTCGAACACGCGGTCGTGCGGGGCGATCACCACCACCGGCATATGTTCGTCGATCAGGGCGATCGGGCCGTGTTTCAGCTCTCCCGCCGCATAACCCTCGGCATGAATATAGGAGATTTCCTTGAGCTTCAGCGCGCCTTCGAGCGCCAGCGGATAGCTGGTTCCGCGGCCGAGATAGAGCACGTCCTTGCTCTTGGCGATGTCGCGGGCGAGCTTTTCGATCTGCGGCTCGAGGGCCAGCGCCTGCGCCATGAGGCGCGGCACTTCGACGAGCGCACGGGCGAGACGGGTCTCATCCTCGTCCGAAAGGATCCCGCGCGCCTTGCCTGCGGCGATAGCGAGCGCCGCCAGCACGGTGAGCTGGCAGGTGAAAGCCTTGGTGGAGGCGACGCCGATCTCAGGGCCAGCAAGCGTCGGCAGCACCGCCTCGCTCTCGCGCGCGATGGTCGAGGTCAGCACGTTGATGACCGACAGGGTATGCAGTCCCTGCTCCTTGGCATAGCGGAGCGCCGCCAGCGTGTCGGCGGTCTCTCCCGACTGCGAGATGAAGATCGCCAGATCCCCCTTGCGCAGCGGCGCCTCGCGGTAGCGGAATTCGGACGCGATATCGATATCGACCGGCAGCCGCGCCAGCCGCTCGAACCAGTAGCGCGCCACATAGCCGGCATAGCTCGCAGTGCCGCAGGCGGTGATCGAGATGCGCTCGATGGTGCGCAGGTCGAACGGCAGCTCATGCGGCAAGGCGATGCGCTCTGCCGCCATGTCGACATAGCGTGCCAGGGTGTGGCCGACGACCTCGGGCTGCTCGTGAATTTCCTTGGCCATGAAGTGGCGATAGTTGGCCTTGTCGACCAGGAAGCTCGATGCGCCCGACTTCAGGATTTCACGACGCACGATGCCGTTCTGCTCGTTGCGGATCACCGCGGACTCGCGGGTCAGCACCACCCAGTCGCCGTCGTCGAGATAGCTGATGGTGTCGGTGAGCGGCGCAAGCGCGATGGCGTCGGATCCCAGGTACATCTCGCCATTGCCATAGCCGATCGCGAGCGGCGCGCCCTTGCGCGCGCCGATGATCAGGTTGTCATGTTCCCTGAACACGAAGCCGAGCGCGAACGCGCCGCGCAGCCGCGGCAACGAGGCCTTGACCGCGTCTTCCGGCGACAGGCCCTTGGCGAGGTAGGAATTCACCAGGTGAACGGCGACCTCGGTATCGGTCTCGGTGGCGAATACCGCGCCCTGCTTTTCCAGCTCGGTGCGCAACTCGCGGAAGTTCTCGATGATGCCGTTGTGCACGACCGCGACATTGTCGGTGGCATGCGGGTGGGCGTTGTTTTCGGTCGGCTTGCCGTGGGTCGCCCAACGGGTGTGGCCGATGCCGATGTGGCCGGCGAGCGGCGAGGACACAAGGCGCGCTTCCAGATTCTTGAGCTTGCCCTCGGCTCTACGGCGCGCGATCTCACCACCTTCCAGCGTCGCAACGCCAGCGGAGTCGTAACCGCGGTATTCCAACCGCTTCAGGGAATCGACCAGAAGCTCCGCGACCGGACCACGTCCGAGAATTCCGACAATGCCGCACATGCGGGCAGTCTCTCCAAATCATCTCAATTTGCGCTCATCTCTATCGAGATTTGCACGGCGCAAGGACTCAATAATTGTTGCCGATTGCGACAGGTTAAACCGTTAACCTAAACGCAACCGCTCATTTGACGCTTCCCAGCACTTAAGCCTTCGGCTTGCGCCGCGCCAGCCGGGCATCCCGGAAGCGCTTGGCCCAGCCGTCCCGCACCGTCTGCTGGCTGCGCTCGACCGCGAGCGCGTCGTCCGGCACATCGCGAGTGACGACCGAGCCGGAGCCGATATAGGCCCCGCTGCCGATCGTCACCGGCGCCACCAGCGACGAGTTGGAGCCGACGAACGCACCGGCGCCGATCTCGGTGCGGTGCTTGTCGAAGCCGTCATAGTTGCAGGTGATGGTGCCGGCGCCGATATTGGCCCCCGCCCCCACATGGGCGTCGCCGATATAGGTCAGGTGGTTGGCCTTGGCGCCGGCATCGATGGTCGCGGCCTTGGTCTCGACGAAGTTGCCGATCCGCGCGCCCTCGCCCAGCGAGGTCCCCGGCCGCAGCCGCGCATAAGGGCCGACGGATGCCCTGGCGCCGACGCTCGCGCCAGTCAGATGCGAGAAGGCGTGGATCACGGCGCCGTCGCCGACGCTGACCCCAGGTCCGAACACCACGAACGGCTCGATGGTGACATCCTTGCCGAACACGGTGTCGCCCGACAGATAGACTGTCTCCGGCGCGATCATGGTGACGCCGGCATCGAGCGCCGCCTTGCGCAGGCGCTGCTGCATCACCTGCTCGGCTTCGGCCAGCTGGGCCTTGGTATTGATGCCACGCACTTCGTCCTCGTCGGTTTCGATCACGGTGGCACGCAGCCCGAGATCGCGGGCGATCGCCACCGCGTCGGTCAGATAATATTCATTCTTGCTGTTGGCATGGCCAATCCGATCGAGGATCTCGAGCGCGCGACGGCCGTCCAGTGCCATCACACCGGCATTGCACAGGGTGATCCGCCGCTCCTCGTCGCTGGCGTCGGCCTGCTCGCGGATTGCCAGCAGGCCCTTGTCGTCCTGCACCAGGCGGCCATAGCCGGTGGGATCGGCGGCGCGGAAACCGAGCACCACCAGCGCTGCCCCCCCGGCCAGCGGCTTGCGCAGCCGCGCGAAGGTCTGCGACGAGATCAGCGGCGTATCGCCGAACGCCACCAGCAGATCGTCGGCCCCGCTCTCGATCGCGGCGCGGGCAGCAAGCACCGCATGGGCGGTGCCGCGGCGCTCCTGCTGAACGAAGATCCGTGCATCCGGCCGCGCCCGCGCAGCCTCGTCGGCGACAGCCTGGTGATCGGGGCCGACGACCACCGCAACCAAAGAACCCGCGCCGCCCGGCGCGGCGGCAAGGACATGGGCGAGCAGGGACTGACCGGCCACCGGATGCAGCACCTTGGGCCGCGACGAGCGCATCCGCGTGCCTTCGCCGGCGGCAAGCACGATGGTCAAGTTGGTCCTGTCGGTCATCCGATGTCCTGCAACCGTCTGATAGGCCCCGCACGGGTTCGCCGGGGTCTTAGCCGACCCGACGGAGCGACAAAAGACCTTTGCAAAGGCGGCCCGGCGGCGAGCCCGACAGGGCATGTTACGCGGGTTCCTGTTAATCTTTTGGTGTGATTCGCCGCGCTGGCGCCAATCCGGGTGGGAGGAACGCGGTCGTGACCGCGTCTCCAGCCCCGCAACAGGACGGGCTCGGAGCCGGTTCGACGACCGGCGCATTTGGAATGGCAAACCTCTCGCATGGCTAAAGACCGCGATCCGCTTGCCGACATCACGGCTGACGACAGCCAGGGCCTGTTGACCAACATCCTCGCTGAGGAGCACGAGGGCGGCTGGCAGATGGTGTGGCGGCTCGGGTCGTGGGCCGCCGGCGCCATCGGCGCCCTGGTCGCGGCCTTCCTGGCGGTCCATACCTCGACCGGCTGGCAGCGCGACCAGTTCGCGGCAGCCGATATCGCGCGACAGTCCCAGCAGCTCCAGTCGATCGCCCGCGAAAGCCAGGCCGAAGCGCGGCGGCTGGCGTCGGCCATCACAACCCTCAGCAGCGATCGCGACCGGCTGTACGCACGTGTGACGGTCCTGGAACAGGGGCTGGATTCGGTCACCGGATCAGTCGCCCGCCAGGCGCCGCCGGCCTCGCTGGTGCTGTCATCAGCGACACAGGCGGTGAGCGCGCCGCCGATGATCACCGCCCCTGCGGCAGTGGCTGCGAGCGAGCCCACCCTGCCGAATACGCCGCCCGCCGCCGAGGCCGCGGTCACCGCGCCTCCGCAGGGGCCCGAGCACCCCGCCCATCCGCACACCGCGGCAGCCAAGGAGCTCCTGCCGGCTTCGACGATCTACGCGCCACCGGATCCGGGAGCGCCGAAGCTGGTCGTCGAGGCCCCCCTTCCCACGCCCGCGCCGGCCAGGGGGGCCGCGGCTGCCATGCCGGCCGAGCCAACGGCGCTCGAGAAGACCGCGCCGAAGGTGGCGGAGACGGCGGCCCCCCAGGCCGACAAGGCGCGCCCAGTGGCGATCGCCGCGCTGCCCGAGATCCGGCCAGCCGAAACGGCATCCCCGCATGCGGAAGTCGCTGTCCAGCGCACCGAGTTCGGTGTCGACCTTGGCGGCGCCAACTCGATCGACGGCTTGCGCGCGCTCTGGCAAGGACTTGCCGCAACGAAGGGATCGCCGGTCGCCGCGCTGCGGCCGGTCATCGCCATCAAGGAACGCCGCAATGGGCTCGGGCTGCAGCTGCGTCTGGTGGCCGGCCCGCTCAGTGATGCCGCCGCGGCGGCGCGGATCTGCGCCTCACTCGCGGACGGCAACCGGCCTTGTGAGACCACCGTGTTCGACGGACAGCGACTGGCCATGAAATCCGCTGACGAGCCGCCTGCAGCGCCGGTCATTCGTCCGCGGCGGCGGACCGTCGCCGCGGCCGCCCATCCGGTCAGGCGGGACGACGCGCCGCCTCCCCCGCCCCCCGCGGTCGCACCACCCGCACCGGCCGCGCCAGCGGCATCGCCGATGAGCGGCTTGTTCCGCAGCCATTGACCCGTCCCCGGTCTTCCCGTGGCCATGGGTTGCTCCGCGCCACGTTCCGAACCATAGTCGCGCCATGAAGAAAGATCCGTTCCGCCTTTCCGCGCTGCAGGTGCAGTGGCTCCTGGTCGTGGGTTTCCTGACCGTCGGCTACGCCCTCTATATCCGCTATCTGGCGATCGAGTACTCGCCGCTGGCGCTCGCCTGCGATGGCGGGCTGCAGACCATGTTGTGCAAGACACGCCTGCTGATGACGACGCTGTTCCGCAACTCGGTGTTCGGCATCGCCGCGCTGGTGATCGCGGCGCTGCACCTGATCCGGCCCTCGATCGTCACGCTGACCGCCGGCCTCGTCGCGGCCGGCTTCGGGATCGTGCTCTACAATATCGGCCTGTCGGGTATCGCGATCGGCCTTCTCATCCTCGGATTTGCACGGCCCGCGCCCGCCACAGCGTGAGCGCGAGCAGCAGGTACGCACCGCAGGTCCACAGCGACTGCCAGTTTTGCACCCCCTCGTTGAAGACGATGTAGAGGGTCGAGAACGCGAACAGGCCGGCGAGCACGGCCTCCGCGACCGGCCGTGTGCCGAGCAGCGGCCGGTTCAGCGCCATCAGCGCGGCGAACGGCACCACCACCATGGTGAGCGAGGCAAACGGGAAGTCGCGATAGCGGGGATCGAACACGAAGCCGAGCGCGGTCTGCGCCGCGATCAGCGTGGTCACGATCAGGATCAGGCCGAGCGCCGCGCACAGCCGCGAATCCGTCCGCCCGCCGCGCGGACCGACGATTTCCAGGAACGTCGGCAGCGATCGCCCGGACATCAGTGCGGTCGCTGACAGCATCGGCGCGAGGATGCCCGCGGCGAGCAGCAGTCCCCATTGCAGCCAGCCGCCGGCGCCAAGGCTCTCATAGAACATCTTGTCGATCGCGATCCCGAGCAGCGAACCCGCGGTGGTGGCCGAGATCGCCACCGCGATCCACGACGACAGGCGCGGCTGCCAGGGCCGCCGCCGCGACTTGAAGAACGCCGCACCGAACACCAGCACGCAGAGCACGAGACCGCCCGCCATGTGCAGCTGCCACGACGGGAAATTGCTGATGGGCTGGCCGGGCGGATATTTCAGCGCTCGCTGGTCCTCGTCGATCAGGCCCCAATAGCCGCCGACCGTGCCCTCGAGACGCCGCTTCCAAGGCTGGTCATAGGCCTCGATCAGGTTGACGCGGAAGCCCTCGCGCTTGGCAAGGTCCAGGATTTCCGACACCACGCGGGCCTGGTTGGTGCGAGACGGCAGCGCCCCCTCGCGCATCCGTCCGGCGCTCGGCCAGCCGGTCTCGCCGATCAGGATCTCCTTCTCGGGGAATGCCGCCGCCATGCGCTTGCGGATCTGGTCGACATGGGCCGCCGCGTACCGCGCACGGATCGGAAAATCCTCCCAGTACGGCAGGATGTGAATGGTGACGAAATCAACCGCATCATAGACCTCGCGGTTGCGCAGCCAGTACTCCCAGACGTCGGCATAGGTGACGGGGGTCTGCGGCACCTGCGCCTTCACCGAGCGGATCAGCGCGGCGAGGTCGGAGGCCGTCATCTCGCCGCGCAGCAGCACCTCGTTGCCGACCACGACCGACGAAATCACGTCCGGGTGCGCCTTCGCGAGGCCGACCGCGCTCTCGATCTGCTGGCGATTCTTGACCCGGTTGGAGCCGAGCCAGATGCCCTGGATCACCTTGAGGCCAACCTTGCCGGCGAGCTCCGGCACCTGGTCGACGCCGTTGTCGACCGAGTAGGTGCGCACGCAGTTCGTGATCTTGGCGAGTTGCGCCAGGTCTTCGGCGATCTGGGCCGCGTCAATGTGGAGCGCCGGGTTGAGGGGGTTCTGTGCGCCACGGAACGGCGCATAGGAAACGCATTCCAGCTTGGCTGCCGGGTCGATCGGCGCGCGCGGCAGCGTCACCGGCGTGGCGAGCCACCACCAGAGCGCAACGATGCAACCGAGGGAGATCAGGAGAAGCGCCAGCGGCGTACGAAATGAAATTGGTTCCCCTCCAGCTGACGTCTTTGGTCGATTAGCCCGTCGGGACGCGCCTGCCAAGCCCCGAACGCAGCCGTCCCCAGTTGCGCCGTCCGCAGTTGCGATACCGCCACGGCTGCAGGGCTGCGGCAAAAGCGCCCGTCGGGGAGCAGAACGGCCTCGTTCCGGCACCGGTCTGAACGAATGTTCATCTCGACGTTCATCGGTCTGCGAGTTTGCTGGACAAAATCGAAAATGTCCGCCATGGGATTCCCGGGACGGCGGAACAGCGATCCGCCGCATTCGGGGCCAATTTCAGCGGCATCACACAGGCCAACCCGTCCATGGGACCGCAACGGATGGACCATCGGACGGCAACGCCAGCGCGGGCCGCGCTGCAGTCAAAATTGTCGGGGACTTCATGGGTCGTCTGCTGTCTGAGTTTCGTCGCGTGATCTTTCGTGCGATCGCGGTACCGTCTGCGGTGCTGCTGATCGGCATCGGCGGCGCCATCGCCCAGAGCGGCGACCTGCGGGCCCAGGACCCGTCGGCGAAACCGGCGGCGAGCAACGGCACCGCCCCGGAGGCGGCCGCGAAGGAGAGCCAGCGCAAGACCGACGAATTCGCCGAGGCGGCGCAGGCCATCAACGGCCCGGCCGGCAACCCCGAGTGCGTCTGGCTCGGCCGCCGCGTCGTCAGCCTGATGTGGCGCGACGACCTCGACACCGCATTCCGCCATCTCGACCTTTACGACCGTTTTGGCTGCCCCGGCGGCCACGTCCAGGCGGCGTTCCGCTGCCTGACGCGGTTCGGCGGCACCATCGATTCGAAGGTGCCGGAAAGCCTGACCAGCCGGGTGCACGCCTGCTGGGTCAACCCCAATGCCCAGCCGCAATCCGCCGCCGCTGCGGCACCTGCGCCCGCTCCGGCAGCGCCGGCCGCTCCCGCCGCGGCGCCCGCGGCCGCTGCAGCGCCTGCGCCCGCCGCACAGGCGAAATAGTTTCATCTGGACCGGAACGATCGGACGGTTTCAGGGTTGCGCCACGAGCCGCGCCCTGAAATCGCCATGCCGTCATACCAGTTGTTAAACCGCATGGCATAGATAAGCTGCCCTCGATCGAGCTTCTCCCTCTGGTCCGATTGAACGCCTGCGAGTCGTTGCGCGAATCCCGGGGACGGATTCGCACCCTGGCACCACAGTCCCGGTATGGTTTCGTCGCGAAATGCGCGCAGTAGTCGCCGTCTTGGTTTTTGTCACGGCCGCCCACGCGGCCCTCTGGGGTCTTCTCCGCGACAAGCAGGACGCGCCTGATTTCAGAGGAACGCTGCCGAGCGTCTCCTACGCCCCGTTCGACGGCACCGGCCACCCCGACGTCGACAACATTCCGACCGCGGCGAAGATTCGCGCGGACCTGAAGACGCTGTCGAAGATGACCAAGGCGATCCGTCTCTATTCGTCGACCGGCGGCGTCGAGATGGTGCCGCCGATCGCCAACGAGTTCGGCCTCAAGGTCACGGTTGGCGCCTGGATCGACAAGAACAGCGAGCGCAACGAGCGCGAGATCCGCGCCGCGATTGATCTCGCCAAGCACAACAGCAACGTCATYGGCATCGTCGTCGGCAACGAAACCATCTACCGTGGCGAGCAGAAGGCCGAGGACCTGATCGAGCTGATCCAGCGGGTCAAGAAGCAGGTCAGCGTTCCCGTCACCACCGGCGAGATCTGGAACATTTGGCGCGATGATTCGATCGAGGCTGCCGAACATAACCGGCCAAGCCTCGCCTCCTCGGTCGACTTCATCGCCGCCCACGTGCTGCCCTACTGGGAAAACTTCACCGACAAGCAGGCGGTGGATCAGGCGATGTACATCTACGGCCTGCTGCGGGACTACTTCCCCGGCAAACGCGTGGTAATCGCTGAATTCGGTTGGCCGAGCGCCGGCTACAACCTGCGCAACGCGGTGCCCGGACCGTTCGAGCAGGCCGTCACCCTGCGCAACTTCGTCAGCCGCGCCGAAGCCATCGGCATGGAATACAACATCGTCGAGGCGATCGATCAGCCCTGGAAGTTCTTCGAAGGCGGCGTTGGTCCTTACTGGGGCATCCTGAACGCGGCGCGTGAACCAAAGTTCGCCTGGACCGGCCCTGTCGTCGATCCCGACTACTGGAAGCTCGCCACCGTCGCGCTCTTGGTCGGCGTGCTGCTGTCGCTGCCAATCCTGCGGCTGTACCGCCCGACCGTGATGCAGGCCGCGGTGCTCGCGGCCACCGCCAACGCGGTCGGCGCCTGGGCGGCCATCGTCTTTGCGTACTGGAATACCCACTACTTCGTGTTCGGCTCGGCGTTCGCGCTGACGCTCGGCCTGATCCTGCTGGTACCACTGGTCATCATTGCGATGGCCCGGATCGAGGAGATCGCCACCGTCGCCTTCGGCCGCGCCCCGCGCCGGCTGATCACCAACGGCGTGCCGGCCCCGGCGGACGGCGTGTTCCCGAAGGTCTCCATCCACATCCCGGCCTATTTCGAACCGCCGGAGATGCTCAAGCAGACCCTCGACGCGGTGGCCCGCCTCGACTACCCGAACTTCGAGTGCGTGGTGATCATCAACAACACGCCCGACCCGTCGTTCTGGCAGCCGATCCAGGACCACTGCCGGATGCTCGGCGAGCGCTTCGTGTTCATCAACGCTGAGAAAGTGAAGGGCTTCAAGGCCGGCGCGCTGAAGATCGCCATGGCGCGCACCGCCCCCGACGCCGAGATCATCGGCGTGATCGACGCCGACTATGTGGTGACGCCGGACTGGCTCAAGGACCTTGTCCCCGCCTTTGCCGATCCGCGGGTCGGCCTCGTGCAGGCGCCGCAGGACCATCGCGACGGCGGCCAGTCGCTGATGCACTACATCATGAATGGCGAATATGCCGGCTTCTTCGACATCGGCATGGTCCAGCGCAACGAACACGACGCCATCATCGTGCACGGCACCATGTGCCTGATCCGCCGTGCCGCCATGGACATGTCCGGTGGCTGGGCCGGCGACACCATCTGCGAAGACACTGATCTCGGCCTCGCCATTATCGAAAACGGCTGGATCACCCACTACACCAACAAGCGCTACGGCTTCGGCCTGCTGCCGGACACCTACGAGGCGTTCCGCAAGCAGCGTCACCGCTGGGCCTATGGCGGCTTCCAGATCGTCAAGAAGCACTGGCGCCGCTTCCTGCCGGGCGCCAGCCGCCTGACGCGGGACCAGAAGCGCGAGTTCTCACTGGGCTGGCTCAACTGGCTCGGCGCCGAGAGCCTTGGCGTCGTGGTGGCGATCCTCAACCTGATCTGGGTGCCAATCGTCGCCTTCGCCGCTATCGCCATTCCCGACAAGATCCTGACCCTGCCGATCATCGCCTCATTCGTGGTGTCGGCGCTCCACTTCCTCACGCTGTACCGGTTGCGGGTGCAGGTGAAGGTCGGCCAGATGCTGGGCGCGATGGTCGCCGCCATGTCGGTGCAGTGGACGGTGTCGCGGGCGGTGGCCAACGGCCTGATCACCGAACACCTGCCCTTCGCCCGCACCTCCAAGGGCGGCCTGTCGCGGATGTCGGTCGAATTCCAGGCGTTCTGGGAAGCGGTGATCGGCCTGCTGCTGTGGATCGGCGCCGCGGTGCTGGTGATGACCAACAGCCAGAAGCAGGTCACCGAGATCTACATCTTCGCCGGTGTCCTGATCCTGCAGAGCCTGCCGTTCCTGTCGGCGGTGGCGATCGCGGTGCTGGAGAACTCGCGGATCAATGCCTTCACCTTCTGGCGCGAGACCGGCATCCGCACCGCCGAGCTGATCGGCCTGCGGCCGGTGGCGCTGCCGCTGCCCGGCGCCATCAGCCCGCCGCCGGGGTCGGAGATCCGCAGCGAAACGCCATGAGCCGGCCCTGTTGAATGGGCCAGCTGCCAAGCATTTCGTCGCTGATGTTGATTTTCATGGTGAGCGCGGAGGGACTCGAACCCTCGACCCCATGATTAAAAGTCACGTGCTCTACCGGCTGAGCTACGCGCTCACTCGACGCGCTGTGTAGGGGGCAGGCCCCCCGGGGTCAATAGCGGCGCGGCTTGCAAGCCACACCTGTGGACCAAATGCCGGGCTGACCGGTTGGTTCCCCCAAGCAGCGATCTCGGCTGGCTTCGGACCACCGGCTCTGCTTTGATCCGAGATGATCGCGTCCGGTCCGGAGCATGCCGCCATGTCCGCGCAGTCCAATAATCTGCTCGACTGGAAAGCAAAAGGATTTGCCGCCGATCCCGTGGCAAAGGTCTGCGGTCAGCACGGTCTCCTGCTGTACCGTTGCTGGGGCGGATGGAGCAGCAAGGAGCTGCCACCAGCAATCAAGGATGGCTATTTCTGCCTGACCAAGCCCGCATCGGTGTTCGAGGCCGAGCTGAAATACAACATCGCCGACTGGGGCAACGCCATCCGCTTCGTCTCGACCTTCCGGCTGAAGCCGGGGTTCGCGTACTTCGAGGGCCCTGTCGCCAACGCGCCCGGAGATCTGTCCATCAGCGCGCTCCAGATCCTCGTCCCGGCACCGGTCGGCGTCAAAGTCGCGCGGCTTGCCCGGGAGGTCCTGAAGCAGGACGTCAGCGTGGTCCAGGCAGGCACGCCCTGGCTGAGCTGAGCGTGCCCATGGCATCAGCCTCCGATTGCGGCTCGTATCCGCTGGGCTCCCTCTGAAAGGACTTTATTCACAGCCCTCCTTGCACTCCCGTCCTGGTTGCAGGAAGATTACGAAGGGGTTTGGGGAGTACATTCTTCATGCATAAACTTTGGCTTGTGGCTGTCGCGGCCATGACCACGGCTGGCTGTGCCTCGAGTTCGAAAGAGATTCAGGCGGCTTACGTTTCACCTGTCACATACCAGAACTACACATGCCAGCAGCTCACGATGGAGGCCCAGGCCCTGTCGAGCCGTGCGGCCATCGTGTCGGGCGCACAGGATCAGAAGCGGACCAATGATGCGATCGCAACAACCGCTGCGGTGGTGGTGTTCTGGCCGGCGGCGTTTCTTGTCGGTGGCGATGGCCAGACTGCGGCCGAGCTCGCCAACCTGAAAGGGCAGATGGTCGCCGTCGAGCAGGCCTCGATCATGAAAAAATGCGCAATCCAATTCCAGGGGGAGCGCCCGCCAGCTTCTTGAGCCGCACCACCGCTCAATTCGCCCAGCTTCAACTCGCCTTGGCGCGGTGACGCAGCTGCTGCACCAGGCGATCGCGTTCGGCGAGCGCGCGGTGCAGCTCGTTGCGCAGGACGAACAGCTGCGCGGTCGCGCCATCGCGCTCCTCAGCGCGCATCGCATTCCAGAGTCGGATGATGTCCTGGGTCTTGCCGGCGAGTTGCTGATTCATGGGTGGCCTCATTAGTAGATGAGGTCATAGAACAAATAGAGAACAAAATTGTCAAGCGTCGCGGCCTGCGACCACGCCGCTGTACCCGCCTCGGCGGTTACAGCGTCTCCTGCTTGTGCCCGCACTCCTTGCAGGCGAAGGCAACGCGGCTGACGCCTTTGGGCGCCGAGACGCGGTTGGGCGCGCCGCACTTGCCGCACTTGGTCTCGATCCGCGTCTCGCCCTGCTTGACGACGACGGACTTGCGCGCGAGCGCCTCACGCATCAGCCGCTCGGCCTCTTCACGCATTGCTTGCTTGGACATTCGGCGGCTTCTCCGTTCGACAATATGCAGCTGGACAGATTCCGGAGATGCTTGAGGAATCCTCCGGCGAGCCGTCGATACCATTCCTATCCGAAAATGACGAAGCATGTACGGCAGGCCGACACGGCAAAATTGACAAAGTTGTGCGAACCATGTGGGGCTTCCCTACGAGCCAAGCCCGCCACGGACCCCGCCTCATGAAGCTTCCTCCCGCCGCCGTCATCCTGGCCCTCCTCGCCGGCCCGGCGCTCGCCAATGATCTTCCGCCTGGCAGGACGAAGACCAGCGACAACCTGCCGGGACCGTCCGCCTGGTCGATCAGGTCATCCGAGCAAAAGCAGCCGGCGACACGCACGCGAACTGCGAATCCGTGTTCGCAGTTTGGCGCCGGTTTTGTTCAGATCGAGGGATCATCGACCTGCGTTCAGGCCGGCGGCGGTCTCGCAATTTCCGCTGGAAGTGGAACAAGGCCCTGATATTAATCATATTATTTCCGCACAAAAATCATAATTCATCTCTTGAAATTTATGGTGCGTCGCAGCATATAGACTGACATAGGGATACGAGACGTCCTCACGGGCAACCATGAGGAGATTTGTCATGAGCGATGTTGCGACCATCCGGTCCACGTCCGGGACCGGTGTGATCCGGGTCCTGAAGGCCGATGAACAGCATCTGTTGCGCGACCATCTGTTGCGCCTGGATCCGGCCAGCCGCCACGACCGCTTCAACGGCGGCATCAGTGAGGAATTCCTGAAAGGCTATGCCGCCCGATCGTTCGGGAACGGCACCATCGTGATCGCCTATCTGCAGGACGGCGTGGTGCGCGGCGCCGCTGAATTGCATGCGCCGGAGCGCTCGCTCGATGGCGAGCCGGAGATTGCCTTCAGCGTCGAGAGCCGTATCCGCCGCCAGGGCGTCGGCAGCGCGCTGTTCGAGCAATTGCTGCAGGAAGCCCAGCGCAAGGACTATACACGCCTGCGCATCACCACCGGTGGCCAGAACGAGCCAATGAAGGCGCTGGCGAGCAAGTTCGGCGCGCATCTCAGCTTCCGCCGCGGCGAAGCCACAGGTTCGCTCGACCTCGCCCGCAGCCCGGCGCTGGCGGCGAAGCCGGCGGCCCGTCCCGCGCTGCCTTTGTCCCTGCTGGTCACGCAGGAAATGATCCGTGGCAGCCAGACGATGTGGCGACAGCTGTTCCGCTTCTACAGCGAATTGCTGGAGGGCCGGCAGCGCCTGGGCACGCGGTAATTCCGTCCGCGGTTCCCGGCGCAGTGGCGCGGCGGAAAACCTCTTTGAAAAACCGCGCCGCGCTCCGATATGATCACCATGCATCGCCCCCGGTGCGGGTGATCGCGGAGCCGCCCCATGAGTCTTGCAGAGGTCTATGAACTGCCGGTGGCGCGCACACCGCTTGTGCCGCCCCACCCGCCCCATGCGCCGCAGACCATGTCGACGTTTCGCCGCCTGCTGGCGATGCGCAAGAGCGGCATCGCCACCTGGGGCGAACGGGCCTATCGCGAGGACCTGCTGCAAGGCCGCTTCTTCGGCCGCAGCAGCTTCATCCTGAACGATCCGGCCAGCATCCGTCATGTCCTGATCGACAACTACGAAAATTATGAACGCACGCCGCCGGGCATCCGCGTGCTGCAGCCGATGCTGGGTGAAGGCCTGCTGCTCGCCGAGGGCAAGACCTGGAAGCACCAGCGCCGCACGCTTGCGCCGGCTTTCACGCCGCGCGCCGTCGCCACGCTGGTGCCGCACATGCTCGCGGTCACCAACGAGACGATCGCCGAACTCACAGCGCAGCAGAACCAGCCGGTCGACCTGCGCGAGGCGATGCAGCGGATGACGCTGGAGATCGCCGGCCGCACCATGTTCTCGTTCGGCATGGCCGAACACGGCCCGACGCTGCGCAACTTCGTCATCGAATACGCCTCCCGCCTCGCCCGCCCGCATCTGTGGGACCTGCTGCTGCCGCTCGGCTGGCCGAGCTTCCAGGACATCGAGCGGAAATTCTTCCGCCGCCGCTGGACCCGCTTCGTGCGCATGCTGATCACTGAGCGGCGCGCCGCGAGCAAGCCCGATGAAGCGCCGCGCGACCTGTTCGACCTGATGGTCGCGGCACGCGATCCGGAGACTGGCCAGGCGTTTACCGACGACAACCTGATCGACCAGGTCGCCACCATGATCCTCGCCGGCCACGAGACCACGGCGACGGCATTGTTCTGGTCGCTGTTTCTGCTGGCGCAGGACCATGCCACGCAGGATCTGGTGGCGCGGGAGGTTCGCGCCGCCAGCGTCGCCGGCGAGCCCGACGCGGACAAACTCAAATTTACCCGCGCGGTGCTCGACGAAACCATGCGGCTGTATCCGCCGGCCTACCTGATCGCCAGATGCGCCGGCGGCCCCGACATGATCGATGGCCGTGCCGTGAACAAAGGGGACGCGATCTTCATCGCGCCCTGGCTGCTGCACCGGCACGAGAAGCTGTGGGACAATCCCAATGCCTTCATGCCGCAACGCTTCATGGCCGGACCGCCCCCGGATCGCTTCGCCTACCTGCCGTTTGGCGTGGGGCCACGGGTGTGCATCGGCGCCCATTTCGCCCTGGTCGAGGCGACGCTCGCGCTCGGCAAGATCATCGCCACCTTCCGCATCGAGCTGCAGGACGACAAACCGGTGATGCCGGTAGGCGTCGTCACCACCCAGCCCGACCACTCGCCGCCTTTCCGCCTGACCGCTCGCTGAGGCGCAGCGGGCGCGCTCAGGCGGTCTCGACCCCGCACCAGTCCGCGACAAACAGCGCGATCGCGCGCGTGGTCTGCTTCAGCGACTGAAGCTCGACACACTCGTCGAAGCCGTGCATGCGCCGCGCGGTCGCGCCGAAGCACAGGCAGGGAATGCCGTGATGGGCGTAGTAGCGGGTGTCGGTGATGGCCGTGAAGCTCAGCTCCGGCAGGTCACCGCCATAGACTGAACCGTAGGCGCGGCGCAGTGTCGCCTCCGCGGCACTGCCGGGCGCGAGTGTAAAACCTTCCGACAGGAAGCCCGACCATTCGACCTCAGGTGGATTGTCGGCGAGGAACGGATGCGCGCGCGCCGCAGCCTTGACGCAGGCCTCGATCTCCTTCTGGCGGTCGGCGAGCGTCCAGCCCGGCAGGATCGCGATCCGGCAATCGACATCGCACCAGGACGGCACGCTGGAGGCCCAGTCGCCGCCCTTGATGATCCCTGGATTGAAGTTCAGCGGATGCTTCACGCTCGCGAAGTGAGGATCGTCTGCCGCCCGCGCGTTCCAGTCCGCCTCGAGCGCTTCCAGCGCCCGGATCAGGTCCATCGCCGCCTTGATGGCATTGGCGCCGACGCCGGCCTCGAACACATGGGCGGGCCGGCCGCGCACCCGAACGCGGAACCAGATCACCCCGACCTGGGCACGCACCAGCGCACCACCCGTCGGCTCGGGGATCAGGCAGGCATCGGCACGATAGCCGCGCTGCACGGTCGAGAGCGCGCCAAGCCCCGTGCTCTCCTCCTCGATCACCGACTGCAGATGGATCCGCGCGGTCGGTCGCAACCCGGCATGATGGATGGCGTCGAGCGCATACAGCGCCGCGAGGGTTCCGGACTTCATGTCGGCGGCCCCGCGGCCGTAGAGCCAGCCGTCGCGCACCTGCGGCGCGAACGGCGGGGTGGTCCACATCTCCAACGGTCCGGCGGGCACCACGTCGCAATGCCCCTGCAGGATCAGGGACCTGCCGCTGGTGGTCGCGGGCCGGTAGGTGCCGACCACCGTGCGGGCCCGGGAGAAATCGGTCTCCACCGGGCCGAAGTCGCGCAGGCCCTTGAGGTCGTCGGCCCTGATCACCCAGTCGTCGACCTCGTAGCCCCGCGCGCGCAGCAGGTCGGCGAACATGTCCTGGCACGGCGCCTCGGCGCCGCGCGTGCTGGGAATGGATGCGAACGCGATCGTGGTGGCGATCTGCTCGTCGAACCGGGCGTCCACCGCTTCGAGGATGCTTTGCTGCGCCCCGGCTGCCGCCATCGCTGTCAGATGCCTTCGAACAGCGCGGTTGAGAGGTAGCGCTCCGAGAACGACGGGACGATGGCCAGAATGGTCTTGCCCGCGTTTTCCGGCCGCGCGCCAAGCGCGAGGGCCGCGGCGATTGCCGCGCCCGACGAGATGCCGCCGGGGATGCCTTCGTTGCGCGCCAGCGCGCGCGAGGTCTCGATCGCGGTCGCGCTGTTGACCTTGACGATCTCGTCGATCACCGCGCGGTCGAGCACGTCGGGAACGAAGCCGGCACCGATGCCCTGGATCTTGTGCGGCGTATGCTGGCCGCCGGACAGCACCGGGCTCTCTTCGGGCTCGACCGCCACAACCCGCAGCGACGGCTTGCGGGGTTTCAGCACCTGCCCGACCCCGGTGATCGTACCGCCGGTGCCGACGCCTGCGACGAAGATGTCGAGGTTGCCACCGGTGTCGCTCCAGATTTCCTCCGCCGTGGTGCGGCGATGCACCTCCGGATTGGCGAGGTTCTTGAACTGCTGCGGCATCACCGAATTCGGGGTGGTCTGCAGCAGTTCCTCGGCCTTGGCGATCGCGCCCTTCATGCCCTGGGCGGCCGGTGTCAGCACCAGCTCGGCGCCCAGGAAGGCCAGCATCTTGCGCCGCTCGATCGACATCGATTCCGGCATCACCAGCTTCAGCCGATAGCCCTTCGCGGCGGCGACATAAGCCAGCGCGATGCCGGTATTGCCGGAGGTCGGTTCGATCAGCACGGTGTCAGGCTTGATGATGCCGGCCTTCTCCATGGCCGACACCATCGCCGAGCCGATGCGGTCCTTCACGCTGGCGGCCGGATTGAAATATTCGAGTTTGGCGAGAATCGTCGCGTTCACTCCGCGCTGCTGCGGCAGCTTGTTCAGCCGCACCACCGGCGTGTCACCGAATGCATCTGCGATGCTCTGATAGATGCGGCCCCGACCAGGGCGGTGCGAGGTGTGCGAGTTCGCGGACGTTTCCATGGGCAGTCTCCGGGCTGAATTGAATGACGGGTCGTTCCGTTCATTTTGAGCATGTTTCGCGACAAAGTCGAATCGGCCCAGCCTCACGCAAGCGTCACGCGCATCTGAAACCGAAAGTTGCCGGACACACGACAAAGTGTAGCAAGCTATTGCAGCGCAAAATGGATTTCTTCAAACGAACGTATTTGTGTTGCGACACCGTCAAAGGTTTCAGTGTAGGATGCATGCGGCTCCAGATCATGAGGAGACCCACGATGCCAGCGTTTGCTGAAATCATGTCGTCGAACTCGCACCGTCCTGCCCCGCGCGAACGTGATCTGCCCACTTGTGCCGTGTGTTCGGATTCCATGATCGCTGCGGAAGCTTCGGCATTCCTGTCGGAAGAGGTCGTGAGCTATCTGTGGACGTGCGAGACCTGTGGCTACGGGTTTGTGACCAAGCACGCGTTGACGCGGTTCAGCTGTAACTGAGTGTTCACCATTCGAGGCCCGGCCAGGAAAGGCCGGCTGTCGGCGAATCAGCGCGCGGCGATGTCGCCGCGGGCCCAGTCTGCGCGCGTTCGCTCGGTGAAGGCGGCAAAAGTGCCGTGCGTAATGGCGTCGCGCATGCCGGCTGTCAGCGTCTGGTAATAGGCGATGTTGATTTCCGACAGCAGCATCGCGCCGAGCGTCTCGCCGGCCTTGATCAGGTGATGCAGATAGGCACGCGCATAGGTCCGCGCCGGTGCCCACGGGCTCTCCTCGTCGAGCGGCCGCGGATCCTCGGCATGGCGGGCGTTGCGCAGGTTGACCGGACCACGCCGCGTGAACGCGACGCCATGGCGGCCGTTGCGCGTCGGCATGACGCAGTCGAACATGTCGATGCCGCGCGCCGTCGCCTGCAGGATGTCATCGGGCGTGCCCACCCCCATCAGATAGCGCGGCCGGTCCTGCGGCAGCAGCGGCTCGCAGGCCTCGATCATGTCGAGCATCACCTGCTGGGGCTCGCCGACCGCAAGGCCCCCGACGGCGTAGCCGTGGAAGCCGATATCGGTCAGCGCGCGGGCGCTGTCACGGCGCAGTTCGGCGATATCGCCGCCCTGCACGATCCCGAACAGCATGTGGCCCGCGGGCGCGCCCTCGAACGCGCGCTTGCAGCGCTCGGCCCAGCGCAGCGACAGCTGCATGGCGCGATCGATGTCGGCGCGCTCGGCCGGCAGCCGCACGCACTCGTCGAGCTGCATGGCGATGTCGGAGCCGAACAGGCGCTGCACCTCGATGGCCCGCTCCGGCGTCAGGTCGACCTTGGCGCCGTCGATGTGCGAACGGAACACGACACCGCGCTCGTCGACCTTGCGCAGCTGCGCCAGCGACATCACCTGGAAACCGCCGGAATCCGTCAGCATCGGGCCGCCCCAGCCAGTGAAGCGCTGCAGGCCGCCGAGAACGGCGATGCGCTCGGCGGTGGGCCGCAGCATCAGGTGGTAGGTGTTGCCGAGCACGATGTCGGCGCCGGCCTCGCGCACGTCGCGCCAGTGCACGCCCTTCATGGCGCCCTGGGTGCCGACCGGCATGAAGGCCGGTGTACGCACCACACCATGCGGCGTCGTCAGCGTGCCGGTGCGCGCCGCGCCGTCGCGGCCTAGCAAGGTGAAGTGATTGGGAACGGTCATGACGCGGCTCCGCCGTCGGCCCGGAACAGCAGCGATGCGTCGCCATAGGAATAGAAGCGGTAGCCCTCGGCAATGGCGTGGGCGTAGGCGCTCTTCATCGTATCGAGGCCGGCGAACGCGGAAATCAGCATGAACAGGGTCGAGCGTGGCAGGTGGAAGTTGGTCATCAGCACGTCGACCGCACGGAAGCGGTAGCCCGGCGTGATGAAGATCGCGGTGTCGTCGGCGAACGGGGCGATGGTGCCGTCGGCGCGCGCGGCGCTCTCCAGCAGCCGCAGCGACGTGGTGCCGACCGCGACGATGCGCCCGCCGGCCGCGCGTGCGGCATTGAGCGCGTCTGCGGTCTCCGCCGAGACCATGCCCCACTCCGCATGCATGCGATGTTCGGCGGTGTCGTCGACCTTGACCGGCAGGAACGTGCCGGCGCCGACATGCAGCGTCACGCGCTGCAGCCCGACGCCGCGGTCGCGCAGCGCGGCCTCCAGCGCCGGCGTGAAATGCAGCCCCGCGGTCGGCGCCGCCACCGCGCCCTCATGGGCGGCGAACATGGTCTGATAGTCGGCGGCGTCCTGGTCGTCCGGCGCGCGCTTGGACGCGATGTAGGGCGGCAGCGGCGGCGCGCCGACGTCGGCGATCGCCTGGTCGAGAATCGCGCCATGGAAAGCAAAGGCGAGCGTGATCTCGCCGGCGTCGCCCTTGTGCTCGACGGTGGCATCGAGATTGCCGAGCAGGCACACCCGTCCCTCGTTGCCGAAGCGGACGATGTCGCCGACCTGAAGTTTCCTCGCCGGCTTGACCAGCGCCTGCCAGCGCGCGCCGTCGAGCCGCTTGATCAGCGTCGCCTCGATGCGCGGCTCGGCCTCACGTCCGATCCGCCGGCCGCTGAGCTGGGCCGGGATGACTTTGGTGTCGTTGACGACGAGCTGATCGCCCGCCTTCAGGAAGGCGGGAAGATCGCGGACGATCCGGTCGTCCCAGTGTCCGTCCGCGCCGACCACCAGCATGCGCGCGACATCGCGCGGGCTCGCGGGCCGCAGCGCGATCCGTTCCGGCGGCAGGTCGAAATCGAAGAGGTCGGTGCGCATGGGCCGTTCGCAAAAGGCCGGCGGCCCTGGCGGCGGCCGGCGCGAGGCGCGGGAGCTGTCCCGCGCCCCATGTCGGCGATCAGGTCGCGTCGGCGGCCATGTGGGCGCGCACGATCTTGTCCGGATTCTGCACCGGCTCGCCGCGCTTGATCTTGTCGACGTTCTCCATGCCCGAGGTCACCTTGCCCCAGACGGTGTACTGGCCGTCGAGGAAGCGGGCGTCGTCGAAGCAAATGAAGAACTGGCTGTCGCCGGAATCCGGGTTGGCGGCGCGCGCCATCGACGCGGTGCCGCGCACGTGCGGCTCCTTGTTGAACTCCGCCGTCAGCTTCTTGCCGGAACCGCCGGTGCCGGTGCCGTGCGGGCAGCCGGTCTGGGCCATGAAGCCTTCGATGACGCGGTGGAACACGATGCCGTCATAGAAGCCTTCGCGCACCAGCTCCTTGATCCGCGCGACGTGACCGGGCGCGAGATCGGGACGCATCTCGATGGTGACCGGGCCCTGGGTGGTTTCCAGAATCAGAGTGTTCTCGTTGTCTGCCATGTTCTCTTCTCGGTTGATTTGGTTCGTCTTGCGTCAAACCTGAACCGTATCGGACGACCCGCTACGGCATTTCCAAGTCCATCGGTAAAAGGCATCGGCGAGCAGCGCTGCAGCGTCTCCATGACGGCGGTGCGATACAGCAGCCGCTCGTCATCCGATGCGTATTCCGATTCATATGTGATCTTCGGCTGGCCGAAGATCTCACCATTGCGTTTGAAGGTCACGAGGACCGTGATCTGCATGCCCGGATCTCCGGGCGGCAACGTCGGCGATTTCCAGCACCCGCCGAGATGCGCGAACAACTCTTTCAAGGAGTCGATCTTCGCCTCGGCGCCGGCGTCCTCAGCCCCCGCGCGACAGGTCGCCGCGAGCACCGTGAAGCCGATCAGCGCGGCGAACAGAACAGCAGGTCCGGTTCGCCGCGTCATGGCCGCTCCTACTTGATGTCCGAAGCGACCTGGACCTTGACCATCTTGTCCGGATCGGGGACAGGCTCGCCGCGCTTGATCTTGTCGACGACGTCCATGCCCGACACGACCTCGCCGACCACGGTGTACTTGCCGTTGAGGAACGGACCATCGGCGAACATGATGAAGAACTGCGAGTTCGCCGAGTTCGGCGAGGCCGCACGCGCCATGCCGACGATGCCGCGCTTGAACGGCACGCTGGAGAATTCGGCCGTGAGATCCGGGTACTTCGAGCCGCCTGTGCCGTTGAAGTTCTTGCCGTCGCCGGTCTGGGCCATGAAGCCCTCGATCACACGGTGGAAGGGAACGTTGTTGTAATAGCCGTCACGCGCCAGCTGCTTGATGCGCTCGACATGCTGCGGCGCGAGGTCCGGCCGCAGTTTGATCACGACCCGCCCCTTGGTGGTGTCGATGACAATGGCATTGGCCTTGTCGAGACCGGCGGGCAGTGACTGGGCGAACGCCGGTACCGCAAACACCAGCGCAGTCAGGACGGCAAGAATTCGGATCATGGGAACTCCAGAAAAGCTCGGTAACGGTTGGACCGGGTGCGAAGGCAATGGCACCCGGAGTGAAGCCGGATGGAACCGGCGTCAGGCAGCAAATGGACGAGCCGCCACTAGCGGCCGAACTTGGCCTTGAGGCGTGACGCCACGATGGCGGGCACGAAACTCGAGACATCGCCCCCCATGCCCGCGATCTGGCGCACCAACGTGGCGGTGATCGGGCGAACCAGCGGCGACGCCGGCAGAAATACGGTCTGGATGTCCGGCGCCATGGTCTGGTTCATGCCGGCGATCTGCATTTCATAGGCCATGTCGATGCCGTCGCGCAGGCCGCGGATCAGGACCGTGGCCCCCACCCGCTTGGCGGCGGTCACCGTGAGATCGTCGAAGGTGGTGCAGTCGACCTGGCAGCCCGCCTCGGCGGCGAGCGGCGCGAACACCTCCCGGATCATGTCCAGCCGTTCCTCGGTCGAGAACAGCGGCTTCTTGCCGGGGTGGACACCGATGGCGACGACCAGGCGGTCGACCAGCCGAACGGTCTGGCGGACCACGTCGACGTGGCCGTTGGAAACGGGGTCGAACGACCCCGGATAAAGGGCAATGCGCGGCATCCCCCCCTGTACCCCGGCGCGGATGGAGCCGCAAGCGGCCGGTTCCCCCACTCGGCCGCGTTTTATTTCGCCGAACCGACCGAACCCGTGGTCATGCCGCCGCGTCTGATGGGTGGATGGGCGCAATCGATCCCGGCGGGTTCCTGGATTGTTTCGTGCCTCCCGGGGCGGCGAAACACATTCGGCCAGCGACGAAACCATTTTCCGCATCGCACGCAGACCGGCCGAAACGCAGCGCCGCTACAACACCGGGCAACGACAAACCGGGCCGGATGGGCCCCGGACAGATAACAGGGGACTTCCATGATCAAGGCGCTTTCAGCGATTGCCGTCGCCGCACTCGTCACGGCCGCTCTGACCGTGCTGCCGGGCTTCGCCCCGCAGGTTGAGGCCAGTGTTCCCGTGGCGCTCGCCAAGGGCGACCGGCTCGACATCCGCCCGGTTGGCCGCGACTGCTCCCAGCAGGCCTGGCCGAATTTCGAAGCCGCCTGCCTGCGCAAGGCCGGGTCGAAGGCCGCGCTCAAGGTCGAGGCCCGTCTCGTCACCACCGACCGGCTCTGATCGCCTCCCGATCTCCAGCCTGCCCTCTTTCAACCTCTTTCAAGCGATCTCCAAGCAAAAGGCCGCCCGCATGCCCGCGGGCGGCCTTTCGGCATTCTCGATGGCAGGCTGGCGCGATCAGCCGCCGTTGCCATTGCCGTTGTCGGCATCCTCGGTCAGGTGCTCGACGGAGACCACATGCTCGTCCTCGGCGGTGTCGAACACGATCACGCCCTGGGTCGAGCGACCCGCGACACGGATGCCCTCGACCGGGCAGCGGATGAGCTGGCCGGCATCGCTGACCAGCATGATCTGATCGCTGTCCTCGACCGGGAACGAGGCCACCAGCTTGCCGTTGCGGCTGTTGACCAGCATCGCGACGATGCCTTTGCCGCCACGTCCGGTGGTGCGGTACTCGTAGGACGAGGTGCGCTTGCCGTAGCCGTTGACCGACACGGTGAGCACGACCTGCTCCTGCGCCGACATCTCGACATAGCGCTCCTGGGTGAGCTGGAAGCTGCCCGAGCTCTCCTCGCCGTCGGCCTCCACCGGCTCCTCGTTGGTGGCTTCGCCGGCCACGGCGCGGCGCATCTTGAGATAGGCCACGCGTTCGTCCGAGGTCGCCTCGACATGGCGCAGGATCGACAGCGAGATCAGCGCGTCGTTCTCGGCGAGCGCGATGCCGCGTACGCCCATCGAGGTGCGGCCGGTGAACACACGCACGTCGGTGACCGGGAAGCGGATGCACTGGCCGCCGGCGGCGGTCAGCAGCACGTCGTCGTGCTCGGTGCAGATCTGCACGTCGACGATTGCCTCGCCCTCATCGAGCTTCATGGCGATGATGCCGGAGCGGCGCACGTCGACGAAGTCCGACAGCTTGTTGCGCCGGACGTTGCCGCCGGTGGTGGCGAACATCACGTCGAGATTGGCCCAGGACGATTCGTCCTCCGGCAGCGGCATGATGGTGGTGATGCGCTCGCCCTGCTCCAGCGGCAGGATGTTGATCAGCGCTTTGCCGCGCGCGTTCGGCGCGGCCATCGGCAGACGCCAGACCTTCTCCTTGTAGACCTGGCCGCGCGACGAGAAGAACAGCACCGGCGTGTGGGTCGAGGCCACGAACAGGCGGCTGACGAAATCCTCGTCGCGCGTCTGCATGCCCGAGCGGCCCTTGCCGCCACGCTTCTGGGCGCGGTAGGTCGAGAGCGGCACGCGCTTGACGTAACCATGGTGCGACACCGTCACCACCATGTCCTCGCGCTGGATCAGGTCTTCGTCCTCAACCTCGCCTTCCTGGTCGACGATCACGGTGCGGCGCGGGGTTGCGAACTCGGCCTTCACGGCGATGAGCTCGTCCTTGACGATGCCCTGGACGCGGGCGCGCGAGCGCAGGATTTCGAGGTAGTCAGCGATCTCGACCGCGAGCTTGTCGAGTTCGTCGGAAATCTCGTCACGGCCGAGCGCGGTCAGGCGCTGCAGGCGCAGGTCGAGGATCGCCTTGGCCTGCTCGAACGACAGCCGCGCGGTGCCGTCCTCGGCGACGCGATGGCGCGGATCGTCGATCAGCATGATCATCGTCGCGACGTCCTTGGCCGGCCAATCGCGCGCCATCAGGGTCTCGCGGGCGGTGTTCGGATCGGGCGAATTGCGGATGACGCGGATGACCTCGTCGATGTTGGCGACGGCGATCGCAAGACCGACCAGGATGTGGGCGCGCTCACGCGCCTTGCCGAGCAGGTACTTGGTGCGCCGTGTGACCACCTGCTCGCGGAATGCGACGAACAGCGTCAGCATGTCCTTGAGGTTCATCAACTGCGGACGGCCGCCGTCGAGCGCCACCATATTGGCGCCGAAGCTCGTCTGCAGCGGCGTGTACTTGTAGAGCTGATTGAGCACCACGTCCGGCACCGCGTCGCGTCGCAACTCGACCACGACGCGATAGCCATCGCGATCGGACTCGTCGCGCAGGTCGGCGATGCCCTCGATCTTCTTCTCGCGCACCAGCTCGGCGATGCGCTCGACCATGCTGGCCTTGTTCACCTGATACGGGATCTCGGAGACGATGATCGCCTCGCGGTCCTTGCGAATGGTGTCGATCGTCACCTTGCCGCGCATCACGATGGAGCCGCGGCCGAGATGATAGGCCGAGCGGATGCCCTGGCGGCCGAGAATGATGCCGCCGGTCGGGAAATCCGGACCCGGCACGATATTGATGAGATCGTCGATGCTGAGCGCCGGATTGTCGATCAGCGCGATGCAGGCGTCGACCACCTCGCCGAGATTGTGCGGCGGGATGTTCGTGGCCATGCCGACGGCGATGCCGCCGGCGCCGTTGACCAGCAAATTGGGAAAGCGCGCCGGCAGAACCGTCGGCTCGCGCTCGGAACTGTCGTAGTTGGCCTGGAAGTCGACGGTGTCCTTGTCGATGTCTTCCAGAAGCGTATGCGCCACCTTGGCGAGCCGCGCCTCGGTGTAACGCATGGCTGCCGCGGTATCGCCGTCGACCGAGCCGAAGTTGCCCTGGCCGTCAATCAGCGGCAGGCGCATCGAGAAGTCCTGCGCCATGCGCACCAGCGCGTCGTACACCGACTGGTCGCCGTGCGGATGATATTTACCGATGACGTCGCCGACGGTGCGCGCCGACTTGCGGTACGGCTTGTTCCACTCGAAGCCGTTCTCGTACATCGCATACAGGATGCGCCGATGCACTGGCTTGAGGCCGTCGCGCACGTCCGGAAGCGCACGCGCCACGATCACGCTCATCGCGTAATCGAGGTACGATCGCTTCATCTCATCGGTGATCGAGACCGGACGAATATCGACGGGCTCGGACGAGCCATTTTCCGGATTGTCTTGGTCGGCCAAAACGAAAGAATCCCCACAAAAGCTTCGTCTTTTTATATAGGCGATTCAGCGCGCCCGACCAACCCCTCCGAAGGCTTTCTCACCCAAGGAAAGCGCAAATATTTCAGATATTTACAATTTGGATGCGACGCCACCCGCGAGCCGCCTCGCTGGACTGCGGAACACCGCCTGAAACGCTCCGGAAACGGCTCGTCCGCCCCTCACCGCGGACCGAACACCACCGCATGCATCAGCCGTCCGGGAACCGGGGTGAACACCGCCGCAATCACCAGCGCGCCGCAGAAGATCGCGATCATGGCGATGCGATGTCCGCGTATACGGTGATGGCGCGCCGCCCACATCGCATAGACCTGCGCCAGCGGCGTGAACACCGACAACAGGTGGATCGGGCTCCACGGTCCCCACACCCGCAGGCCGTGCAGATAGAACGAGGAGACGCTCACCGCGAGCATCAGCAGGACCCAGATCCATCCCGGCGTCCGATGGGGCAGCGTGCCCTTAGGCTCGGTGAACTGCACCAGCCGGAGCACAAAGGCGACCACCCCGGCGAAGGCATGGATCTAGGTCAGCAGCGAAGCCTCCAGCCGCTGCGCGAGCGACATGAAAGCCCCGATCCCCAACAATGTTAATGATATCAACGTAACCCGGCAAACTGCGGCAGCTAAGCCCGACTTCGGCGCGGTCAACAGGCCGGCCTGTCCCCTTGGAGACGTGAGCCAGACTCGGGTTAAAACATCACAGGCTTGGGCTCGAACTCCAGCGCGACGACAAAGACTGCCGCGAACGATGGCCTCCACGGACAACCCCACCGCCAGTGGCGTGCCGGGCACGCAGGGCTACGCCGCCCTCGCGGCAGCGCTCGTCGCGCGCTGGGAGCAGATCTCCAGCGCCGAGCACCACGGAGCCGTGATGCATCTGATGCCACGGGCGCCCGCCGACGTGCTCGACATCGGTGCGGGATCGGGACGCGACGCGGCCTGGCTCGCCGCCATGGGCCATCGCGTCGTCGCCGTGGAGCCGCTCGACGCATTCCGGCACGCCGGCATGGCACTCCATCGCGCACAACCGATCGACTGGCGCGACGACAGCCTGCCGGATCTTGCGACCTTCAGCGAGGACCGCAGCTTCGACCTCGTCATGCTCTCGGCGGTCTGGATGCATCTCGCCGCCGACGAACGGTGCCGCGCGATGCCGCGCATCGCCGCGCTGCTCAAGACCGGCGGGACCTTGATCCTGTCACTGCGGCACGGCCCCGTGCCCGATGGCCGGCGCATGTTCGTGGTGTCCGCCGAGGATACTGTGGCTCTTGCGCGGGCCGCTGGCCTGCGCCCCCGGCTGGCACTGACGACGGCTTCGACACAGCCCGCCAATCGCCACGCCGGCGTGACCTGGACACGCCTGGCATTCGCACGGGACTGACGCGCGACCTGCGCCTCCCGTTGCACGATTGACAAAAGCGCCCGCTTTCGCTGTAGTCGTGGCCATGGGGAAGCGATCTCCCCACAAGGCGACATGCCCAAGAATCGCGTCCATCCCTTTGTGAAAGGACGCAGCATGCCCGCTCTCAACGCTATTGCTCCCGACAAGTTGTTTCGCCTCCTCGGCTCCGCCACGTGTCCCGTGCTGGTCGACGTCCGGACCGACGATGATGTCGCAGCAGATCCACGCATGATTCCGACCGCGATCCGGCGCAGCCACGCCGCTGCTCCAGCGTGGACAGCCGATTTTCCCGGACAGACGGTCATCGTCATCTGCCGACACGGCCATGGGCTCAGTGAAGGCGCCGCCGCCTGGCTGCGCCTGGGCGGAGCGACCGCCGCCGTGCTCGAAGGCGGCTTCCAAGCCTGGGCCAGCGAGCGCCTGCCGCTGGTGCCATCGGCGCGCATTCCCAACCGCGACACTGCCGGGCGAACGGTATGGGTCACGCGGGCTCGGCCGAAGATCGACCGGATCGCCTGCCCTTGGCTGATCCGGCGGTTTATCGACCACTCCGCCGTCTTCCTGTTCGTGACGGCATCTCAGGTCGAGGCCGTCGCCGACCGCTTCGGCGCCGTGCCCTTCGACATCGAGAACGTGCACTGGAGCCATCGCGGCGAACGCTGCACCTTCGACGTCATGGTCGAAGAGTTCGGCCTTGCGACCGAGCCGCTGCTGCACCTCGCCACGATCGTGCGCGCAGCCGATACGGCGCGGCTCGATCTTGCACCCGAGGCGCCCGGCCTGCTCGCAGCCTCGCTCGGGCTGTCGCGCATGCATGCCGATGATCTTGAACAGCTCGAGGCCGGACTGACGCTCTACGATGCGTTTTATCGCTGGTGCCGCGACGCAACTGATGAAACCCACAACTGGCCGCACAAGACGAAGCCGAAAGCCAAGGCATGACCGATATGACGACGACGTCCGTTCGTTCCGCCATATCCGGCAGGGCCGCCTTTCCCAGTTTCGGCGACGCCTTCCGGGTGTGGGCACGGATCGCACTGCTGAGCTTCGGCGGCCCAGCCGGACAGATTGCGGTGATGCATCGCATTCTGGTCGATGAGAAGCGCTGGGTATCCGAGGGCCGTTTCCTGCATGCCCTCAACTACTGCATGCTGTTGCCCGGTCCTGAGGCGCAACAGCTCGCCACCTATATCGGCTGGCTGATGCATCGCACCGCCGGGGGCATCATGGCCGGCGGGCTGTTCGTGCTTCCGGGCGTCGTTGCGATCATGGCCCTGAGCTATGTCTACGCACTGTTCGGCCAAGTCGGGATCGTCGCAGCACTGTTCTTCGGGCTGAAGGCTGCGGTGCTCGCGATCGTGGTGCAGGCCGTGGTGCGAGTCGGCCGGCGCGCGCTCAAGAGCCGCGTGATGCAGGGCCTTGCCGCGGCGGCGTTCATCGCCATCTTCTTGTTCGATGCGCCGTTCCCGTTGATCATCCTTGCCGCCGGCCTGATCGGCGCCAGCGGCGGGCGAGCACGCCTTGCCGCCTTCGCTGCGCCCACCCCCCACGACACCAGCGCGGACACCGCGCTGGTGGACAGCCTGCTCGGTGAACGGTTGCCCGACCATGCCCGGCCGACGCTTGCACGCACACTGCGAGTCGCGGCGGTCTGGCTGCTGCTCTGGCTCGTGCCGGTCGCGCTGCTTGCTGCGCTGCTCGGACCAGCCAACGTGTTCACGCTGATCGCGGTGTTCTTCAGCAAGATGGCGGCGGTGACCTTCGGCGGAGCCTATGCCGTCCTCGCCTATGTGGCGCAGCAGGCCGTCGAGCACTATCACTGGCTGCAGCCGCGCGAGATGCTCGACGGCCTCGGCATGGCGGAAACCACGCCCGGCCCGCTCATCATGGTGCTGCAGTTCGTGGGCTTCATGGCCGCGTTTCGCGATCCGGGCGTCCTGCCGCCACTGCTGGCCGCACCCCTCGGCGGCCTGCTGGCCACCTGGGTCACCTTCACGCCCTGCTTCCTGTGGATCTTTCTCGGCGCCCCGTTCATCGAGCAGTTGCGCGGCAACCGCGCGCTGGCCGGCGCGTTGTCCGCGATCACCGCAGCAGTGGTCGGGGTGATCCTGAACCTCGCGATCTGGTTCGCGATCCACACCATCTTCCGTGATGTGCTGCCGGTGCGCGGCTATGGCCTATCGTTCGAGGCGCCGGTGTTCGCCAGCGTCGATCCATGGGCCCTCGCCCTCGCCGTGGGCGCCGCGCTCGCGATCTTCCGCTTCAACCTCGGCATGCTGCAGACCCTCGGCGCCTGTGCCGCGGCCGGCGTCGTGCTGCATGTCACTGGACTGGTGTGAGTCCGACACGCGTCGACGCTCTCCGAAAGCAAAATGCCCCGGACCGGCCGGGGCATTGAGACGTCAGAGACTAGTCGCCTCCTGCGTCTGATCCGACAAAGGCTGTCTCAGATCAGAACGGAATCTCGTCGTCCATGTCGCTGCTGCCGCGGCCACCACCGCCACCGCCGCTGGATACCGCACGGCGCGGCGCCGGGCTCGACACGCCGCTGGAGCCGAAGTCGCCGCCGGCATCGTCGGAGAAGCCGCCGCCACCGCCGCCGCGGCCGTCGAGCATGGTCAGCGTCGAGTTGAAGCCCTGAAGCACCACTTCGGTGGAGTACTTTTCAGCACCGCTCTGGTCAGTCCATTTGCGGGTCTGCAGCGCGCCCTCGATGTAAACCTTGGCGCCCTTCTTCAGATATTGCTCGGCGACCTTGCACAGGCCCTCGTTGAAGATCACGACGCGGTGCCACTCGGTCTTTTCCTTGCGCTCGCCGGTGCCTTTGTCACGCCAGGTCTCCGAGGTGGCGATGCGCAGGTTCGCGATCGGCCGCCCGTCCTGGGTCCGCCGGATCTCGGGATCGGCCCCGAGGTTTCCAACCAGAATGACCTTGTTCACACTTCCTGCCATCGCCGCTCTCCAACACTCTGTCCCGAACCCACACCATCACCGGCAGGGCACTTTCTGAAACTGACCCTATACCCGCTCCCGCCGCCGTCTGGCGGCATCCTGCGGGTTATCCACTACCGATCCCTCATCGATCGCTGATCGATCTCTTCGACACATTATGTTCTCATAATGTTCCTTTGGCAAAACAAATGTGGCGTGCCCAGGTCCGGCGCAAACGAATGCATCTTCCGGGGCCGGCAAATGTGGCAAAAAGCAGCCCGAAATGCGGGGAACCCGGGTGGAACCCAAGGCGAAATATGCTAAATAAATCCTGAACTTAGCTCAATCCACTTCGCCTGCGAGTGTTGCATTTGGGAGACGGCTTTTTGCACTGCCCACCTGTATAGTCCTTTCCAACGTCGGGGCGTTCGCGACGACAAAAACATCGATCCGCCTTCGGGTGGTGGGGATTGAAGTGGAGAGAGTGATGAAGAAGATCCTGCTGGGCAGCGTGGCGCTGATCGCGCTGGGCACGTCGGCTTTCGCGGCTGACCTGCCGGCCCGTACCTACACCAAGGCGCCGGCCTATGTGCCTGCTCCGATCTACAACTGGACCGGTTTCTACATCGGCGGT